>NZ_JBHUUU010000004.1:0-526610 GCF_042670865.1 Rhodococcus sp. NPDC057135
ACGCACTGACCGCGCAGTTGCGCACCAGCGACCCCGACATCCGACGCGTGATCGACAACGGCATACCGGCCAGCGACCAAGTCGGCGCACTCGTCACCGAAGCCGGCCCCGCGCTCACGACCAACCTCTCCAACCTCGCCGCCGTTGCATCGGCGGCCGCACCGACAGTGCCTACCCTGCAGCCCTTCTTGCTTTTTCTCCCTGCGCTCGCCGGGGCAGCGCCCACCGTGGCACCAGCAGATGGAACCGTGCACCTCGGCTTGGTGCTCGAGACCAACAACCCGCTCTCGTGCACCGTCGGATACGAAGGGACCATGGCGATCCTCGACGAGATGAAGCGCAAAGACCCGAACTTCGACGACACCACACAGGACTTCCCACTGAACACCGCTGCCAACTGCCAGGCACCTCAGGGCAGTGAAACGGGTGTCCGCAGCGCCAATCGCATCGCCTTCGCCGATCCGAACACCTCGCAGCCGTGGGACGGCAAGCCCAAGGTGGACCCGGACAAGCTCGATCTCAATCCGATCGCCACCCAACTTGCACCGATGCTCGGCGCCACCCCGAAGTAGCCGTAAACGACTGGCACCGTCAGTGCTCGCCGACGATGATGATGTGATGTCAGAAGGAACGCCTGAGGGCAAGCCACAGGGGATGTCACGAAGTTTCGACGAACTCGTAGCCGAAGCCGAATCCGCCTCAGTCGACGGGTGGGATTTCTCGTGGCTCGACGGGCGCGCTACCGAGCAGCGTCCCTCGTGGGGGTACCAGAGACTGATGAGTGAACGTCTCGGCCGTGCCGGCGCTGCGCTGGACATCCAGACCGGCGGCGGCGAAGTCCTTGCCGCCGCACCATCACTCCCGTCCGTGATGGCAGCTACCGAATCCTGGCCACCGAATGTCGCCAAGGCCACCGCCCTTCTGCGTCCCCGAGGTGTGGTGGTCGTCGCGGACGCAGACGAGCCACCGCTACCGTTTGCCGATTCGGCATTCGATCTGGTGACCAGCCGGCACCCCGCGACAGTGTGGTGGTCCGAGATCGCGCGCGTGCTCGAAGCCGGGGGAACGTACTTCGCCCAACATGTGGGTCACGCCAGCGTGTTCGAACTCGTCGAGTACTTTCTCGGACCCCAGCCGAAGGCTCGTCGCGGACGGCACTACGAGGATGAAAGTGCTGACGCGATTGCGGCCGGGCTCACCATCGTCGACCTTCGTTTCGAGCGTCTGCGCATGGAATTCTTCGACATCGGCGCCGTTGTCTACTTCTTACGCAAGGTGATCTGGATGGTTCCGGGATTCACCGTGGCGCTGTACCGAGACCGACTCCGCGAACTCGACACGCAGATCCGTCGCGACGGATCGTTTGTCGCGTACTCGAGTCGATTCCTGATCGAGGCACGCAAGAGCTGAGAGCACCGCGACGCGGCAGCGCGTCCCGAACCTGATCGAATCTGCTAGTTCGACTCGTCGGCGTCGCTCCGCGAGCCGATCGCAGCGGCAAGGTAGTCGCCGAGTTCACGCTGCAGGTTCGCGTCGAGCGCCCGGGCCAGTGCCGAATGTACCGACGCCACACCGAGTTCACGCATCGTCTGGAGCATCTCGGCTGTTCCGGCAACCTCGTCGCCCTCCGGGAGCCAACCGACCCCGTGCTGATCGACGATGCGATCCTTCGCCGCCTGAATCAAGTCTTTGGCGATCCCGTCCACGGCGTTGTGGAGCTTTTCATGCACATCGACAAGTTGATCGAGAGTAAAACCGTATTCGAGGAGACTCGAAAACCCGCTGAGCAAAGCAGGATCGGTGAAAACGCAGTTCTCTCCTTCTATCTGTACCAGTCCGAGATCTACGAGACGATCCAGTTGACCATCCGCATCGCCCCCGAGAAATTCGCGTACGACTGTCATCTCGATACTCACGGTGTCACTGCGGGACCATGGTTCGGTGACCGCGTGCTGCAGACCCAGCACCTCTGTCAGGTCTTTCCCGGTTTCCCACCCGGTGATGAAGTCGTCGATATGCGCAGTGGTGAAACCTCGTTGAAGAAGTGTGTCGATCAGTTTGAGGCGTTCGAGGTGCGCGTCGCCGTAGATGCCTACCCGCCCCCGCTTCTCCGGCGGAGGAAGCAATCCGCGTTCCTGATATGCCCGTACGTTCCGCGAGGTGGTGCC
The DNA here is from genome assembly GCF_042670865.1 of Rhodococcus sp. NPDC057135. Lineage (NCBI taxonomy): Bacteria > Bacillati > Actinomycetota > Actinomycetes > Mycobacteriales > Nocardiaceae > Rhodococcus > Rhodococcus sp. NPDC057135. The sequence goes on from NZ_JBHUUU010000004.1 coordinate 2,169, forward strand.
CGCAGCCCGCGCGAGATCGTCGATGCGGTACTCGGTCACCGCCTCGTCTCCTCTGCCGCGTCGGTCGTCACGATTCCAACTTAGTGGCAACACCAGGCCTGTCAGAACCCGGGATCAGGTCTGCGCAGTGTCTTTCTCGCGCACTGTGCTCGTGTAGTCCCGAAGATCCACCGATTTCAATTGGTTCACGTACTGGGTCGCGAAACCGGGAAACATCGTGGCATTGAAACCTTCGTCGGTGAGATACCAACTCGAACATCCAGAGTTCCACGTGGTCTTCGACAGCCGCCGTTGCAACTCGACGTTGTACGCATCTTCGACATCTTGACGAACATCGAGTGCCTTGAGGTCGCGCTCGAGGACGATTTTGATCGCTTGGGCGAGATAGTCGAGTTGCGCTTCCATGTACACGAGGGCGGAGCTGTGCCCCGGACCCGAGTTGGGTCCGAAGGTGAAATACAGGTTGGGGTAACCGGATACCGCGATGCTCTTGTACGCACGCGCCCCCGATTTCCACTCCTCTGCGAGCACACGTCCGCCCCTTCCGATGATCGGGACCGGTGTTCCGGTCTTGCAAACGTCGAAGCCGGTGGCGAACACAATGCAGTCGAATTGATGCTCGATCCCTTCGACCGTGCGAATGCCATGTGGGGCCAATCTCGCAATCGGCCAGGTCACGAGTGTGCAATTGTCCTGCTGGAGAGCCGGGTAATACTCGCTGGTCATCAGCAACCGCTTGCACCCTGCCCGAAAGTCGGGAGTGAGTTGTCGCCGCAACCACGGATCCTTCACCTGCATACGCAGATGAAGACGCCCGACTGTTTCCACCACCCTCGTCAACGGGGATTCCCAGACCACCCCGAGCGCTACCGATTCGTGTCCCCAGTACCAAGCCCGACGCGCCAGAGTCTGGACGCCCGGATGACGACGGTACAACTCCTTGGTCCGCGATCGGGTGCGTAGGTTTGCTCGCGGCAATGCCCATCCGGGGGTTCGTTGGAAAACCTTCACAGATCGTGCAGTTTTGACGAGTTCCGGGACGATCTGGACGCCACTGGCGCCGGTTCCGATCACTGCGACTCGCTTGTCGGTGAAGTCGTAGTCATGGTCCCAGCGAGCACTGTGAATCTTGTGTCCTTCGTAGCTCTCCAAACCCGGAACAGCAGGAAAGCTGACGTTCGCGAGCGGACCCGACGCCATGACGACGGTCCGGGCAACGACCGCTTCACGGCCCTCGAGCGCGATCGTCCAGGCGCCGGTCTGCTCGTCCCACTCGACGCCCGTGACGTTGCACCGAAACCGAATTCTCGAATCGAGGCCGAACTCTTTCACCATCGTTCGGATGTAGCCGAGGATCTCCGCGCTCGCCGAGTAGGTGTGCGACCAGTCCGGATTCGGGGCGAAACTGTACGAGTACAGACGGGACGGAATGTCGCACGCAGCGCCCGGATACGTGTTGTCACGCCACGTCCCGCCGACTTCCGTGCCCCGTTCGAGAATGACGAAGTCCTCGATACCGTTCTGCTTCAACCGAATCGCCGCTCCGATTCCTGCGAAACCTCCACCGATGATCGCCACTGACAGCGGCTCGGCAGTACTCATGCGAGTGGCTCGTACGTCAGTTCCTTGGCCCAGGTCGGCTCGGAATTGAGTCTGCTGCCGGAAAGTCGGCCCGTGGCCTTGACCATCCGATCGGCAAGCAGATGGTAGGGATGGTTGCGATTGATGACCATGTTGCCGTGCCACTTCACCACCCGATACATCGGGACGCGGAGCGCGGCCGGACTCCGTTCGCCTACGTTCCTGAACCGCTTCATCGCGGTGTAGAGCCGTTCCTCGTTCACTCCCATGTCGACGATGTTGTCGCGCATCTTGTTCAGCAACGGGATGTAACGAAGTGTCCCGATGATCAACGCCGGATTCATCCAGGCACCGACGGTTTCGACAACGAGCTTGCGCGTCGTCGAGTGCCCGAGCATCTCGATGACCGCAAAATCCACCGCCAGATGCCTGGACTCGTCTGCGTTGATCTTCTTGAACACGGCCTGACAGACCGGATCCTCGATCTCGTCCATGATGAACTTGACCAGGGCTCCGTCGAGCGCCACCTCGAGCATCGGTATGACGGTCCCGAGAATCGAGAGAGACAAACCGTCGGAATGCTTGTCCAGCCAGTCGATGACGAGCTTGACGTTGATGTTGGGCTCGGGCATCTCGTCGCCGTCGAGCATTCCCCACCTACGCATCAGCGCGAGTTCGGCGTTGGCGTGCTTCTGTTCCTCGGCGTGGAAATGCCGATAGATGTCTCGGAGAGTTTCAGTCGGCGCCTTGAGAGCCATCGCAGCGAAGCCGCGGGCACCGACGTTCTCGATCCACATCAGGTCCGACATGAACGGTTTCAGCTTCGCATGAAGCTCTGGGCTGATCGTCTCGGCACCGGGAGCATCCCAGTCGATGTCCACCAGAGCCCATTGGCGGTCCTTGATCTTCTGCAGCATTCCGTCGAAATCGAAAGACATGTCACGCTCCTTTCGTGCTCAGCGGGTTCGTATCCGGCACCGCCGAGGTTCCAGATGATCCCGACTTCTGTTTCGGTGCAAAGCGATTGAGAACTCCACAGCCCCACGTGTATGCAACGGGTAGGTACCGCTTGAGTCGCCAGATCACCTTCGCGTCGAACTGCGGCACCACGTAGAGTCGCCCCTTGTCGTGGGCGTCGAGAGTGGTGACGGCGATCCGCTCCGGCGAAAAGCCGGTTCGCCGCATCAACGCCTGCGCCAATTGTGTTGCTTCCGCGGTGATTCGACCGTCGCGAGCAACATTTGTCTTGACGAAGGTCGGACACAGCACCGTCACCCGCACTCCCGTACCGGCAAGTTCAGCAGACAAGGTCTCCGAGAGCGACATCACGGCCGCTTTGCCGACGTTGTAGGGCGCCATCAGCGGCGCAGCCGCAAACCCGGCGGCCGAGGCCACGTTGATGAATCCCCCGGCGCCGCTGGCACGCAGTTGTGGAGCGAATATCTCACAGCCGTGCACGACACCCCACAGATTGATCCCGAGTGCCCACTCCCAATCGTCGAAACCGATCTCACCCACCGGTTTTCCACCGATACCGACCCCGGCATTGTTGATCACCAGCGAAAGCGGTCCCGCAAGTTCGAGTTCCGCGAACAACGCCAGGTCCTGAACCTGATCCCGAATCGACACATCGCATTGGACGGCATGTGCGGTACCACCGATCTCATCGATGAGTGCCACTGTTTCCTTGGCCCGCTCCAGCGAGATATCCGCGCAGATCACCTCACCGCCTCGACGCGCCAACTCCAACGAAAAGGCACGGCCGATTCCGCTGCCGGCGCCGGTCACCACCGCGCGGGCATTGTGGGACAACGTCGATCCGCGGTTCTTGGTCGGCTTCTTGGTTGACACTGGTCGGCTCACCGTGAAGACGCTTCGACTGCTGTGTGTTTCTCCATCTACAAAGAGTCATCCACAACCGTGCCAGTTGTCAATGGCCTAGAATTCGATGGCGCGATGCGCGGCGGTCGAACGAGTACCCCCACCTGCTCGAATGAAGTCTTTTGTCGACCGACCGTGACCCCTAAGCGGGGTGCGCGGACTTCCAGTGCTCGGCGATGTCGATGCGCCGCGCGACCCAGACCTTCTCGTGCGACTGCACATGGTCCAAGAATCGTTCGAGAGCGGCAGCACGGGCGGGGCGGCCGACTATGCGGCAGTGCAACCCGACCGAGAGCATCTTCGGCGATCCGGCCGTCCCCTCCGCATACAGCACGTCGAAGGCGTCACGAAGGTGCGCAAAGAACTGATCGCCGCTGGGAAATCCTGCGGGAGAGGCGAAACGCATGTCGTTGGTATCGAGCGTGTACGGAACGACCAGGTGCTTCACCGACTCTGCGCCACGCGGCACGTCGACCCAGTACGGCAGATCATCTGCGTAAGAATCGGAGTCGTAGACGAAGCCGCCGTGCTCGACCACCAGTTCGCGAGTGTTCGGTGAATCGCGTCCGGTGTACCAACCGAGGGGCGTCGAACCCGTCAGATCTCGCAGGATCTGGACTGCCTCGGCCATGTCTGCGCGTTCGCGTTCGATGTCCACGGATTGGTAAGACTTCCACCGCAGCCCGTGGCACGCGATCTCGTGACCCAATTCCTGAAAAGCACTGACAGCTTCCGGATTACGCTGCATCGCACGCGCCACCGCAAAAACTGTGAGAGGCAGGTTCCGTCGCTCGAAGGTCCGGAGAACACGCCACAGCCCGGCCCGAGAGCCGTACTCGTACAGCGATTCCATACTCATGTGGCGATTCGGAAATGCTTCTGCCGGAGTCATTTCCGATAGAAATGTCTCCGAAGCCGCGTCCCCGTCCAGGACGTTGTTCTCGGCCCCCTCTTCGTAATTGAGGACGAACTGAACAGCTATCCGCGCGTCGCCGGGCCAGTGCGGGTGCGGCGGATGAGGCCCATATCCCACCATGTCCCGGGGATAGGCGTCCCGGGGATAGTTCTCACGCGGATAGTCGCTCATGCCAACAACTTTACCGTCAGCGCCCGGAAATCACAGCGCGAGCAGCGTCGGTCAATACGCCGAAGACTCTCAGTCGCGCGAGGCCACCATCCGGGAAGATGTCCAGACGGACATCGGTGACCGGGACTTCGGATTCGATCGGAAAGCGATGACGCGTATCCGGACGCAGCGTCGTGCGCGGCAACAGTTCGATCCACTCCCCTTCCGTCGTTCGGCCGGCCAAAGCGCCCTCACCCGGACTGTTTCCGAGGAAATACGAGGTGTCGATCTCGACGAAGCTCAACACGCCTTCACCCGCGAGTTGTACTTGTACCCAGTCGTTTCCGTCATCGCGGCGCCTGGCGGTCTCCCACCCGTCACCCATCGAAGCAGCGCGTCCGGGAAACAGGATGTTCTGCGGTGAGCTGTAGAACATGTTGGAGCAATCGGTCACGCGGCCACCGTTTTCGAGTGCTGCGAGGTCCAACGGCCCGGCGTCGAGGAAACGTGGGTCCGGCCGCGCTTCACCGTGAACACGAAATCTCGCCACGCCGCCGTCCGGGTAGATGGTCAGCTTGACATGTGTCCACCGCTCCTCCGACGCCACCGAGAACGGATTCTCCGAGTCGCCCTGCACGGTCGAGCGCTCGACGATGGTTGTCCACTCGCCGGAGCCGGCGAGGTCGAGGGGATCCGGATACCCGTCGACGGAAATTGCCTCCACCGAGATCTCGGGAGGGTAATTGCCCTTGAACCAAGCAGTGTCGACGACGACGCCTCGCACCACTCCGGGAACACCGAGGCGCACGATAGCCTCGTCATGACCTGCCGCGCGGCGACGACGTGTCTCCCAACCGTCGTACACCTGCCCCTTGTGCCCGAACGTCGCCGGCTGGTAGCCGGCCTTGCCTGGCCGGATCAGGGCCTCACGCTCGGCGAATGCCTCGTCGTTGGCCCAGATGACGGCTCCGCCGAGGGTGCGCAGTGCCAGGTCGGGCAGCAAGGTGAATTCGGTGGTGCTCATCGGTCAGTGTTCTCCTGTGATCGGTGCGGTGCGTCCTACGAGATGGCGGAGTGCGTCGGTGTCGGCGCTCGGCGCGAGCCGGAGAACCTCGGATTCCGGATAGGCCCCCGCGTCGAGCCCGCGCAGAACCACCGCCGCCAGAGCCTGTGCGGTTGCGGGTTCGTCCATCACATCGCCACCTTGGCGCCCCAGGTACGACTGGATGCGCGGGGCGGCGGCGCCGAGCGCGTTGCGGTAGAAACCGAAGGTGGCGAGCCAGCGGGTGACCAGGTGGCCGGGGTGCATGTCCCAGCCCTGGTAGTAACCGCGTTCCAGGGATCGTGTGACGAGCCCATGGTGCCGAGTGATCGCGTCGCGGATTGCCGTGGCACTCCCGACTGGCGCGACCTGAGTGGACCCGTCGCACACCCACACGCCGGTCTGCGCGGCAGCAGCCAACATGACAGCCTTTGCGTGATCTGCCACCGGATGTTCGAGCGACTGATGGCGCGATGCAATTCCGCACGCCGCACTGTAATCGTAAGTGCCGTAATGCAAACCGGTCAGACGACCGGCACCGCGGTGGATGGCCGGAGCAACAGCCACCGTTCCGTCGGCAGCGATGACTGCCTGCGGGCTCTCGATCTGCAACTCGAACCGAAGCGAACCCGGCTCGAGTCCGTGAGCCTTCTCCAGTTCTTCACAGAGCAACACCGTCGCCGTGACCTGCTCCACCGCGCGCAGTTTGGGGACGGTGAATACAAATCCGTCCGGCACTCCGCCGGCTGCGTCGAGCACCAACTCGAGCGTCCTGATCGAGCGCCGACGTTCACTGGCCGGCAGCCCCTTGAACCTGATGCCACCCCAGTTCGGCCCGGCAGGATCAGCGCTGAGCGCCGCAAGTGTCCGCCCGGCCGACGTCGCTGCAGCGTCTTCTTCCTCGTCGCTGCGGCGTCCGTATCCGTCCTCGAAATCTATTCGAAAGTCTTGGACCGGCTTGCGGCCGAGTTGAACTCGCACATCGGCGAGTGCATTCTCGGTATCGAGATCGGCGAACACATGCGCGTGAGAATCGAGAAGCGCAATCGCCTGCTCGCCCCAGAGACGAGGGGTGTCGACGGTTGCATCAGCGGCACTGACGTAAATCGTGTGCACCGGCTGGATCCCGTCACGGTTTCCCGGGTACTGCGCCGCGAGCCGCTCGTCCACCGGGTCCAGAAGTTCGTCCAGACGATCATGGACGGCGGCGGAGAGTCGGGATTCTGTCATCGGACGATCTTCTCAGAACCTCCGCGAACCCGCAGGTTCTCACGCCGCCGTCGCAGTCCGGGTCAGCGACCCCCGACGAAGGGAACGTTGACGAAGCTCGGCCGGTCTGCAGCCAACTCGATGTGCTGCGGCTTGAGTTGGCTGTCGGCGAGCATCGGCCCGAGGGCCAGGTAACGCGGCACGCTGGCAGCGTAGACGTCGACGCGAAGTCGGTGCCCCGGTTGCAGCACTGCGTCAGTCGGGAGCATGTTGATGTCGACGGTGGTGACCTCTCCGGGAACAACCGGCTGACGCGTGTCGATCGTCAGAAAGTGGTGCGGTTCACTGTAGTCACCGTTGGCCGAGCGGGTGCTCTTGGAATCGTCGACCGCCCGGAGCGACGCGGTCAGTGCGCCGTTCGTGATCGGCGTCGAGGTTCCGTCCGGCGCTACGTCGTTGACCGTCGCTGCCCAGAATCCGTCCGCCGCGTCCAGGACCGTCTCGAGATGGACGTTGATCGGGCCCGAGAGTGTGGTCGGCTCGGTCACTGCCTCACCGGTGAACGTGAGACCCTCCGCTTCCTGGAATCGGGAATCCTTGGAACACGACGCACCGAGCACCACGGAGATACCGGCCGTTCCTTGGGTTCCGTCACCGGAGCAGAAGCCTCGCAGTCCGGGTGCAACTGTCAATCGTGCTGCGGCACTGGGGAGGTCGTCGGTCAGGGAACCGTCGTACGCCGCGTGGGCGGCAGTACCGCTGGGCGCGGAGTTCAGATACATACGTTCGTAGCGCGCACCCGCTCGCGGGAACTGATCGTCCGTGATCCATCCGCCACCTTGCTGGAACATCGTCACCGGACCGTATCGATCGATTCCGTTGTCGATGCCCTTGAGCCACTTGTCGAACCACGCACGTTCGAGCACGTCGAGGCGCGGCGGCGCACCGTCCTTGCCGAACCCACCACCGGGAGTGACGTGATAGCCGTTCCCCATGATCAACTGCTTCTGTCCGGGCGGCAGATCTATTCCGTTGTAGATCCGCGGCTCACTGTTGGCGAAAATGTCGTGCCACCCGCCGTAGACCATCGTCGGAACAGTGATGTTTCCGACGTCTGCGGACCGGTCCTGATAGAACTGACCGTCTTGCGCGACTTGCAGAGTCGACGGTGACACGTCCTCGATTCGCTGAGCCGTCATCGCTTGCACCAGTTCGGGAATCAGCGTTCCCGGATCCTCGAGGCGGCTCGCCAACCACAGGGGATCGAAGTTTCCTTGCAGGATGTCCTGAACGTTCGGGACGAGTTTGAGCCCGTTGACCGCGGTCAACCACAACGGCATGAACCCGACTCCGAGGCCGCCACCGGTCCCGACGATGTCGCGCAGCAGATCGTTGCCCGGTTCGACCGGGAAGATCGCCTTCAGTGCAGGTGGATTGTTGCTCGCCGCCTGCACCGAGTTGATCGCGGAGTAGGAGATGCCCGCCATCCCTACTTTCCCGTCGGACCACCCCTGCTTGCTCATCCAGTCGATGACCTCGACCGAATCCTGTTGCTCACGCTTGCCGAGCACGTCCCAATTACCCTGGGAGAAGCCGGTTCCACGTGCGTCGACCACAACCTGTGTATACCCGTTCTGGACCAGATCACGGTTGACGCCGAGCACCCTGGCACCTCCGCCGGCAATGACCCCCGTCAACTCCGACACACCGTCGAACGGCGCCGCAAGGTCGAGCGAGTTCGCCACGTCCATCAACGTCTCTCCGACCTGCGGGATCGAGAGAGCTGAATCCACCAGCGTGTCCAGCAGTTTCGTGTACGGCGTGATGTTGAGGACCGAAGGCGTCCTCGATTCCACGGCCCGCCCGGATGCATCCGCCGGTCGGTACACATTCGCTTGCAGAACTGTGCCGTCACTCATCGTGATGGGCACGTCCCACTCGATGGAGACCCCCGGATACTGCGGAGTCGCCTCCGTTGCCGCGAGCCAGGCCTGCCCGTCCGACCCTCCCGTCGGATCCGCAGAAGCGACGGCGCTCGGCACCGTCAACCCCACGACGCACAGCCCCACCGCAATCGTTGTCGACCTTCGACGTAGAAGTCGTGTCCTCACGAAAACCCCAATTTTCTGTTGTGATGACCCAGCCCTGCCCCCACGACAGTGACCGGTGTCACGAACTTACCGGATAGTAACTTCCGTCCCATATGTCGTCAATAGGTCTGAATGCCGACCGGACGGCTAGCTTTGAAGATGTGTCACGATCACCCCTTCCCGTCCGCGACGGCCTGAACCCCAGTCGCATCCGTCAGCCCGACGACGGCATGTGGGCGACGACGCTCGACTACCTGCTCGAACGGTTTCCCCAGGATGCCGTCCGCCTGCGGGAGAAAGTCGCAGCCGGGGAGGTCGTCGACGAGAAGGGCGTCGGAATCACCGAGACGAGCGCTTACGCTCCCCGGCGGTTCGTCTACCTGTACCGCGACCCTCCCGTCGAAACGCGGGTGCCGTTCGAGATCGACATCCTCTATCGGGACGAGAACATCCTTGTCGTGGACAAGCCGCACTTTCTCGCGAGCACCCCGCGCGGCCGATACATCGCCGAATCGGCGTTGGTCCGCTTGCGTCGGGACCTCGATCTACCGGAGCTGAGTCCAGCTCATCGCCTCGACCGCGTTACGGCGGGACTGTTGCTGTTCACCGTGCATCAGGCGGCCCGGCGCGACTACCAGACCATGTTCGCCGAGCGCCGCGTCGCCAAGGAGTACGAGGCCATCGCGCGTTACGACGCTCAGGTGAGCACCCCCGCAGTCGTGCGCAGTCGCATCGTGAAAGAACGCGGGGTACTCAAGGCCGAGGAGATCGAGGGCGAGCCCAACAGCGAGTCGCGAATCGAACTGATCGAGACGCGGGACGGCTTCGCGCGGTACCGGTTGATCCCCCATACCGGCAAGACTCATCAACTTCGCCTGCACATGACCTCGCTCGGGCTACCGATCCACGGCGACAACTTCTATCCCGACTTCTACGACGTTGCCGCAGAGGATTATTCGAATCCTCTGCGCCTGCTGTCGAAGGTACTCGAGTTCGAGGATCCGACTACCGGCCGTCTGCAACGGTTCGAAAGTAGGCGGACCCTGTCCTGGCCGGACGAATCAGCCCGTGGCGACTCGCCGTAGGAACCCCGGACCCTTCCACTGTGCGTCCGATACCGGGAGGATGGAAGCGCAGACCGCACCGCAAGAGGAGACCAGATGAGCAAGACCGCTGACGTACCCGAAGCCGTACGGGAGATCGAGCGTAAGTACGAGGCGCCCGCCGAACAGGAAGTTCCCGCACTGGGCGGGCTTCCCGGTGTTGTCGGCGAACCGGTCCACGACTCGATACAGCTCTCTGCCACCTACTTCGACACCGCCGACTACCGGTTGCTCGCCGAGAAGATCACGCTGCGCAAGCGCGAAGGCGGCGATGACGCGGGATGGCACATGAAACTTCCCGCAGGCCAGGACACTCGAACCGAAATCCAGCTTCCTCCCGACGAGAGCACCGATGTGCCCTCGCCGCTGTCGAGTCTGATCCGGGCGATCATCCGCGGTCACGATCTGGTGCCGGTCGCCCTGATCATCACCGATCGGGAGCGCACCAGGCTCAACGGCGAAAACGGTGTGCTGCTTGCCGAAGTCGTCTCCGACACCGTCATCGCCTGCAAGGCAGACGGTTCCGGTGAGTCGACGTGGCAAGAAGTCGAGGTCGAACAAGGTGCAGGCGGACAAGACCTCGCCGACGCCATCGAGTCGGTTCTACTGGACGCCGGACTCGAGCGTTCTGCGAGTCCGTCCAAACTCAAACGAGCACTGGGCACTTCGGTCACGCCGTACGTCGGCCACGAGGTCACCACGGGCAAAGCGTCGAACCCGCGGATTCTGTTGCGCAATTACCTCATCGAACAACAGCGCGCACTGGTCGCAGCGGATCTGGGGACGCGTCGGGCCGACGACGAAGCCGTTCACGATTTCCGGGTCGCAGCACGTCGCATCCGAAGCGCTCTCCAGTCGTACGCCGGACACTCCCCCAAGACCGACGATCTCATCACGGATCTGCGATGGATCGGTGGAAAGTTCGGCGACGCCCGCGACGTCGAGGTCCAGTGGGAGCGTCTTGTGGAACGCCTCGGCGAAATCGACGAGATGCCCGAACGAGAAGCTGTGCGAGCTCGAGTCGACGAGTTCTTCTCGGCACGCGGTGAAACCGCACAGGAAACTGCCCTCGAGGCGCTCGATTCCGAGCGATACACCACGCTGCTCGATCGTCTCGACGAGTACGTCGGCGATCTCGAGTTCGACACAGTCGCGCACCGCGTGGGAAAGAAGGCGTCGGCACGAGAATTGGCTCATACCCTGCGCCACCTGGCACACAAGGTGGGTAAGCGAGTCGATCACGTCTTCGACGCCGATACCCGCACCGATCGTGACGAGCGCATGCACCGCGCACGCAAGGGAGCCAAGCGGATGAAGTACGCGATCGAGGTCATGGAACCCGTGTCGAAGAGTCGAGCCAAGCGCGCCCTGAAGCATTTCAGCCACTTCCAGGACGTTCTCGGCGAGCATCAGGATTCCGTTGTCGCCCAACATCATCTGCTCGAAATTGCCGCAGAGCAGGAACACACTTCTTTGACCAGCTTTGGATTGGGCATGGCCTATCGGCGGGAATTGGAAATCGCCGACGGGCAATCAACCCTGCTGCGCAAGACGTGGAAGGAAGCCGTGAAGTCGGCGTCGTCACTCTGGTGACTTCGCTGTAACCAGTCGACCGATCTCGATCATTTCAGAGGGAGTAGACATGAACACACTTGCAGGACACCAGGATGTCGTCGCCGGCATCGACGGATCCGAGGCCTCCACGGCCGCGGCCCGGTGGGCAGCCTCGATCGCCAACGCGGTGAATTCACGACTGATTCTGGCGCACGCCCTGCCGCAAGAGGGTCCGATCTACAGTCCCGCTGCAGTGATGTTGCAGTCGCAGTTCCTCAGCCAGATCCGCGAAGACGGCGAAGCGATCGTCGAGGCCGCCGCCACAGTGATTTCGGCCGAATTCCCGGAACTGACCATCGAATCCGAGATCGCGCCAGGGCCGGCGTCGACGCATATCCTCGAATCCTCGGGTACCGCACGCCTGATCGTGATGGGGTCGACCGGATCGGGTGCACTGCGCTCACGGCTGCTCGGATCGACCGCACTGAAGGTGGCCAATCATGCAACCTGTCCAGTCACCGTGTGGCGTGGTTCGGCACAGAATCCCGGTCCGGATCAGCGTCCCGTCATCGTCGGAGTCGACGGAAGCGCGTTGAGCAAGAAGGCCGTCGAGTACGCGTTTCGTTATGCCGATCAGTTCGACGCGCCGCTCATCGCAGTCCACACCTGGCAGGGTTCGTCCACCTTCCGCGAAGGCGGAGCGGGAATTCTGATCGACTGGGAGGCCGTCGAACAGGAGGAATCGGCGCTGCTGGCAGAGAATCTCGCGGGCATGGCCGACCAGTACCCGGACGTGCCGGTCACCCGCATCAGTGAACCCGGCGCCGCTGCCCCGGTCATGCTCAAATACGCAGACGACGCGCAGTTGATAGTTGTCGGAAGTCACGGGCGCAGTGCGATGGCGGGCACCGTCATGGGATCGACCAGCCAGAATCTACTGCACCACGCGCCGGGACCGGTCATGATCTGCCGTGCCTGAATCTGCTGTGCGCCTTTATTAACCCCCCGCGGTTAATAAAGGCGCACAGCAGGGGTCAGGCGAGACCCGTACCCACCAACTGACCTACCCCGTACGTCACTGCCATCGCGAGCGCGCCGCCGATCACCACTCGTAGCACCGCTCTGGTCTTGCGGGCTCCGCCGAGCGCCGCGCTGATCGTTCCCGTCAGTGCAAGTGCGATCAGCACCGCGAAAAATGCGATCGGGACGCGGATGCCTGTCGGCGGCACCAGAATTGCAACCAACGGGATCGCCGCGCCGATCGTGAACGAGATTGCCGACGAAATCGCTGCATGCCACGGATTGGTGAGATCGTCTGGATCGATACCCAATTCGACTTCTACGTGCGCCGCGAAGGCGTCGTGCTCGGTTAATTCTTCGGCGACGCGGCGGGCCGTCTCCGGACTCAATCCCTTGTTCTCGTAGATCTCGGTCAGTTCCTGAAGTTCAGCCTCCGGGGTCTCGAGGAGTTCCTTCTTCTCCTTCTGCAGGAGTGCGCGTTCGGTATCCCGCTGAGCGCTGACCGAGACGTACTCGCCCAACGCCATCGATACAGCGCCGGCAACCAGACCTGCAAAGCCGGCCGTGAAGATCGCGGAGCGCTCGGTTGTCGCTGCTGCAACACCGACCACGAGACCTGCCGTCGAGACGATTCCGTCGTTTGCGCCCAGAACACCGGCACGTAGCCAGTTCAGGCGATTGTTCAAGCTGGGTGCGTGAGGTTCCGAGCTATGGGGTTCTGGTTCCCCACCGGGCGCCCCATCGGTCAACTGCACACTGTCTCCGGACATGGCCCCAGATTAGGACGATCAGTCCGGTTGCGATAGCAATCTGAGCCTGTCCTTCGCGCAGTGATATATTCCGAACGGCACCCCAACCAAGCATTTGCTAGGTTGGGAATCGGCATACCTCTGGAGGCACTATGAGCGCAGCACGCACCGCTTTTGTCAGCGGCGGATCCGGCGGAATCGGGTCGGCGATCGCCTTGACTCTCGCCGAACGCGGACACGACGTCGCCTTCACCTACCGAAACAACAAGGACGCCGCCGAGCAACTGAGCGAGCAGATTCGAACCCATGGAGTGCGCGCCCACTCGTACCCTCTCGACCTCACCGACGAGTTGTCGATCAGCGCCGCCGTGAGCGATGCGGTCAGTGATCTGGGCGGGTTGACGACGCTGGTCCACGCTGCCGGACCGCACGTCCCGATGACGCACCTCTCACGCGTGACGCCGGCGTTCTTCACCGAACAACTGAACCAGGAAGCCGCAGCGTTCTTCACACTCGTCCACACCGCTCTGCCTTCGCTGCGTGCATCGTCAGGTTCGGTGGTAGCAGTGACGACCGCGGCAACGGATCGTTTTCCCGTGCGCGACGGACTCTCCGCAGGTACCAAAGGGGCTGTCGAACAACTTGTTCGTGGATTCGCCGCAGAGGAAGGACGCTACGGCGTCCGGTTCAACTCCGTGGGCCCCGGCATGTTGACCGACGGAATGGCCGAGCGACTGATCAACTCGGCCGAACTCGATCAGAGCGCGCTCGACGTGACCATGAGCCGAATCCCGTTGAAGCGCTTCGGATCGGCAACCGATATTGCTGAAGCCGTATGTTTCCTCGCAAGCGATGCCGCCGGATTCATCAGCGGCCAGAAGCTCAACGTCGACGGCGGCTACACCGTGTGAGGACTATCCGCCCAACTTGCGAAAGACCAGTCGCACTGCAAGTTCGAGATGCGCCATCACTTGGTCCGTCGTCATCCGGCCGGCAACCCACGAGACGAGACTCGACATCCAGACGTCGTCGATGACCTTCACCGCATCCAACTGCTGTTGCGAGACTTCCTCGACGCCGATCGCCTTCGCGAACATCTCGGTCACGACCCCACCGAGCGCGTTGAGTTCCGGAGTCGCCGACGCGTCCGCGAACATGTACGCCCGAACCAACGCTTCGTAACGGAGGTGATCGGTCTCGAGGACCTCCGTATTCTTGCGCAGCACAAACAGAATCCGGTCCGACGGAGTCTCTCCCGGGATTACAAAGTCTTGGAATCTGTCACGCAAACCCTCGAACATCCACAACAATGCGACGACGAGCATGTGGTTCTTGGACGGGAAATACCGGTAAACAGTGCCGATCGCGACGCCGGCGCGATCTGCCACCGACCGCATCTGCACCGCGTCGTAGCCGCCTTCGGAGGCGGATTCCATTGCGGCGTCGACAATCCGGCGAAAACGCGCACGCTGCGACGGCGTCGTACGACGTCCGGTCACCGAGCTACGTTCGACCACCGACTGGTCTGCCTTGTCGCCACCTGCCATGTCCACAACCCTTATTAGACGTCGTTTTGCCGACTCCCAATGTAGCCGCCCAACGCAATTGTCGGGTGCATGACTACCCGCTTCCGAATTGCCCGCCAGTGGAACTGGCCGAGATCAGGAAGCTCGCCGGGGCCGATCTGAGCGGCCGCGTCTGCGTGGATCTTCCGACCAGTCACGCGACGGTGCGCGCCTGCCCGGAGCGCGAGTCCGGCGCTTGTCGGGTTGCGGTGCTCGCCGTTCCGGGCTGCGCTGACCACTAGGGGCAGGCTGGGCGCGACGAGCAGGCGGTCTACGTCGATCGGGTTGTGGTTTCTTCGCAACTCCGAACCGAGGCTTGCCGAAGACCAACGGGATCCAACCGCGACCGCTGCTCTCGGCCGAGGCGACCGCCTCGGGCTCACGGAAGGCTGCATGAGCGATCAGCCCGAACATCAGCAAAGTCGTGATCATCGAGGTTCCGCCCGCCGAGATGAGCGGTAATTGCAGACCGGTCACCGGAATCAGGCCCACCACGTAAGCGATGTTGATGAATGCCTGGACGACGATCAACGTCGTTGCCGTCGCCGTCATGACTTTGAGGAACGGATCGGTGGACCGCTTCGCGATCCGCAACCCGACGATCAGTACCGCGGCAAAGAGAGCTACGACAATCAGCGCGCCGACCAGCCCCAGTTCTTCACCGATCACGGCGAAAATGAAGTCGTTGTGTGCCTGCGGGAGGTAGCTCCACTTGGCGTCGGACTGTCCGAGACCGCGACCGAAAATGCCGCCGTTGGCCAACGCGTACTTGGCCTGAGTGCTCTGGAAGTTCAACCCCTGCGGGTCGAGGTCGGGATTCAGGAACGCCTTGATGCGATCCGATCGGTAACCAGCAGTAAGCCCGAGCACCAGAAACGCGACGGCGGAACCGAGTGTGAGGCTGATGAACGTCTTCATCCGGAACAGTCCGAACCACAGCACCGACATGAAGATGATGCCGATCGTGATGGTGGTTCCGAGGTCCTTCTCCAACACCACCAGAACCAGAACGAGCAGCGTCGTACCGCCGATCACCGGCAATGCGCGGTTGACATCCATCCGTGCGTTCATGAACGACGCAACTGTCGCAGCCGACCAGATCGCCAAGGCAAGTTTGGCCAGCTCCGACGGCTGGAAGGAAATGCCCGCGATCACGAACCAGCTGCGAGCACCCATCTGTTCGGAACCGATACCTGGAATCAGCACCAGGACAAGCAGAACAAGACACAGGATCAGCAGCCACGGCGAAGCTCTGCGCATCGTTTCGGTCGGTAAGCGCACGACCGCCACGAACATCACCAGACCGATTGCTGCGAACATGCACTGCGGCCAGAATCGGGCGTACGACGTCCCGGACAGAACGTAGGACTCGACGCCCGAAGAAGAAAGCACCATCAGTAGTCCGAACGCGACGATCAGCACGACCAGACCGACGATCATGTGGAAATCGAACAGTGGCCGATTCGTCCACATCGCCGTTCGAGCGCGAAAGGGCGTCGATGTGCGGTCGCGTTTGTCCGACGATCCGCGGGGTGAGTTAACTGGCTCTCCACTCCCGCGACCGTTGGGCTTGTCTTCACTGCGACCGGTCACCACACAAGTATCGTCCCACGACTCCTAACCCACGGGTAACACAAGTCCCACGAGTCACACGAGCTCTGCCTCCGACGAACCTTGAAGACCCCCGAAATGCCAGTTCACGTCCTTCGTCGACGGCTGTCGGCCACCGCTCCCGCCAACGAGAGCGTCAACATGACGACGCAGACGGCCAGCGCGAACCCGAACGCACGTCCATATCCCTCGGTCGATGACCCGAGCACACCGAGATACAACCCCGATACCGCGGCCAGGGAGATGGTCGCCGACAAGCGCTGCGACAGTTGAAGGAAGCCCGCTGCAACTCCGTTCGCGCCCGCCGGTGCGTATTCGAGTGTCAGCACCCGATTGGGTGCGTCGACGCAGCCACTGGCTACACCGGACAACACCGCCAGGACGACCAGCACCGGGATGAGGTGTTCGCGGGGAATCAGATTGACCGCCGCGATGTAGCCGAGGATGACAAGGATCTCGCCGACTATCGCAACAACGACCGCACTACGGCCGAACCGGGCAACCAGCCGCCATCCGTAGGCCGACGTCAGTGCCATCGCGAGCGAGCTGCCGGTCATGATCAACGCCGCACTCAGCGGCGCGAAGCCCAAACCTTCGATCAGATAGAGGCTGAGCACCGCGTTGACGGCAAGTATGGATCCGAACCAGAAGAGTGCAACGGTCGTACCGAGTCGAAATCCCCGCGAGGCGATCAAAGACGGAAGTAGCACGGGTGTGCCACCGCGGGCGGCGTACCGACGTTCCCAGAACCAGAAGGCGACAGCAGCGCCGAACGCACCGATCAGGAAAGCCGCGGCCACCGTGACACTCGTTCGGGTCACGATGGGCCACAACAGGAGCCCGGTCGTAGCCGCCAGCAGGCACAACCCCACCGGATCTATCGACGCGCCGGATCGGGTGGTTCGATCACGGCGCAGAAAGCGAAACGCCAGAATCAGTGTGACCACGGCAAACGGCACGTTGAGAATCAGGAGCAGCCGCCATCCGAAGTCGGCGTCGGAATACTTCAGCAGTACGCCACCGAGGATCGGTCCGGAAACGCCGGCCAGACCACCCGCGGTGCTGTACGCGCCCAACGCCTTCGCCCGAGCCTTTCCGGACACCCGGTCGGTGATGATGCCGAGCACTTGCGAACTGATGGTGCCTGCACCGATCCCTTGCCCCAGCCGAGCCGAAACGATCATCGACGGGTCCGACGCACACGCTCCGAGGATTCCCATCACCGCGAAAATGCTCAGACCCGCCAAGAACAAGCGTCGACGCCCGACGACGTCACCGAGTCGGCCCGCCGGCACCAGAGCCAAGCCGAAAGTCAGCGAATAACTCGCGAGGATCCACTGCACCTCGGAGGTCGACGCGCCCAGCGACGCCCGGATGGACGGGACCCCGATTCCGAGCACCGCCGAATCGAGAAGAGTGGTGAAACCCGCCGCTACGCAAACGACAATCTCCCAGCGCACGGCCGAATCGAGCTTGGTGGATTCGGCCGCCGCTGTGACTGTGTGGGACAGGACCCGCTACCCCGCAGCTTCGTGGGAAGCCCGACGCGTGAGCGGCGGTCGCAGCCCAAGGTGCTCCCGCAGCGTCGACGTGGAGTACTCGGTGCGGTACGCCCCACGCTCCTGCAGTTCCGGGATCAACCAGTCGACGATCTCGTCGAGCCCGGTCGGCACCAGATACGGCGAGATGTTGAAGCCGTCCGAAGCTCCGTTGCGCACCCAATGGACCAACTGATCTGCGACCTGCCCCGGAGTGCCCGCAAAACCCGAACGCTGCGAGGTCTCTATGGCGACCTGACGCAAAGACAGATTCTTTGCCTCCGCGAGAGCGCGCCATTCACGTGCAATCGCAATGGGGTCGTTGCCGTCTCGTGCTGAACCGCGTGTCTCCGAAACCGGGCGGGCAACCGGATCTTCCTCGGGGAGTGGACCGTCCGGGTCTCGATCCGAAAGGTCCTTACCCCACACCAGTCCGACGAGAGAGAGGGCAGTCTGGCCGGTGAACTGACCTTCGAGGACCCACCGGGCCTTCTCCTCGACCTCGGACTCGTTCTCCGCCAACACGATCTGCGTGCTGGGCAAGATCTTGACGTCGTCCGCCGGTCGCCCGACTCTACGCAACCGAGCCCGAATGTCTTCGGCGAAGTCGAGCGCGCCGTCGAAGTGTGTCCCGTGTCGCGAGAAGATGACGTCGGCATGCGTCGCCGCGAAATCGCGTCCACTCGGCGAATCACCCGCTTGGAAGATGACCGGATGCCCCTGGCGGCTTCGGGGAAGCGTCGGCGTCACGGAGATGTCGAACTGCGAAGTCTGCCTGCGCACGTCGCCGACGGCTCCCGGAGTAGACCAGTTCTCGGACGTACGAGAATCCGAGATCGCGTCGTCCGCCCACGAATCCCACAGTGCCCGAGCAGTTTCGATGAACTGCCCGGCACGCTCGTAGCGCAGGGAGTGGTCGAGGAAACCACCGCGACGGAAGTTCTCTCCCGTCCACGCATTGTCGGTGGTCACCGCATTCCAGCCGGCCCGTCCGTCGGAAAGTAGGTCGAGGCCGGAGAGTCGACGTGCGAGGTCGGCCGGTTCGTTGTACGTGGTGTTCTGTGTCGCGACCAACCCGATCTTGTCGGTGATACCGGCGAGGGCGGCCAACTGCGCTATTGCGTCCGGGCGGCCGGCGATATCCAGATCGAGAATCTTGCCGTTCTGCTCGCGAAGGCGAAGGCCCTCACCGAGGAAGAATGCGTCGAACAGACCTCGCTCGGCGGTGAGTACCAATCGCCGAAACGTCTCGAAGTCGATCTGGGATCCGCTGGCGGAATCGGACCAGATGGTGGTGTGGTTGACCCCTTGGAAGAAGACGCCGAAGTGAACGTGAGCGTCGGGTCGAGGCACGGCGGAGCGTGATGCAGTCATAGCCGAAATATCCTTAGCGCGAATTCAAGTCAGGAAGAGTGGGCGAATCGATTTGCGGGCCGCTGCAGGCCGAGGTTGCCCCTCAGCGTCGAGCCCGGAACGGGGCGCCGCGTCAACCCGGCCTTGGACAACCCCGGAAGCACGAGCTTGGCCAGCACCGGAAGGTCCTCGTCGATCACGAGAGCGTGGAAATGAACACCGTCGAGGTGCCCGGCCAACTCTTTCAGAACTGCGGCCGCCTCCCCCGGATCTGCAGCCAGGAGCAGTCGACCACTGTCGACGGCTTCCCCGTGCGAGTTCAGCTCGGTCAGCCGCTGCGCCGCAGACAGATTCGGCGTATCGAAAGCCACATCGACCTCGGCGACCACCAATGACGCGCCCTCATCGCGCGCCTTGGCAGCCGACTGTGCGATGGTCTCCACCGAATCACCGGACACGAGAACAACATCCGCCTGGTGTGGTTCGACGGCGCCGTAGCGGCCGAAGACCACCAACTGGCCTTGCGGCGGCCGCGGAACGATTGCCGGCCCCTTCACCGAGAACGTGTCGCCCTCGAAGTTGACGTAATGCAGACGATCACGCTCGAGGAACCGTCCACTGAGATAGTCACGGACGACGGCGTCGTCCTCCCACGAGTCCCAGAGATCGGTCACGACGGTGACCGAATCCCGCTGCTCCTGCTGACGCGCCGACTCCGTTGTCACCGGAGTTCTCCCCCACGCCCTCGCCGCAGCGTCGTCCTCGACCGGAACGGCAAGCCAGCCGCCGCGGCCGCGGGAGGAGTAGTCGAGCGTCGCCAATTGCGAAGAGGTATGGAATGGTTCGGCATATGTGGTCCCGACGACGGGGACCAGCCCGATCGTGCTGGTCGTCGCCGCCACGTACGACGCCCTCGAGACTGCGTCGATACGGCCGACCACGTCACCGCTCGGAGGAAGGATGGAATCGTCGAACGTCGCGAACGTGAAGCCGGCATTCTCGGCAGCCGCGACGCGATCGCGCACGGTCTTACCCGTGAGCAGCTGGTCCGGGCGGTGCGAGCTCCGGCGCCAGGCAGCGGGGTGAGTACCCTCGCCGTCCAGTTCGATACCCACGGCAAATACAGTCATGTGTCCTCCATCGGTCCTGGCGGTAGCACCCACACTGCGATTAGGTAGCGGGTTGCTGCGGCATCATCGAGCCAGGTCTCTCAGCCACTCTGGATGGTGGATGCAATCTATGCGGGCCACACTGGACAAGTCAAATCGCACTTGACGAATCATATTGACCTACAACATATTTCAATACAATCACACTGATCGAAAGGGTTGCGTCAACGCTGCTTGACGCCGAAACGAAAGAGCCCCGCCCGACTGACGTCGGACGGGGCTCGTCTGGAGGGCAGCAGTTGATCTACTTCGCGCCCAGCCAGGCCTGGTCGAACAGCATGATTCCCGTGGCTGTGGGAACGACGCCGTGTACGTTCTTCTGCCAAGCCCAGAACGACGTCAGCCCGCCGATCGGCGCCGACGGAACCGTCTCGTTCCACAGCGTCTGAATCTTGCCGATGACCGCCAGAGTCGACGAATTGTCCTTGGACTGTTGGAGATCTGCGATCAGCTGATCCATGGCAGGGTTGGCGTATCCAGCCGTGTTCGCCATCGAGGTGCTGTTGGTCGTGGAGAACAATCCGAGATCGAGAATCGACTCGTACATTCCGATACCCGCGTGCGCGAGGTCGAAATCGTGCTTGACGTAGACGTTCTGCACGATGTCGCCGGCGTTGTTGGCCAGAATCAAGTTCACCTCGAACCCGACGGCCTGCAACAGTGACTGCACGGCGAGCCCGATCGCGTGGTCCTTCGGCTCACTGAGGACGATGTAGTCGAGAGTGCCGTCGTATCCGTCTGCCTTTGCCTGGTTCAGAAGTTCCTTCGCTTTTTCCGGGTCATAGGCGATACCTGGGGTGTCTACATGCCATTGCGACGTCGGACCGAACAACTCCGAGCCCGGCAGTCCTTCACCGTTCTCCACTCGCTGATCGATCAACGTGGTGTCGAGCGCGTAGCCGATAGCCTGACGGACGCGAACATCCGAGCCCGGCCGGCCCTCACGGTTGTTGATAATCTCGGCACTACCGGCATTGAGCACGTCGATGTAGCCGGGGTAGCCAGCGGACTTGGCGGAATTGATCGCCGACGTGAGGCCGCGAATGTAAGCGACGTCGAGCTGACCGCTGTTCAATGATTCGAGATTGGCCTGCGGACCGTTGAGCGCAACCATCCGCAACTTGTCAAGCTTGGGAGCGCCGCCGTAGTAGGACGGGTTGGCCTTGAAGATTCGCTCGACGCTCGGTGTGAAGACATCTTCGGTGAAGGGTCCGGCTCCGACGGCGGTGAACTTGTCGCCCTGCTGCGAACTCGGGGCGACGATCATCCCGTGTCCGAGAGCGAGCATCGACGGAAAACGCGTCCACGGCGTCTTCAATTTGAAGAGGACCGTCGTCGGATCGCTTGCCTGCGCCGATTCCACCGAAGCCAGCCAGAGCTCGGCGCCATTGCCCTTGCCTGCGTTGTACCGATCAATACTCGCGATCACCGCGTTGGCATCGAGCGCAGTGCCGTCACTGAACTTCACACCGTCGCGAAGTTTCAGCGTCCAGGTGGCTCCGTCGTCAGCTGTCTCGAGCGATTCAGCCATCTTGGGCTCGAACTCGCCGCTCGCAGTGTCGTACCTCATCAAGACGTCGTACACAGCAGCGAAGGCCTCACCGCCGGAACCGCCGCGAGCGGCAGTCTTGGTCGGGTCGAGAGAGGGAACGAGCACCTGCACGCCGTACGTCATGGTCCCGCCGGCGACAGCGCTCCCCGGATCAGGCTGCTCGTTGACCATGCCGGTCACGATGTCTCCCGACGCGGTCGTCGTGTCGGTACCGCTGTCGTCATTGCTGCTCGCGCAGCCCACCAACAGGACACCGGCACCGATCAGTGCCACGGCGACACGGCTGACTTTCCCGATAGGCCAAGATCTCGAGTGCGACACGGAGATTCCACCTCACTTCCAGTAGACGCGGCCAGGGATCGGCCGCAACCGGCTAATAGTGAGGTTCTTGACGGAGTGACGCGCAGCACGTTCCCGGTCACCGGAATCATTCACGGAGACAAAGAATGCGTATAACTCAGATGATCGAGCCGAGCGGTTTACGGCGACTGATATCCGAACACGAAAAAGCTCCAACCTCATGTTCGAAGAACATCGAAGTTGGAGCTTGTCGAAAAGAATTATGGTGGCCAGGGCCGGGATCGAACCGGCGACCTTCCGCTTTTCAGGCGGACGCTCGTACCAACTGAGCTACCTGGCCGGACGGCACCCGAACCGAATGCCTATCGCATTGCGTTGTTCTCAATCAAGTGACTGAGAACAACGCTTTGCGACCCTGACGGGACTCGAACCCGCGACCTCCGCCGTGACAGGGCGGCGCGCTAACCAACTGCGCCACAGGGCCTTGCTTTTTCCTTGCTGTGAAACCGTACTACATCTTCGAGCCGCTCCCAAACCACTGTCCTGGCCTGGCATTTGTGCATCTCAAAGCGTGTCGTGCGGGTCAAACCATACTGCATCGTTTTGCTTTCGCAAAACGTACCCCCTACGGGATTCGAACCCGCGCTACCGCCTTGAAAGGGCGGCGTCCTAGGCCGCTAGACGAAGGGGGCCCGCCGGATCTCTCCGAACTAGTACCCCAACGGCGTTCCGTTGGGAGCTTGGATAGCTTATGGCACGGCATTCGGAAATCACAAATCGCCTGTTCACGGGCAGAAAAGTGCACTATTCAGTGTCAGGGAACTCCACTTGGGGCCACCCGTCACGATGGAACGTCTCCAACCACTGCGGCGTAGCCATGGCTTCGAGGACTACTTCGAGAGACTCCTCGAACCACTCGCCCAGATCCCCGCTGGAGGCAATCAGGTCTGCCATGTACCGCTGACCCGCAAGGCTCGCCGCCAGTACGCGTGTGAATTTGACCGGGTCGGCATCTTCTCGCAGCAATCCGTCGTCCTTGGCACGCACCGCCAACTCGTAGGCGGTCTTACCCCAGACCTGCCCGCCACCCGATTGCACATCCTGATAGAACTCGGGCTCGATGATCAGCCGGAATTCCGCCTGCACGATTACCTCGGCACGAAAGACTTCGGCAATGTCGAGCACGAGACCGTGCAATGCAACGAATGGATCGAGGTCTGTTCTCTTGGCCCAACGATCAGTGATTCCAGTGAAGGTTTCGATGGCCGAGGTCAGAACTGCTCGCGCCAACTCCTCCTTGGACTGGAAATGGAAATACATGGCGCCTTTGGTGGCGCGGGAGCCCTCGAGGATCGTGTTCACCGACGCGGCTGCATAGCCGCGCTTGGCGAATTCGACTGCAGCCGCTTCGACCAGGGCGGCGCGGGTACGCCGCGCACGCTCTTGTTGACGTGCCATTTACGGTGTTGTGCCTCTCGCAGAGTTGGTACGCAGAATCGCCGTGATCGGCGCCTGTCATCCCCCCGAAACTTCACAGTATCCCCTCCAGCGCACCCTACGTAAGGACTAGAGCGATACCCGCCAAAAGTACTAGACGCAATCGGCTGTTCAGGGGACAACAACCGACTTTATGCCCAAAGGACACCAAGTGGTATGGTTTTGGCCGCTCGGGTGCGGCACAGGGGGTGCGCATCCGAGCTTTTTACTGCCCGCGACGTCGACAATCCGACCATTCGGGCGGAACCACTTCGCCGGCCAAGTCAGTGGAGTCCCACTGCTTTAAACAACCAAAGCGATTGTTTATTCCCTATTTTTCGGCGAAACAGCACTGGAAGCATTGAAACAACACAGTTAGACTGTCTAAATGAACGTAGGTAAGGATCCCCGTGAAGCCCGAGACGACATCGACGTACTTTGGGATGATCTGGGCGCCTTCGTCCGGCGACTCCGCACCAAACGCAACGACCACAAACTCACGCCCAGCCAGATCCAGGCCCTCGGCCACCTCGATCGACAAGGCCCGTTGACCGCAAGAGCGTTGGCACAATTCGAGCGAGTCACGCCGCAATCCATCGCAAAGACGGTGACCGCACTCGAAGAGCAGGGGATGGTGACACGCAGTTCGGATCCATCGGACGGTCGCGCGGTCCTGGTCACGATGACCGAACTCGGGTCATCAACCCTCCACGAAGACCGAACGAAACGCACAGCGTGGTTGGCCGAGGTCATCGACGCCGAGTGCACCGAAGCCGAGCGTGACTTGCTGCTGATCGCCGGCCGCATCCTGCGCAAGCTCGGCCAGGACGCGCCCCCAGCATCAACATCCGTATCCACGTCAGAGGAGTCACTGATGAACCCGTGACCGCCGTCGTCGAAACGTCGACACCCCAAACCTCCGTTCCACTGAAGCTGAGTCTTGCTCTCGGTTCGGGAACCGTTCTTCAGGCACTGAACTCGTCGATGATTGCGGTGGCAATCGTCCCGATCGCCACCTACTTCGGTTCGAGTTCCGGCACGGCCTGGGTGATTTCGGCCCTGTACATCGCGACTGCGGTCACGGCCCCGGCTGCCGGGCGACTCGGATCGATTCTCGGCGCCAAACGCGTCTACCTCGCCGGGTTGGGTCTGATCGCTGCCGGATCGATCCTCGGCTCACTCGCTCCGTCACTGGGTTGGCTGATCGCCGCACGAATCCTGCTCGGAATCGGCACGGCGACACAGTATCCGAATGCAATGACCGTCATCCGTGAATACGCCGATCGCCACCGGGCTCAAACCCGTTCAGCCATCGCAACACTCACCATTTGCGCACAATCGGTTGTCGCGCTGGGTCCTACTCTCGGTGGGTTGCTGGTCGGCACACTCGGGTGGCAGTCGATCATGTGGGTGAACCTCCCACTTGTCGTCGTCACTGCGATATGGGTCCTCGTCGCCGCTCCGAGCGACTCCGCCCTACCCGACCGCGCCGGTGCCGCTGCGTTGTTCAAGTCTCTCGACCCATTCGGTATCGCCCTGTTTCTGGCACTGACGACGTCGACGATGCTCTTTCTCCTATCTCTCGCCGAGCACACGAAGTGGTACCTCCTCCCATCGACCGCTCTCTTCGCGTTCCTGTTCGTCTGGTGGGAACGTCGAACCGCCTCGGCGTTCATCGACGTCCGAGCTGTCGCTCGAAACCGCGCGTTGAGCATGACTCTCGGCCGGACCCTGCTGACCTACACGGCGTTCTACTGCATTTTCTTCGGACTCCCCCAGTGGCTGCAGGTGGCCCGCGGAATGTCACCGATCAGCGCGGGGCTCTTCATGCTCCCCGTCGCTGCGGTCGGGATCTTCGCGACCATGTCCGCATCGAGGGTGTACGGGAAATTCGGCGCACGGGTCACCCTGCTGATCGGGACCGCCGCCTTGGCGGTCGGCGGGGTTCTGATCGCCTTTGTCGAATCGAGCTCGACTCCACTGGTGGCCCTCCTGCTGATTGCGGCGATCCTGGGCATTCCCAACGGCTTCAACAACATGGGAAACCAGAACCTGATCAATTCGGTGACCACCTCCGCTGACGTCGGGACGGCGATCGGCCTGTACCGAACAATCCAGTACATCGGCGCCAATCTTGCTGCCGTCGTCATCGAGCTGACCATGCGCGGAACCGTCGACGACGCGGGCCTGCATCGCACTGGTGGGACCATCGCCATCATCGGAATTGCACTTCTGGTGGGGGTGGTGTTTTCACGAACCCTGCGGTCCCGTTAGACTCTGCGCCGCGCCCCTATAGCTCAGTTGGTAGAGCTACGGACTTTTAATCCGCAGGTCGTAGGTTCGAGTCCTACTGGGGGCACAAACGCAGACCCGGCACCTCATTCCGAGGCGCCGGGTCTTGTGCATTCGTACCACTCGATTACCTGAACAGGTCATCGAAGAAGGAACTCGAGAGTCACCCGCTCGAATGCCTGCTTGGCTTCGATCATCACCCAGTGCCCGCAGTTCGGGAAGACGTGCAGTTCGGCGTTCGGCATCAGTCGCATCGGAATCATCGGCATGTCCGGTGGGCACTGCCGATCATCGAGCCCCCACGTCAACAAGGTCGGGCACTTCACCTTGTGCATCATCGACCAGTAGGGCGGTGCATCCGAGTTCGCCATCATCTGCTGCTGAGCGGCAAAGGCTTTGGACCCGTACATCGCCGACAATGCCTGGTGCGAGGCCGGGTCGTTGGCCGTTTCCCACCGCTCCTCGATCCGCTCCTCGGTGATCACGGCTTTGTCGTAGACCATGCACTCGAGCCAGCGAACCAACTTCTCGCGACTGGGACCGTCGGCGAAGTCCTGCAGGAGTCGCGTGCCTTCACTCGGGTTCTGACTGAAGATGTTCGGACCGATGCCACCGATGGTCACCAACTTGCGGACGCGATCGGGAAACCTCATTGCGACGTTGACGCCGACTACCCCACCCATCGAATTGCCGATCATCGCGGCCGACTCGATTCCCAGCGCGTCCATGAACCGGATCACCGACGAAGCTGCCGTGAGAACCGGATGACCGTCAACGGGATCGCTCACGCCGAACCCTGGGAACTCCAGGATGTAGCAGTGAAAATGCTTCGCGAACACCTCGAGGTTCCCCCGGTAGTTCCGCCAACCACTCACGCCGATCCCCGAGCCGTGCAACAGGATCAACGGCGGGCCGTCACCTGCCTCGTGGTAGCGCACGGTGCCCTTGTCGGTAGCTACTTCCCGTTTGGTCCCCTCATAAGTCACGTCCATGATCCGACACTAGAACGTGTTTCAGATTTTCGGGACGTAACCTTCGAATGCGGCCGACGAGGTCAGAAGCATCCCCCACCACCTCGACGCCCACTGCGATTCGTGGACTTCTGCTCGCTCGGTTTCGGCTTGCCCGGCGCGGCCTTCACACATCGGTTGGGGCGCCGCACCTGCTCGAAATGCCCAGCGCTCACTACCTGGCCGGCCACGCTCACCCTGACGGGCGTGTCCGCCCGGGCAGTTCCGACTTGCGCCGACCCCAACGCCAGGGCGAATGCAGCCACAACGACCAGCGCCATCTTCTTCGAAATCTTCATGCGTACTGCCACTTCGACACGGGTCCACTCCAGATGCTGAACAGGTGCGCGCACCGAAGGAACACGCTGGGTGTCGACGATATGCAGTCAGGGTGGCCGGCCGCGATCCTTCTGCTCACCAGCATCTGAACAGTCGACAACAAAAGTTTTGGCGGCACGTCAACATCCCGGGGGCGTCAACGAGCCGACGCCCAACGTACGCACCGTTACTGAGAAATCCGTAAATCCAGGCAACCACCTCACGCGGCGGTGGAGCTGCACCCCATACAAGTCCCGATGGAAAAGTGCATTCCGTCCGCACTCCGAAACATCCGGTTTGATAATTTCTTCACAGACAAGCTCACTCCTCGGATTCTCGGGGCCTGCCGGCATTCTCGTGCGAACAGGCATCGGAAACTGTTGTGCGCGAACTCTTCAACCCAGATACCCACAGAAGCCGAGGCATTGATGACGCAGACGACCGTCACGGAACGGGGAGGTCCGACGCCTGACCGATACGAACCCGACGACCGCTGGGTCCCGGTTGACCGGAGGTGGTTCGGTCTCGACCGCACAACCATCCTTCCGGCCGCCATCGTGCTGGCTGTCGCAATCGTGATGAGCATCGTCATCCCTCAGATCAACGACGCGGTCTCCTACGACGACCCAGTCGTCGCGGGCGACG
This sequence comes from Rhodococcus sp. NPDC057135, assembly GCF_042670865.1. NCBI lineage: Bacteria > Bacillati > Actinomycetota > Actinomycetes > Mycobacteriales > Nocardiaceae > Rhodococcus > Rhodococcus sp. NPDC057135. Next base: position 30,293 of record NZ_JBHUUU010000004.1, read on the forward strand.
TCATGGAACTCCAGTACGGCATCACCTTCGTTCCCACTCCAGGCTGGGGGATCACCGACGGCGTCCGGGAGGCTGATGCACCGGTGACCGGTTCGTTCCCTCCTCGCGCCACCCTCGTGAACGGCGGTGCGATGTTCACCGTGTACACAGCACCTTTCACCGGTGACGCGAACGCCCTCCTCGAACAGATCAAGAAGACTTCGGATGCTCTCGCTACCGAGAAATCACTACGGGTGAGCGAAGACTCCTCCGCAATCACGACGGAAAGCGGCATCCGCGGAGTACTGACCAGCTACTCGAATTCGACCACCGACGGGGTGCTTGCCGCATTCGTCGTCGACGGCAAGGGCATCGAGGTGGTATCCACCGGTCCGAGTGACGTAGCTCCGACGATCACCGACGACATCGCTCACATGATCGTAAGCATCGGCCACCGAGCCGGAGAGGGCAAGTGATGACCGCTCCCGCAGTACAGACGACCGAGGACCTGATCACCGCTCGAGTCGAGGCGATCGAAAACTCGGGCTGGGGAAGGTCTTTCGCATTCTACCAACCACGCAACGCAGCCTTCTGGGTGTACCTGCTGTTGGTGGTGAGCGGTGCCTTCAAGCTCATCTCCATGCTCTCTGCCTCCGCGGCCGCCTACGGCGACGCAATAGCACTCTCCTTCGTACTCTTCGGCGTGTACGGCGCGGTCTTCTGGTGGTTCACCCACCACATCGACCGGTACGCACGCCAGCCGGTCAAACTGATCGTGGTGGCCTTCTTCTGGGGCAGCTTCGCAGCCACCTGGGTGATGGCAGCGAACGCCAACGACGCGATACTTGCCCTGTACGCCAAGACGTTCGGACAGGCATGGGCGTCGGATTGGGGCGCAGGACTGACAGCGCCGTTCACCGAAGAAGTCGCCAAGGGCGTCGGGTTGCTCCTGCTCGTCGCGTTGGCATCTCGCCTGGTGCGCACCGCATTCGACGGCTTCATACTCGGCGCCTTCATCGGGCTCGGCTTTCAGATCTTCGAAGACGTTCTCTACGCATTGAACTCGGCCGCCTCGCAGTTCGGAGCCGATCCGGTCGGCGCCGCAATGTCGACGATCGTCCTCCGCATGGTCTTCGGAGTGGCAGCACACACTCTGTACAGCGCGATCTTCTGCGCGGGACTGGTCTACCTACTGGGGCGTCCGGCCGAACCACGGCGTGTTGGGCGCGGACTCACCTTGATGGCATCCGCGATGCTTCTCCACGGCCTGTGGGATTCAGCCGGTGCGCTGTCCCGGGGCAAGAATGCGCTTCTCTTTGTGCTCTTCGCCGTCATCATCACCGCCGCACTGACTCTCGCGGTCCGCGTGTTCCGCACGACGGTACCGCGTGAGCGTGAGTTCCTCCGGGATGTCCTCGCGCCGGAGGTCGAGCGCGGCGTTATCACCGGTGACGAACTGACGGCGCTGTGCGGCGACCGCAAGGTACGCAAAGCGTTCCGGAAGTCGGCAGGAAACCACGCCGACCGCAAGCGCAACGGATACACGCTCGAGGCCGCCGCGGATCTCGCCGATGCACTGGCAGAGAGTCGCGGAACTGAAAGCGGTCGAGTCGAATTCGCCCGATCCGAGGTAAGCCGAATCAGGAGCGGTCAGCCGTCGGTCAAGCTCTGACCCGCTCTGAACTGAAATCCATGTTGCACATCCCGTTCGTCACGTCGTGATCAATCGACGAACTGCCTCGACCGCAGCCTTCCGACGTAGAGGGACCTCGCGCGACGACTTGAGCGCAAGCATCCGGGCAATGTCGGTAATCAACATGATCAACTCCGCGGGATTCCACTCCGGATCAATGTGGCCCTCGAGCTGTCCCTTGCGAATCTCCGCAATTTTCGGCCGAAGGGTCTTGCTTCGTATGTCGTCCTCTCTCATGACGTCCGGTGCTTCGAGATCCGCCCACTGTTGCAATCGAGCGTTCTCGGGATGGGCAACATAGTTGTCGAAAAGCCGACCTACATAACCCGGCAGGTCATCACCTCGAAGCGCTGTCGCCGCTGTGGTTTCGGACGTCCACTGCTCAGTGACGGCAGCGAACAACTCTTCTTTGCTTGCGAAGTACGCATAGAGACGATCCTTGCTGGCGCGCGCTTGCGCGGCGATCCGATTGATCCGCGCGCCGGCCAGACCGTACATGGCAAATTCGTCTTTTGCTGCCGCCAGAATGCGGTCCCTCGTGGCTTCCCCTGCTGAGCGCATGTTCACAGCCTAGAACGAATCGACCGTTGCCGAACCTTCCGGTTCGGCGTAGCGTGCAGAGTTGACGAACAATTTGGTTCGCGAACTGACTTGTCACGTACCCGTCGACTCGAGGAGAGACATGAATCTCGATGAAGCCCGAACCGCTTTCGCCCGGCTCCGTGCAGCGGAAAGTGGTGTATCACCAGCGGAACTCGACGACGTGTGGGCGGCACTGGATACCGTCACCGCTTCAGAGATCCTCGGCGAATGGAAGGGCGACGACTTCGCCACCGGTCACCGACTACACGAAAAGCTGTTCGCGAGCCGCTGGTACGGCAAGACATTCAACTCGGTCGAGGACGCAAAGCCGTTGATCTGTCGCGACGAGGACGGAAACCTCTATTCCGACGTCAAGGGCGGCAATGGCGAAGCAAGCCTGTGGAACATCGAGTTTCGCGGCGAAGTCACGGCGACGATGGTCTACGACGGCGCGCCGATCTTCGACCACTTCAAGAAAGTCGACGACTCGACACTCATGGGCATCATGAACGGAAAGTCGGCATTGGTTCTCGACGGCGGGCAGCACTACTACTTCCTGCTCGAGCGAGCGTGATTCGCGCCGAACAGAATTCGACGTCTTCCATGCAGATGACAGCGGCGCTCTCGCACGGACCGCACTCCCCCTTCACACTCGACACCGTCGAGATCGACGAACCCCGTGCAGACGAGATCCTTGTTCGCATCGTCGCAACAGGTCTGTGCCACACAGATTTGTTCACGAAGTCGGTGCTCCCGGAAAGCCTCGGCCCCTGTGTGTTCGGGCACGAAGGGGCAGGGGTTGTCGAGGCTGTGGGCTCGTCGATCGACAACATAGTGCCCGGTGATCACGTGTTGCTGAGCTACCGCAGTTGCGGTGCGTGCCGGCAGTGCCTCAGCGGTCATCGGGCATATTGCGAAAGTTCACACAGGCTCAACAGCTCTGGCGCACGCACCGACGACTCGACGCCGATCCGGCGAAACGGAACTCCGATTCGGTCCGCATTCTTCGGTCAGTCCAGCTTCGCGGAATACGCCATCGCCTCTGCCGACAACACCGTTGTCGTCGATCCTGCGGTGGATCTGACCGTCGCGGCTCCGCTCGGCTGCGGGTTCCAAACCGGCGCCGGTGCGGTACTGAATCTGCTTCGCCCCGAGCCCGACTCGACGTTTGTCGTTTTCGGTGCCGGAAGCGTCGGATTCGCGGCGCTGCTCGCAGCACGGGCTGCCGGGGTTTCCACCCTGGTTGCCGTTGACCCCGTTGCGCAGCGGCGAGGCCTCGCCGAGGAATTCGGCGCCGTCACCGTCGACCCGACCACCGAAGACGTGATCGAAGCGGTTCGCGCCGCCAGCGACGGTGGCTCGACGCATTCCCTCGACACCACCGGCATCGGCGCCGTGATCAATCAGGGCATCGCCTCACTTCGTGCGCGGGGAACACTGGCGGTAGTCGGGCTCGGAGCGTCAACAGTCGAGGTGAACACGGCCGACATCATGTTGAACGGAAAGACAATTCGAGGATGTATCGAGGGTGAATCGGAGATCACGACGTTCATCCCCGAACTCGTCGAACTCTTCACCGAGGGTCGATTTCCGATCGACCGCTTGGTGACGCGCTACGCGTTCTCCGACATCGACAAAGCCGTCGAAGATCAGGCGTCGGGGCGCGTCATCAAGCCCGTTCTCGTGTGGTGAAGGCCGAAATGTCTCATTCGCCGGCCCAACGGAATTCGCCCTAGACTGCGCTCCTGAACTACTCGGCGGAGCAAGGTGGGGACGATGACGGAACAGACCAGTACAGGGGCGGGCCACGGCCGGGCAGTGATGCCGATAATCAGGATGCGTGCACGCAGCCGCAACGAGGACCATCGAGCGTCGACGCCACTCGAATTGTTCTTCGACCTGTGTTTCGTGGTCGCAGCTGCGCAAGCCGGAGTTCAACTGGTGCATGCCGTTGCCGAAGGCCACTACGCCGACGGCATCGCCGGTTACATGTTCGTCTTCTTCGCACTGTGGTGGGCGTGGGTGAACTTCACCTGGTTCGCCTCCGCCTACGACACGGACGACGTCCCCTACCGGATTGCGACCTTCGTACAGATTTGTGGCGTTCTCGTCTTCGCCGCCGGAATCCCCGACGCTTTCGACGGAACCGACCGCACGACAGCCATCGTCGGCTACCTCATCATGCGGATAGCGCTCACCTGCCAATGGCTTCGAGCGGCCAGCGGTGAAACCGGTGCCGCGCGAACCACAGCTCTGCAGTACGCCGCCGGACTCGTGATCGTTCAGGCGGGCTGGATCGTACTGCTTCTGCTGCCGGCGTCGGCCTGGATCCCTGGCTTCTTCGTTCTCATGATTGCCGAGCTGGCGGTGCCGGCGATCGCCGAACGCAACCACCAGACGCCGTGGCACCCGCATCACATCGCCGAACGCTACGGCCTCTTCACCATCATCATGCTCGGCGAAACCATTGCTGCCGCCACGATCGCGGTTCAATCCGGCATTCGTGACTTCGACGCCGCCGACCTCCTGATCCCCATTGCCGTCGGCGGAGTTCTGATCGTGTTCTCCGCGTTGTGGATCTACTTCGCCGTCCCGATCCACGAGTACCTCGCAGACCAGGGCAATCGCGCTGTCCTGTTGTGGGGGTACGGGCACTACTTCGTATTCGGGTCCGCTGCGGCCATCGGCGCCGGCATCGAAGTAGCCGTCGAGGAAGCAGTTGGCGAAGCGCACATTTCGACGTTCGCAGCATCTGCTGCTGTCACGATCCCGGCCGCGATGTTCCTGATCTTCGTGTGGCTCATGCACTCACGACACTTCAAACGCGACAGGATCGAGCAGGCTGTTCTACCGGTAAGCGCAATCCTGGTTCTCGCCTGCACGTTTGCCGGACACTGGGCGGTCCCGCTCGCCGGACTCGTAGCGGCGGGAACCGTCGGAGTCGGTGTCGGCCTGAGTACTCGATCGAAGAGCTGACTCAGATTTCGGGAGCCGGTGCCTCGCCCTTGCTCTGCGGCTCGTGCTGCTTGAGTTCACCGCGCATCTTGTCGAGATCCTTGCCACGCTTCTTGTACAGGTAGCCGAGCGCAACGAGGCCCAGGAACAACGCGACGCCGAGGACTGCACCGACAACGGAGGCTCCACGGAATCCGGGACCGTCCACGTCGAGGATCCGCTCGCCCGCATGCGCTGCATTGTTGTTGCCGAGAACGACTGTCAGAGAAAGCAGATTCGGCAGCGCGAAGATCACACCCAACGCGATAGCCGTGATCTGCATGATTCGAGCATGCTTGCGCTTGCGCACCTGCCACACCGCCCGGAAGAAGATCAGCGGGACCAGTGTGCAGACGAGACCGAACAGCAGTCCCCACGCGATACCGGCGCTGAAGCTACCGTTCGCCAGCGACGCGATGCGCTGCGCCCACCAGCGCGGCAGGAAGGCGGCAAGGATGAAGTAGGCGATGACCAGGACCACCGCCATCACTGCGATCCCGATGGCCTTCTTCGCCCACGGCGGCATGCCCGGTTTTGCGGTGGCCGGTGAAGTTTCCGGTGTCGTCATGACAATTCCTCGTCTAGTCGGCGTTTGTACTGACGAATCTATCCGTTACGGGCGTTCCTCATCCGCATCGAGAACGATCCGGGCAAGCCGCTTCGGCGCAACGAGGGTGAACGAGGTGTAGATCCACTCCTCGAGCTGTGACCATTTCTCCTCGGAAACGTCGGTTCCGATCTCGAGTGCAACCCACCCGTGGCGGCCGAGTCCGTAGCCGGCAGCGCTTGCGCCTGGTTCGGTGGCCACTACCGCTTCGGCTTCCTCCTTGCTCAACTTGACGGTCAAGGAGGTGGCTTCGAGGTTGCAGAACACGAAGTTCTTGCCGCGCACCCGAAACGTCGGGTGACCATCCCACGCTTCGATGTCGATACGCTCTGCCTCCGGCAGTGACAGCGAGATCTCTTCGAGTCGACGCATGTTGTCGGGCATGGAGATGATTGTGCACGCTTCGATACCGGGCTTCACACTCTCGACACGGCTAGGCTCGGCGACGACCGCGTTACCGAACTCCAATCAGGGGAGAGTGGCATGCGCACGTTAGTTCATCTGGTTCTGTTGATTTGCGGGATCGCCGTAGCCGTCGGCTCGTTCATGTACGTTCTGGCCGGCGTCAAACCAGGCAACGTTCGTCTCGAGGACCTGCGGGACGGTTTTCCGGCGGGCTGGGCCATCGAGCAGATCGGCGATCAGTCGGTGACCTTCTACCGTTCGATGGCGGTACTTCTGCTCGCCGCCGCCGTTTTGATTCTGATTGCCGCATTGTTCGGTTCTCGCATTGCAGCGTGGATCGGAATCATCGTGGGATTGGGAACTCTGGGCACGTTCTACTACCGAGTGAACGACCAATTCGACAACGTCATCAGGGAAAACTACTCCACAATCCTGACAAATCAGACAGGATTCATCTTGACGGCCGGTGGACTGATTCTCGCGCTCCTAGCGTGTCTGGTCCCCCGCGAGAAGACCCGAGCCTGACCGCTCGGCAACCGGAGGGTTACCGTCGACGCCGACATTCACTAGTGTCTGCAACAGCCGGGTACTGACGAGTAGTACCCCAGAAGAGGTAGGGCATCAATGGCATCGCTTGACGACCTTCTATCCCAGATCCCCATCGACCAGATCGCGCAGCAACTCGGCGTAGACCAGGCAACTGCCGAATCGGCGGTCAAGACGGCACTGCCGACCCTCGTCGGTGGCCTCGGCGCCAATGCGCAAGATCCGGCAGGCGCGGCCTCGCTGGAAAGTGCGTTGCAGTCGCATGCCGACACCAGCCTTCTCGACGACGGCGTCGACATCAGCAAAGTCGACACCGCTGACGGTCAGAAGATCGTCTCGAACATCTTCGGCGGCAACACCGATCAGGTCGCCAGCGCACTCGGTGGAGTCGGCGGCGGCGGGAACGATCTGGTGAAGCAGTTGCTGCCGATCCTCGCTCCCATCGTCCTGGCCTACCTCGCCAAGCAGTTCACCGGCGGCGGCGCAGGTGCGCAGACCCAGGCCTCCGGCGGCGGCGGGCTCGGGGATCTCCTCGGCGGAATTCTCGGCGGCGGTGGCAATTCCGGCGGCGGCATCGGTGGCGCTCTCGGCGGCATCCTGGGTGGATCCGGTGGCGGCGGCCTCGGTGACCTCCTCGGCGGTCTCCTCGGCGGCGGCAAGAAGTAAGAACCTCGACAAGCCCAGCGCACTGCGGCGACCCTGTTCGGGTTGCCGCAGTGCGCTGGTCAGTTAACCGCCGAAGATCGAAACATCTTCAGTGACAATGTGAATGCAGCCAACAGCAGAGCGCCGACAAAAGCGCTGACCCCAGCCCACCCGCCGCCCGCGTACGCGAGACCCGCGAGGGCGCCCGCCACGGACGAACCCGCGTAGTAGGCAAACAGATACAACGCCGACGCCTCGGCCCGGTGGTCGGTCGCGATCAACCCCACCCACCCGCTGGCCACCGAGTGTGCCGCGAAGAATCCTCCGGTGAAGAGGAGCATCCCCACGAGTGTCAACGCCAGGTTGTCCGGAACGGTCAGTGCCAGCCCGATACCGATGACGACAACCGAACCGAGCAGAACACTGCGCCTACCCAATCGGTCCGAGGCCCCGCCGGCAACCGCCGAGGTGAAAGTACCGGCGAGGTAGAAAAGAAACACCAGGCCGACAAGTGCTTCGGGAAGGCCGAAAGGTGCTGCCGTGAGCCGAAATCCGAGGAAATTGTAGATCGAGACGAAGCCGCCCATCAGGATGAAACCCAAGGCGAACAGCGTGCGCAGCGACGGATTCGCAAGGTGTCGTCGCAGATTCGACGCTGTCGTGCGCACCGATACCGGTTGCGGGCGAAAGAACTTGGACGCGGGCAACTTCCGGATCATGTCGAGCGCGAACAACGCTGACAGCAGGGCCGCAGTCAGCAGTGCCCAACGCCAGGTACTGAAATCGACCACGGCCGAGGGAACAAGCCGTCCGATCAACCCACCGATCGTCGTACCGGCGACGTACCTGCCCATCGCGGCACCGAGGTCCTTCCGATCGACCTCCTCCGCCAGGTAGGCCATCGCCACCGCCGGGACCCCGGCCAGAGCCAAACCTTGCGCCGCGCGCCCGATCAGCAGAACCTCGATCGTCGGACTGAGCGGCAGGAGCAAACCGATCACACAGGACGCCGACGCCGACGCGATCATCACCCGCGTGCGACCGAACCGCTCGGAGAGCGCACTGGCGGGAATGATCGCCAACGCCAGCATGCCTGTCGTCGCCGAGACGGAAAGCGCAGACACCGCCGGCGAGACGTCGAAGCCTTCCGCGAACGCGGGCAGCAATGCCTGTGCCGCGTACATCGAGATGAACGTCGACAGTCCGGCCGCGAACAACGCAACGGTCACCGTGCGATACCCGGCAGATCCCCGGCGAAGCGGCGCCACCTCGGATTCGATCACGTTCTCAACAGTCACCACGTACCTCCAGGCATCACTTACCTCCGGTAAGAATCCTCCCGCCGAGCTTCGACAAAAGAAAATGCATAAACTTGGAGTTCTATATGCGCGAAACGCATATATATTTGGTTCGTGATGCTGACCGAAGACCTCGAGTGGTTCGTCGTACTCGCCGAAACCCAACAGGTCACCGCGACTGCGAACCTGACCCATCTGTCGCAGCCGACCCTCTCGCGCAAACTCGCACGCCTCGAACGGCAGATCGGCGTGACACTCTTCGACCGTCAGGGGCGCCGACTCGAACTGAACCGATACGGCGAGATCCTCTACGAACACGCTCGGACCGCGCTCCGCGCCCTCGACGCAGCGCAGACCGAAATCCAGTCGCTGGCGAGCCCCGAGAGCGGCACAGTCCGACTCGACTTCCTCCACTCGTTCGGAACCTGGCTGGTACCGCACATGCTGCGCGGATATCGCGTCGAGCATCCAGGCGTTCGATTCGAACTGCATCAGGACAGTGCGCAGTACCTGGTCGACAGAATTGCCGCCGGTACGTCCGACCTGGCCGTCGTCTCCCCGCAGCCGCGCGATCCACAGGTGGCGTGGACGCAGATCGCTCGGCAATCACTGGCATTGGCGGTTCCAGCCGATCACCGCTTCGCACAATTGCCTTCGGTCGAGCTGGCAGAAGCGGCCGACGAACCGTTCATCGGAATGCACCCGAACTTCGGAATGCGAAGAATTCTCGATGAACTGTGCGCGGCCGCGGGATTTACCCCGAATTTCGTTTTCGAGAGCAGCGAGCTGGCAACGGTCGGTGGACTGGTCTCCGCTTCCTTCGGTGTCTCGGTCATGCCGGTTCAGGATCCACCGATCTGGGCCGAAGGAGTCGTCTACGTACCGATCGAAGGAGCGCAACGAAAAATAGGACTGATCTGGTCGAAGAGCCGCGAACTGTCCGATCCCGCCCGCACGTTCCGCGACTACGTCGAAAGAACGACTTGGTAGTGAAAGTGCCCCCGGATAACTACGGATCGGTAACATCGCCCGAGGGGAGCAACTTTCATGCCATTCTTTTCAAACCTACGGTGCCGTAGGCTGGGGCGAAGTCGCGCATTCACTCAACATGGAGGCAAGAAATGACGAGGATTCTGACGCAGCTCGAGCTGCTACAAGAGCTGCAGCCGGTTGCCGAGGAGAACGTCAACCGCCACATCTCCATGGCCAAGGAATGGCATCCACACGATTACGTGCCGTGGGACGAGGGTCGTAATTTCGCAGCCATGGGCGGCGAAGACTGGAGTCTCGAGCAGTCACAGCTCGGCGAGGTAGCCCGAGCCGCGATGATCACCAACCTGCTCACCGAGGACAACCTGCCGTCGTACCACCGTGAGATCGCCGAGAACTTTTCGCAGGACGGTGCCTGGGGCACGTGGGTCGGCCGGTGGACGGCCGAGGAGAACCGTCACGGCATCGTCATGCGTGACTACCTCGTCGTCACGCGCGCAGTCGACCCCGTCGAACTCGAGCGGTTCCGCATGGAACACATGACAAACGGTTACAGCGCACCCATCGACGAGGGCGACGCCGGCCTGCTGCACTCGGTCGCGTACGTGACCTTCCAGGAACTCGCGACACGCGTCAGCCACCGTAATACCGGTAAGGCCTGCGACGAGCCGGTTGCCGACAAGATGCTTCAGCGCATCGCGGCGGACGAGAACCTGCACATGATCTTCTACCGCAACATCTGCGCCGCCGCGCTCGATCTTGCTCCCGATCAGGCTCTCAAGGCTGTGGCGAACATCGTCCAGAACTTCCAGATGCCCGGCGCAGGAATGCCGAACTTCCGCCGCAACGGCGCTCTCATGGCCAAGCACGGCATCTACGACCTCCGCCAGCACCTCGACGAGGTCGTCTGGCCGGTCCTGCGTAAGTGGAACATCTTCGAGCGCAACGATTTCAGTGCCGAAGGCGAGAACACGCGCGAGGAGTTGGCGGCCTTCCTCGAGACCCTCGCCGCCAACGCGACGAAGTTCGAGGAGCAGCGCGATCGCATGCTCGCACGCGAAGCCGCCAAGCGCGAGCAGCAGGCCTCTTAGTTTCACCAGCTATTCTGTGCCCGGTACCGGATTCGGTGCCGGGCACTTCCAATTGTCACAAGTATTTGTTCAGAGGTAGTCATGTCATCCCTTCGTATCGGTTCACTCGAGCTGCACAGCCCCGTGGTCCTCGCACCCATGGCGGGCGTCACCAACGTCGCCTTCCGCACGCTGTGTCGTGAACTCGAACTCGAACGTGCAGGCAGCACGTCCGGGCTCTACGTCTGCGAAATGGTCACCGCACGTGCGCTCGTCGAACGCCAGCCGGCCACGATGCACATGACCACGTTCGGCCCGACCGAAACGCCCAGGTCGCTGCAGCTGTACACCGTCGACCCGGATACGACGTACGCCGCGGCCAAGATGATCGTCGACGAGAACATGGCCGATCACATCGACATGAACTTCGGCTGCCCGGTACCGAAGGTGACCCGCAAGGGCGGCGGATCAGCGCTGCCGTACAAGCGTCGGCTGTTCGGACAGATCGTCGCGGCAGCCGTGCGCGCCACCGAAGGCACCGACATTCCGGTCACCGTGAAGATGCGCGTCGGTATCGACCCTGAACATCACACACACCTCGACGCCGGCCGGATCGCCGCAGCTGAAGGCGCCGCTGCAGTCGCGCTTCACGCACGAACCGCGTCGCAGCGCTATTCCGGCACCGCCGACTGGAACGAGATCACGCGCCTCAAGGAACACGTCACCGACGTTCCGATCCTCGGCAACGGCGACATCTTCGACGCCTCGGATGCTGCCCGCATGATGAACGAGACCGGCTGCGACGGCGTCGTCGTCGGACGCGGCTGCCTCGGACGGCCATGGCTGTTCGCGGAACTCAGCGCAGCTCTCAACGGACAACAGATCGCCACGCCGCCGACGCTCGGCGAAGTCACCAAGATCATCGCCCGTCACGCCCAACTGCTCGCCGCGCATCACGGCGAAATGAAGGGTCTGCGCGAACTTCGCAAGCACGTCTCCTGGTACATGCGTGGGTTCCCGGTCGGATCGGATCTGCGGGTCTCGATGGCTTTGGTCAGCACGTTGTCCGAACTGGACGACCTGCTCGGACAGCTCGATCACGACGTCCCGTTCCCCAAGGACGCCGAAGGCCCGCGCGGACGCCAAGGCTCACCCGGTCAGGTGGCACTTCCGGAAGGTTGGCTCGACGATCCCGAGGACGACCTTGTGCCGGTGGGAGCTGACATGATGCACTCTGGCGGCTAGCGAAAACACGCCGTCGGATTATTCACATCACTTTCTGAGTGGAGCACTCAGGATTCACCAGTAATATGGCTCCAGCTTCGTCGACAAACTCGGTTGACGCCGGCATCTGAATGACGAGTTACTGACAGTCGACGACGGGACAGGTTGCATCGGTGGGTGATGATCACGATTCGGGCCCACCTCCGCCCGAGAGCCGCGCCCCCTGGGAACGTCCGCTCGCAGACAAGCGCTTCCGCAGCGCCCGACCGGACCAACCGGCAACGCCCCAGCGCCCTGCCACACCTCAGCGACCTGCCACACCCCAGCGACCAGCACCGCAACCGCCCAGTCCCCCGGAGCGTCGTAGCAGTGGACGTACCGGCCGACGGGATTCGCCTCCGACCGACGACTCCGTGTCGGTCGCCGAGTTGGTCCGTCGGGTAGGCGACAAAAAGCCGCCATCTACCCCGGCTGCGCCGCCCAAGCCGGCACCGACCAAATCCGTACCACCCAAGACTCCATCTCGAGCTGCATCGGCACCGCCCCGGGCGGCATCGGCACCGCCCCCGGCCCGGCCGATTCCCGCGCGCCCGACAGTCCCGCCTGCCGCTGCGGACTGGATAACCGAAGAACATCCTGTCACCTCCGCAGTGCCGCGGGTCGTCGGTGACACCGGCGCCACCCGCCTGGCGCAAAGCAAGATTCGCCGCCGCAATCGCGCAAAAGTGATCGGCCGATCAGCAGTAGCGTTCCTGGCCGTCATGTCGCTCGCATTGACCGGCGTCGTCTGGGGTTATCTGCGATCGGTCGAAGGCGGCTTCGATCAGATTGCAGCACTCGACACCGAATCCGACGACATCATCGACGCCGGCGGCCAGCTCGGCGACGAGACATACCTGATCATCGGCACCGACACCCGCGCCGGTGCGAGTGGTGAGATCGGCGCCGGAACCGTCGAAGACGCCGAAGGCGCCCGAGCCGACACGGTCATGCTGGTGAACATTCCCGCCGACCGAAGCCGCGTCGTCGCAGTCTCCTTCCCTCGTGACCTCGACGTCGAACGTCCGATCTGCCAGGGCTGGGACAACGACGCCGGCAAGTACACCAGCGAAACCTTCCCAGCGGCCAGTGGCGACAAGCTCAATGCGACGTACGCACTCGGCGGCCCCAAGTGCCTGGTCAAGGTCATCCAGAAGATGTCCGGCCTGAAGATCGGGCACTTCGTCGGAATGGACTTCGCCGGTTTCGAGCGCATGGTCGACACCGTCGGCGGCGTGAACGTCTGCTCCCCCGGACCGATCGAAGACGGCATTCTCGGCACAGTTCTCGCGTCGGGCGGCACGCAGATGCTCGACGGCCGTACCGCACTCAACTACGTGCGCGCCCGCCACGTCGAAGCCGAGGGCAACGGTGACTACGGACGCATCACCCGTCAGCAGAAGTTCCTCTCGGCGCTGCTCCGCTCGGCCCTGTCCAACCAGGTTCTGCTGAATCCGAGCAAGCTCAACGGATTCATCAACGCCTTCACCAGCGACACGTTCGTCGAGAACATCGACACGAAATCACTGGTCACCCTCGGCCGTTCGCTGCAGAACGTCGATGCAGGCGCGGTCACGTTCTTGACGGTCCCGACCGACGGCACCAACGACTGGGGCAACGAGATTCCTCGCACCGACGAGATCAAGTCCCTCTTCCAGGCGATCATCGACGACGATCCGCTTCCGGGTGAAGAGCGCGAGGACACCACACCGTCGTCGACCAGTTCCACGACGACCGCTCCCACGTCCAGCACGCCGCCGGCGGCCACTTCCGTCGAGGCGATGAGCGCCTACAACGTCTCGGTCGACGTCTCCAACGCGTCCGGAATCTCCGGGCAGGCCGCAACCATCGCCGACAGCCTCGCTGCTTACGGATTCCAGATCTCCACGGTCGGAAATTTCAGCGCGGCCACCGGCCTGGCGAATGCTCAGGCGTCGACCACCGTCGTCCGCTACGCCGCTGGCTACGAGGCTGAAGCGGTCACTGTCGCGTCGTCGATTCCCGGCGCGGTTCTCGTTCTCGCTCCGAGCATGGGAGACATGATCGAGGTTGTCGTCGGAAGCAATTTCTCCGGCACCGTCGTCGCGCCCGCCGACCCGGGGACCATGCTGGCGGCAAATCCGACGTCGGTCGACACCAGCACCTCGACGGCTCTGCCCGCCGACATCGCCAGCGTCAACGCCGGCGACACGACCTGCGACTGAGACTTGTTCATTCACCTTGCGTTCACCTGGTGCTTGTGACTTGGTCTTTCACGGCACGTAGGCTCTGACCTCATGCGCGTGGCTTACAACGAACAGATGACCGAGCTTGCAGACACGCTCGGCGAGATGGCAGGACTGGCAGGTGCCGCTATGGAGCGCGCCACCCAGTCCCTGCTCCAGGCAGACCTGTCCCTGGCAGAACAAGTAATCGGCGAACACGACAAGATCACCGAACTCAGCACCATTTGCGAGGAGCGTGCGTTTGCGTTGCTCGCCTTGCAGGCTCCCGTTGCCGGAGATCTGCGCTCGGTGGTCAGCGGAATCCAGATCGTCGCCGACATCGACCGCATGGGTGCACTCGCCCTGCACGTCGCCAAGATCGCGCGCCGCCGACATCCCAACCACGTGCTTCCTGAAGAGGTCAACGGCTACTTCGCCGAGATGGGACGCATCGCCGTCTCCATCGGTGCAGCCGCCAAGGTCGTACTCGAGACCCGCGACCCCGAGCGCGCTGCCCGCCTGCGCGAAGAAGACGAAGCGATGGACGACCTTCACCGCCACCTCTTCACCGTCCTCATGGATCGCGAGTGGAAGCACGGCGTAGCCGCCGCAGTCGACGTCACTCTGCTCGGCCGCTTCTACGAGCGGTTCGCCGACCACGCTGTCGAGGTCGGCCGACGCGTCATCTTCCTGGTGACCGGCAAGCTGCCCGAAGAGCCGGAAACCACCGAGAAGGTCGACAACCTCACCTCGTACCCGGATCTCTGAACCCAACCGTCCACGTGAGTAAAAGGCGGCCGCGCACCTGCGCGGCCGCCTTTCCTATTCAGTTCTCGTGCAACCAGGTCTCCAACGTGGGTCCCGCAGTTGTCGACCCAGGCCCGGGTAGCAGCGCGCCACCCTTCATCGCCTTACCCGCTCCCGGCATCGAGATCGGGATCAGCCACTTGCGTCGCCCGCGGTATCTCAAAATCTCGCGCGTCATGGCCGGGATCTCGAGGACCTCGGGCCCGGCCAGGTCTGGGACCCTTCCGGCTGGACCATTCTGAGCGCAGGTCACAAGCGCCTCGGCGACGGTCCTCGCTGCCACCGGTTGTGACCGCATCCTGGGAACCATCGCGACCGGCCCCAGTCCGAAGAGGGCGATGGTCTTCTCGCCGAACTCGAACCACTGGGTGGATCGCAGAATCGTGAAGGGAATGCCCGACGCTTCCACCGCGCGTTCCTGCGCAGCTTTTCCCTGGTAGTACCCGAACGACTTCAACTGCGGATCGTCGCAGTTCACGATCGAGAGCAACACGTGGTGCTTTACGCCGGCTCTGGTTTCGGCCGCGGCGATATTCCTCGCTGCGGTCTCGAAGAACTCGATCGCCTTCTTGGCACTGTTGGTGACGTGATCGCTCACGTCGACGACCACGTCGGCGCCGGCAAACGCTTCGTCCAACCCGGCACCCGTGGAGATGTCGACTCCCGTCGATCGAGCGGCAGCGACCACGTCATGGCCCCTTGCCTTGGCCTGCTCTACGACCAGTTTTCCCATCTGGCCGGTTCCGCCCAGAACAACAATTCGCATGATGCCTCCGTCAAACCTGTGCGCCCGGCTCTCTTCGGCCTGGTCACATAGTGGACGATGCAGCCGCCCGGAGTGTGACGGTCGGGCAGATCAGTCGCTGTACTTCTCCGAGACCCGTGCCCGCCACTGCGACCAGATCGGATCCAACGCTGCGCTCGCCTCGTGTGCGTGGTCGGCCACAGCCCGGGCCAGCATCCCCGGTCCCGCCAGCGGCGTCACGTGCCCCTCGACGTCGTCGGACGTCTTCATCCCCAACAGCATGGTTGTACCGAGCACGCGATGACCACCAAGAATTCCCGGCAGCGAACGGCCCGGCACGCTACGCAGGTCGAGTGTTTCCACGAGAAGCGCGTCACCGTCGACGGTGATTCGCTGATCCGAGCGAAGCGCACCGCCGGTTTCGCCGGTCCGGCCGAACACGATCATCTCGTCGAGCAGCGCCACCGCATCGGATTCCAGCGAAATATCCACGCGCCTGGTCACATCCGCGCCGCCGGCGACGACAAACGGTGCCGCACGCCAGAACAGCGCCGCACCCGCGCCGACGCTCGCTGATGCCGACCACGACGCCCGGCCACCGCGCGCGTTGTACGCGACGGTCCCTGAAGGCTCGATCACCTCGAGACACGTACCCGGCGCGACCACGAATTCGATACGCAGGTCGTCACCGGCAAGCAGCGTTGCGCTGTGCCCTACCAAGGCAATTCGCACGGTGAGCCCGCGAGCGTCGACGAATCGCGGGGCCAGGAAGTCGCCCGAGATCAGCTCTCGCGCAACAGCGGTGTCCCCCACTCGCTCGACGACAACCCGCGTAGCTCCAGTGCTCATCAGTGAGCGTGAGAGTGACTGTGCCCGTGGTCGTGGTCTTCTTCATCGGCATGAAAGTGCGGAGCCATCGGTCCCGGATCCTGCGGGGTGTGACTACCCGCGCGATGAGCTGCGATGACCTGGCGAAGCCACGCGCTGAGCTGGTCGATCGTGGCGTGATCCTTCTGGCTGAGTGCGAGAACGGGAAGTCCGTCACGTGCGGCCGTGGCATCGGCAACCATCTGGACCGCGTCGACGTCGACGTACGGGGCGAGGTCGATCTTGTTGACCACCAACAGATCTGCCCGCTCGATTCCGGGACCGCCCTTGCGCGCGACGTCTCCGCCGCCGGCGACGTCGATGCAGAAGATCTGGGCGTCGACCAAGGCCGGACTGAACGTAGCAGTCAGGTTGTCACCACCGCTTTCCACGATCACCATGTCGAGGGGATGGAACTGACGCTCGAGGTCTTCGACCGCAATGAGATTCGGTGTGACGTCGTCACGAATTGCCGTGTGCGGGCACGCGCCCGTCTCGACTGCGACGATGCGCTCGATCGGCAGAACATTGGCCGCGCGCAACAGTCGCGCGTCCTCGTCGGTGTAGATGTCGTTGGTGACAACCGCAATCTCGTACTCCGACGCGAGCTCGCGGCAGATGGTGGCGATGAGGGTACTTTTGCCGGTGCCAACCGGTCCGGCGACGCCGAGCCTCAAACCTCTTGCAGCAGTGGCGGTGTTGTTCAGGTTGTCAAGCACGGAAAATCCTCCTGGATCGAGCGTGGTGTTCGAGTGACCATTGTTCGACCAACGGTCCTGTTGTTGCGGGTATATCTGTGACGCCGTCGACTGCTACGGCAGCCGCGGCGACGGTTTCGATGGTCGAGGCGGCGCGGAGCAGCCATTCGACCGGTTCTGCCGGATCCACCGGCAGTAGCTTCAATGCTGCCGACGCCACCGTTTGTGCGTCGTCGTACAGACAGGATCTAGCTGCCTGCAGGTCGTCCATCCCGGAGATCGCCGTGAAGACTCCCAGTGCGAGCGGACGCATCGGATGCCCGGGCAGGGCCATGAGGATCTGCACCGCGGGGTGGTGCGGCCACAATCGCGACGCCAGCCTTGCCAGCCCGCGTCCGAGTTGAATCGACGCCTCACGCAGCGGTGCGCTGGGAGTCCGAGCGAGCAGTTCCCTCGAGATGTCCTCGAGTTCGCCTGCACTACCCGCGCTTGCGGCCCAGCGCCGCGTGACCACCGTTGCAGCGGCCTCGACCAGCCCTACTGTTTCGAGTCGACCGCGAATGAAGTCAGGGACCTGACTCTGCAGGAGTCCGCCCACCAGTGCCGGTTCCAACCCCGACGAGTGCGCGTGGCCGCCCGTAGGCAGACGCCCGTCTGCCAAGAGCATCGACGCTATCTCGGCAGACGCCATCTCGATTGACATGGTTTCAGAACAGCATGTAGCGCTGAGCCATCGGCACTACGTCAACGGGGTTGGGCGCGATCAGGTCGCCGTTGACCTTGATGGCAAACGTCTCCGGATCGACGTCGATGGACGGCAGTGCCGTGTTGTTCGGCATATCCGCCTTGGTGAGGTGCCTCGTCGGACGAACGCCGGTGAGGGTGCGGGTGAGACCGAGACGATCGGCCAAACCGTCCTCGATGGCCATCGGCGAGACGAACGTCGTGGACAGGTGCGGCGCCGATCCCGCAGTTGCCGCGATGGCCGGGCGAACGAACACCGGCTGCGGGGTCGGGATCGCAGCGTTCGGATCACCGAGCGGCGCAGCAACTATCGCCCCACCCTTGATCACGGCAGAAGGACGGACACCGAAGAAAGCGGGGTCCCACAGCACCAGGTCTGCCATCTTCCCGGCCTCGACCGATCCGATTTCGTGATCGATACCGTGTGCGACGGCAGGGCAGATCGTGTACTTGGCGACGTAGCGCCGCGCACGCTCGTTGTCGGCCGGCATGCTGGTGCCCAGCTTTCCGTACTGGGCCTTCATGACGTGGGCCACCTGCCACGTCCGCAGTGTCACCTCGCCGATACGGCCCATAGCCTGGGCATCGGACGAGGTGATGGAGATGGCTCCGATGTCGTGCAGAAAGTCTTCCGCCGCAATCGTTGTCGGGCGGATTCGAGACTCGGCAAAGGCGAGGTCCTCCGGAACCCGGGGATTGAGCGCATGGCACACGATGAGCATGTCGAGGTGCTCGGCAACCGTGTTGACGGTATGCGGCAACGTCGGATTGGTCGATGCCGGAAGAACGTTCGGCTCACCCGCGGTCACGATGATGTCCGGCGCGTGCCCGCCGCCGGCACCTTCCGCATGGAATACGTGGATTCCGCGTCCGGCGATAGCGTCCAAAGTGTGCTGTACGTAACCGGTTTCGTTGAGACTGTCGGCGTGCAGCGCTACCTGGAGGCCGAACTCGTCGGCTGCTCGCAGAGCGGCGTCGATCGCGGCCGGAGTGGAACCCCAGTCCTCGTGAACCTTGAATCCGCCTGCGCCCGCGAGAGCTTCCTGGCGCATGGCCTCATGGCTGACGGTGCTGCCCTTGCCGAGAAGAAGAACGTTGAGCGGGATGTGGTCGAGGGCCCGATGCATCATCGTCAGCGACCAGGCGCCGGGCGTGACGGTGGTTGCCTTGCTTCCTTCGGTGGGCCCCGTTCCGCCGCCCGCCACCGTCGTCGTACCAGTGGCGAGTGCTTCCATCATCTCGACTTCACTGAGGAAGTGCACGTGAGTGTCGATCGCACCCGCGGTGAGGATCTTTCCCTCTCCGGCGATCACGTCGGTGCTCGGCCCGATGAGCAGCTTGGGGTGCACGCCGTTCATGATGTCTGGGTTACCGGACTTGCCGATCGCAACGATGCGTCCGTCGCGAATTCCGACGTCTGCCCGGACAATTCCCCAGTGATCGAGGATCACCGTGTTGGTGATGACGACGTCGAGAGCACCCTGATCACGAGTGGTCAGACCCTGGCCCATCGACTCGCGGATGCTCTTACCGCCGCCGAAGACCATCTCGTCGCCGGTCGCGGTGTAGTCGTGCTCGATCTCGATCCACAGATCTGTGTCGGCCAAACGGATCTGGTCGCCTGCGGTCGGGCCGTACAGGGAGGCGTAACCGCGTCGATCGATCCTGCTCATTCGGCTGTCCTCTCAACTGTCGTCGCGGCGTCGTCCGGTGAATCCGCCTCGACTGGAACATCACTCACGCGAACGTTCACCGAGGACGCTCGCAACGGCTCTTCGACCTCCACGCCGGGTGTGCCGAACGGCATGACGGTCTTGGGCTCACGCGCATGCGTCGGCAGGTCTTCGTCCGGCACGATCTGCAGGCCCGGAACCCTTTTGAGTCCGCCGAGCGCGATCAGTGTCACCGTCCTGCTGACCCCCGGTTCGAACCGAACCGACGTTCCCGAGGGGATGTCGAGCCGGAAACCGTCCGCCGCTTCGCGATCGAAGGTCAGCGCCGGGTTGGCGGCCGGCAGATGGAGATGCGAACCGATCTGAATGGGACGATCGCCGTCGTTGACGACGACCATCGTGATCTTTTCCGCGTCCGTGCCGAACTCGAGCGGTTCGGTGGACACACGTACCTCACCGGGGATCATCGAATGGGCTCCGTCACGGTGACCAGCTTGCGACCGTCCGGGAAAGTGGCCTCCACCTGGACGTTTGCAATCATCTCGGGTACCCCTTCCATCACGTCGTCGCGGGTGAGCACTTGCCGACCGGCGTTCATCAGTTCCGCAACCGTCATTCCGTCACGCGCGCGCTCGAGAATCCAACACGAGATCAGGGCCATCGCTTCGGGGTAGTTCAGCAGTACCCCGCGCTCGCGGCGGTCGCGGGCGACCATGCCCGCAACGCTCAGGAGCAGCTTTTCGGTATCTGAAGGGGTGAGATGCACTGACAAGCCCTTCCGGTTGTGAAACGACATCGATCGACAGCGTGCTGTCGGGCCGAGATTAGCATTGCCCGAAGCGTCGTCAGTATCCACGAGATTCACATCGTCGGCTACTTCAGCACCCACTCGGCACACTTGCGCTGCTCATCGAATTATTCGGGCGCCCAACGACGCTCAGCTGTGCGCACCGGAGTGGGAACTATCACCACAACCAAAAAGTTTCACCCCCGTCTCCTGTTGGAAACGGGGGTGAAACATGGTCGTGCAGTGTGCAATCCCCGGACCTATCCGAAGCGGCCGGAGATGTAGTCCTCGGTGGCCTTCTGCGTCGGGTTCGAGAAGATCTTCTCGGTGTCGTCGATCTCGACGAGCTGACCGGGCTTACCGGTTGCCTCGAGGTTGAAGAAAGCCGTCTGGTCACTCACACGCGCAGCCTGCTGCATGTTGTGCGTGACGATGACGATGGTGAAGTCCTTCTTCAGTTCGGTGATCAGGTCCTCGATCGCCAAAGTCGAGATCGGGTCGAGCGCGGAGCACGGCTCGTCCATGAGCAGGACGTCGGGCGAGACGGCAATGGCACGCGCGATGCACAGACGCTGCTGCTGACCGCCTGAGAGGCCACCACCGGGCTTGTCGAGGCGATCCTTGACCTCGTTCCACAGGTTGGCGCCGCGCAGGGATCGCTCGGCCACCTCGTCGAGCTTCTTCTTGCTGCGCTCGCCCTGCAACTTCAAGCCCGCGACGACGTTGTCCCGGATGGACATGGTCGGGAACGGGTTGGGCCGCTGGAAGACCATGCCGATGGTCTTGCGAACACCGACGGGATCGACGTTCGAGCCGTAGATGTCTTCTCCGTCGAGCAAGACCGAACCCTCGACGCGCGCACCGGGAATCACTTCGTGCATGCGGTTGAGCGAACGAAGAACGGTGGACTTGCCGCAACCGGACGGACCGATGAAGGCGGTGACACTCCGGGGCGGGACGGACAGGCCCACATCGGCGACGGCGTGGAACTTGCCGTAGTAGATGTTGACGTCCTTGAGATCCAGACGCTTGGCCATTACCGGCTCCCTACTGAGTTGTTGACGCTGTTGAGTACGAACATGTTCCGAGGCCGCATCACTTGCTTCTGACCTGTGAGAAGTGACCGATCAGCTTCGCGACGATGTTGAGGATCGCGATCAGCAGGATCAGAGTCAGTGCTGCGCCCCAGATGCGGTTGGTGCCGGCGTCGGTGGGGTTGTTCATCTCGGCGACCATGACGGAAGGCAGAGTACCCATTTCGCCGTTGAACAGATCGAAGTTGATGAACGGCGCGTAGCCGACGAGGATCAGCAGCGGTGCGGTCTCACCGAGCACGCGGGCCAGGGCCAACATGACGCCGGTGATGATGCCGGGAAGTGCCGTCGGCAGGACGATTTTCGAGATGGTCTTCCACTTCGGCACACCGAGCGCGTACGACGCCTCTCGCAGATCCATCGGGACGATGCGCAGCATTTCCTCGGTGGAGCGGATGACGACCGGGACCATCAGAAGGACCAGAGCCAGTGACACGGCGAACGCGGACTTGGGGAAGCCGAAGGTCGCGATCCACAGGGCGTAGATGAACAGCGCGGCCACGATCGACGGAACACCGCTGAGGATGTCGACCATGAACGTGGTGAGCTTGCCGAGCTTCGACTTCCGATCGGCGTACTCCACCAGGTAGATCGCGACGAAGATACCGAGCGGGATGGAGAAGACCGCGCACACGATGCCTTGCAGCAGGGTGCCGATCAATGCGTGATAGATACCGCCACCGTCGGCCGACGCCGTCAATCCGCTCAGCGAGTTGGTGAACCACGTCGGCGATGTCAGAGCGGGCAAGCCCTTGGCGATGACCGTGAAGAGCACCCAGACCAACGGGATGAGCGCGATGACAACTGCCAGGCTGACCAGGATGGTCGCGATGACGTCCTTGGCGCGACGACGGGCGCCGACGCCTTGGAAAGTGGGGGCCTTGACCGGCCGGTCCAGAGTGGAGGTCATGGGTCAGTCCTTCTTTCCGGCGATCACTGCGCGGGCAGCCGCGTTGACGACGAAGGTCAGTACGAACAGCACCAGTCCGGCCGCGATGTACGCGCCTGCCTGGATGTCGTTGTTGAACTCCGCGTAGCCGAGGGCGATCTTGGAGGCGATGGTCGAGCCGCCGTCGAACAGCGACCAGCCGAAGGCCTGAGAGGTGGTGCGCAGGATCAGGTACAGCGCCATCGTTTCTCCGAGTGCGCGTCCGAGACCGAGCATCGATCCGCTGATGTAGCCGGACTTACCGAACGGGATGACCGTGGTGCGCACAACTTCCCAGCGCGTGGCGCCGAGGGCGAGTGCAGCTTCGATCTGTGATCGCGGGGTCTGGATGAACACCTCGCGGGTCACTGCGGTGATGACCGGAAGGATCATCACGGCCAGGACGATGCCTGCGGTGAAGATGGTGCCGCCGCCGGTGATCGATCCGCTGCCGTCGGCGAAGAGCGGGAACCAGCCGAAAGTCTTGTTGAGCCACACTGCGACCGGGGTGATCGCCGGTGCGAACACGAGAAGTCCCCACAGGCCGTAGACGATGGACGGCACTGCCGCGAGGAGATCGATCGTGTACGACAGCGGCCGGGTGAGCCACTTGGGTGAGTACGAGGTCAGGAAGATCGCGATACCCAGTGCGATCGGCATCGCGAGCACCAGCGCGAAGAGCGAGACGAGGACCGTGACCTGGAAGAGGTCGAGGACACCGAATGCCATCTCGTTGATGTTCTGCGTCACCCACTGGGAGCTGGTCAGGAAGTTGACCTGGTTCCGGCTCAGCGCGGGGATCGCCCGCCAGATCAGGAACGCACCGATCGCCGCGATGACGACGGTGATGAAGATGGCCGAACCGGAAGCGAGCGAGCTGAAAATGCGGTCGCCCGGACGGGTCACGGTCTTTGCTGTGCCGGCACCCGGGCCGTCACCCTTGGGTGACTGCTCGGTGGCCTGGGCCTTGGTGGAAGTAATCGTGTCCTCCGTGGTGCCGTTCGGACCGCCCACCCCGGCCCCGCTGGTTGCGGGGCCGGGAGAACGAGATGTCGAGGTGATGGGCGCGTCACTCATGTGCGCTCACGTTCCTTCACGTCTGAATGTAGATCCATGGGCTTGTCCGCACGAGTCCGCAGGTCAGCTCAGCTGATTGCCGAGATGGATGCGTTGAGTCGATCCTGGACGTTCGAGGGCAGCGGAACGTAGCCCTGCTCGGCCAGGTTGGCCTGTCCCTCGTTTGCTGCGCTGGTCAGGAACGACTTCACAGCTGCGGAGGTGTCGGCGTCGTACCCCTTGGAGCAGACGATCGAGTAGGTGGCGAGAACGAGCGGGTACGCGCCGGCTTCGTTGGTCTTGAAGATCGACGCGAGGTCGAGCGTCAGGTCGCCGGTGGCGTCGGACTTGAACTTGGCACCGGCGATCGACTTGGCGGCCGAATCGTTGGTCAGTTCGACTGCCTCGGAGCCCGTGTTGATCTCGGCAACCGAGAGCTTGTTCTGATCTGCGAACGACTTCTCGACGTAGGTGATCGAACCCGGTGCGGTGGATACTGCCTGTGCTACTCCGGCCGAACCCTTGGCGCCCTCACCGACGCCACCGGTGAAGTCGGAGCCTGCACCCGAGGTCCAAGCACCGTTCGATGCCGCGTCGAGGTACTTCTGGAAGTTGTCCGTGGTGCCCGAGGAATCGGAGCGGATCACGGCGGTGATCTTCTCGTCGGGAAGCGTTGCGCCGGAATTGAGCGCGGCGATTGCCGGATCGTTCCAGTTGGTGATGCCACCGTTGAAGATCTTCGCGAGAACCTCTGCGTTGAGAACGAGCTTGTCGACGCCCTCGAGGTTGTATGCAACTGCGATGGGGCCGAAGACGAGGGGAAGGTTCCAGGCTTCGCCGCCGACGCAACGCTCCTTGGCCTTGTCCGCCTGCTCGTCCTTGATGGCCGAGTCGGAGCCCGCGAAGTCGATCTGCTTGGCGATGAACTGCGTACGTCCGTCACCCGAACCGCTGGGGTTGTACGCGACGTTGACCGTCTTGCCCTTTTCCTGGCACACGGAGATGTAGGTGGAGACGAACTGGTCCATGGCGTTCTTCTGTGCCGAGGAACCAGCGGCAGAGAGGTTGCTCTTGCCTTCGCACGTTGCGTTCGATGCGGACGCGTCCACACCCGTCGACGACGAGTTGTTGTCGCTGCCACATGCGGCCAAGGTCATGGCGCCCACGGCCACTACACCGAGCAGGGCACCACTGCGCTTGAGATTCACCAAGATCCTCCGGAAATCGCTACCGCCACGCCCACGATCGGGCGGCGACATGAGATGCAGAATGATTGAAATCTGCATCAGGCAACACGGCGCTGCCCACAGAGAAAAGTAGGCGGGCGCGGTGTCCGGTTGGACCACACATGGTTAACGGAGAATGAACAGACCAGACATTTCTGCGTGTTCGACTGTGACGTCAGCGCGCGCGGGCGTAAGCCATGTCCACGTGAAACCGATCGAAGCCGAGACGCTCGTACGTGTGCAGGGCGGCAGTGTTGTCGCCTTCGACGTAGAGAAGGACGGTTCCGAGACCGCGATCACGCAGGTAATGCATGCCCGCCAGGGTCAGCACTCGACCGAGACCGCGTCCCTGCGCCGCAGGATCGATGCCCACGACGTACACCTCACCCAGTTCGGGATCGTCACCTTCAGGCGCGTGCACCTTGGTCCAGTGAAAGCCGAGAAGAGTATCGGGATCGGTGTCCGCGAACGCCATGAACAGACCGGCGGGGTCGAACCACCCTTCGGCCGTTCTCTCGTCGATCTCCGACTGGGTCCAACCACCCTGCTCGGGATGCCAGGAGAACGCCGCATTATTGACGCGAAGGATCTCGGAATCGTCTTCGGGTCCGCGATACGTCCGCATCGTTATACCCTCGGGCACAACGATTTCCGGAAGCTGCGGAGCATCGAGAGGTCGACGCAACTGGAGGAGCTCACGCACGCTGACCAGATCGAGACTCTTGGCGAATTCCACTGCAGCGTCGATGTTTCCGTGCGCCCAGACGCGTGTGCCTGAACGACCCTCGTCGAATACCGCTGCGGCAAGCCTGGTTCCGATGCCGCGGCGCCGCGCCTGCGGGTCGACCACCAACTCCGCCATGTCGGGATGCTCGTCCGAACCGGCTTGCAGCTGTGCGTAACCGACGACGGCATCGCCGTCGAACTCGAGGAAGTGTCGTGCTGCACCTCGTCCGGCAACGGCATGGCGCCCCTGCTCCGAGACCGGCGCCTTGCCGTCGAACTCGGTCGCGCGATCGAGCAGCGCGGAAACCTGCTCGGCGGATCCGGCCGGCAGCGAATCGGTCCAACCCATGTCAGACCACCGAACCGTCGGCCGCGTCGTAGTCGACGTCTTCGTCGTCCTCGAACTGAACGGGAGCTGCTGCGCCGCCCTTGGCCCTGGTCGGACGCACTGCCTTGTATCCGACATTTCGGACTGTACCGATCAAGGACTCGTATTCGGTGCCGAGTTTCGCCCGCAGACGACGCACGTGGACGTCGACCGTCCTGGTGCCACCGAAGAAGTCGTAACCCCACACTTCCTGCAACAACTGCGCACGGGTGAATACCCGCCCGGCGTGCTGCGCGAGGTACTTGAGCAGCTCGAATTCCTTGTAAGTCAAATCAAGGGGCCGTCCACGCAGTCGTGCCGTGTACGTCCCCTCGTCGATAACCAATTCGCCCAGCGTGATCTTTCCCGACGCTTCCGGACTGGCCACACCGCCGCTGCGGGCGACCAACAACCGCAATCGGGCGTCCACCTCCGCCGGACCGGTACCGGGAAGCAGGATGTCGTCCAGCCCCCAGTCGGCATTGACTGCGACGAGTCCGCCTTCGGTGAGTACGGCGACCACAGGTACTGCAGATCCCGTGCTTCCGAGCAGTCGACACAAACCGCGCGCGGCAGCAAGATCGGTGCGCGCATCTACCAACGCCACGTCCGCGGAACTCGCTTCGAGAAGCGAGGAAACCTCTGTGGGGGCAGGCCGAACCGAGTGCGCCAGCAACGCCAACGCCGGTAGTACAGCTTCCGGGTTGGGGTCGGAGGTGAGGAGGAGCAGTTCCACACGGCCTCCTATCTAGTAGCCCGCGCAACCCGCGAGGGCAACGCTCGAGTAGTTCGACGCTTTTGGTCGGTCACTACATTAGCGTGCCTGGTACCGGGGCCGTCGCATCGAACCCCGACCGGAGTCCGTCACAATGGTGCGGTGCGCAAACTGATCATCGGCATCGTCTTCCTCCTCGGCCTCGGACTGGTGGCCGATTTCGGCGCTGCCGCGTACGCCGAGTATCGGGTTTCCCGCGAGCTCCGAACCGGCGCGTCACTCGAGGCGGACCCCGAGGTCACCTTCAACGGGTTCCCCTTCCTCACCCAGGCACTCGGCGGGAAGTACAAGGACGTCTACGTCAGAGCCACCGGCGTCCAGAGCGACGTGGTCGGCGAAGTGACCGTCGAGGCCAACCTGCGCGGGGTCACCGTGCCCTTCTCCGACATCGTGAACGGCAACGTCACCCAGCTCCCCGTCGACAAACTCGACGGCCGGATGGGAATCAACGCCACCGACCTCGGAAAGCTGCTCAACATCCCTGACCTGCAGGTATCTTCGCCGCCGGCCAACAAGTCGGACGGCACTGGGGGCAGCGGCGGAACGGGCGCCAGCACCGCGGGCGCCGTCGTGCTGACCGGAACGGTTGCCGTCGGCCCGGTCGAGACTGCCGTGAGCGTGCAGGCCAACCTGGTTCTGGAAGGTGGGCAGGTCAAGATCGTCGCCAGCAACCTGTACTTCGGTCCTGAGGGCAAAGCCGATTTCTCGATCCCCGCAGCACTCGAGCCCGTAGTCCTCGGATTGTTCAGCTACACGATCGATCCGCAGGCACTCCCTTACGGAATCCAGCCGAGCCTGGTCTACGCAGAAGGCGGAAGAATCGTGATCGAAGGCAGCGCCGAAAACACGACGATCGATCTCGCAGAGCTGCAGAACCGATGACCGGGATCACAATTCTGCTGGTCGCGCTCGTAGCCGTCGTCGCGGTCGGGCTCTTTCTCAAATCGCGCAACGGAGCGGTCCGAGCCACCGCCACGTCCGCAGCCGGCAGCACCGACAGCCGCCTCGAACTGCTGAGCGCCGCCGGAGTCGCGTCGCCGAACGGCGGACCCGTCGTACTGCATTTCTCCGCCGACTGGTGCGGACCGTGTGCAGCAGTACGGCGCGTCGTCGGCCAGGTCGTGGTTTCGATGGCCGACGCTCCCCGCCCGCCGGTGGAGATCGAACTCGACATCGACAAAGAACCGGCCCTGGCACGCGAAATGAGCGTCCTGTCCCTACCCACCACGTTCATCCTCGACGGTGGTCTCGACGAACAGTTCCGAGTGTCCGGAGTGCCGTCCGCAGCCGACCTGAAAGCTGCGCTCGTACCACTATCCGGACCCCACGAGCCAAAATCCGAGAATTCGGGGTAAACTCGCCGACGTGCAAACCCGCCACGAGCTGATGCTCACCCGACGCCGCGCAGTAGACCTGTGCCGCCTCGGGGGCTGTTGCTGTACCTGTTGCTGATCACCACATCCGTCAGTTCTCTCTGACTCTCGAGCTTTCGCTCACGTGATCAATTCACCGAACGGGACTTTTGCGTCCCCGTTTTCTCGGTCCAGGCAAGCACCATGCAATCCAGCGCAGGAGCACTCCCGATGTCCACAACCACACCCCAACTCGAGCAAGTCGACGTCCGCGGACCTCGATTCGCAGCATGGGTCACCACCGGCGTACTCGTACTCACGCTCATTCTCTCGACCTTCTCTCTGCCCGCCGCCACCGCGCTTCTCGCCCTGCAGGCGATCGTCTTCGCGATCGGAGCGGTACTCGGCCCCAAGCGCAGCCCGTACGGCCAGATCTTCGGCAAGCTCGTCGCGCCGCGAATCTCGCCGGTCAGCGAACGCGAACCCGTAGCGCCACTTCGCTTCGCGCAGTTCGTCGGCTTCGTCTTCGCACTCGCCGGCACGGTCGGTTTCCTGGCCGGGTCGACGATCGTCGGCACCGTTGCCACCGGCTTCGCCTTGTTCGCGGCCCTGCTCAACGCCGCGTTCGGCATCTGCCTCGGCTGCCAGATCTACCCACTCGTCGCAAGGCTGCGAAATACCGGCCGCGCTACCACCGCGTGAAAGCGCTTGCCACACAACCCTGCTGAACCCCTGCTAGATATCGACCGATGCAAGACCACATCGAAAGGAACACCATGGCTCGCTCCGACGTCCTAGTCTCCGCTGACTGGGCTGAGCAGAACCTCAACACCCCCAAGACCGTTTTTGTCGAGGTGGACGAGGACACCAGCGCATACGACGGCGGCCACATCGAGGGTGCAGTCAAGCTCGACTGGCGCAAGGACCTCCAGGACGGCGTCCGACGCGACTTCCTGAACCAGGAGCAGTTCTCGGATCTGCTCTCCGCCAAGGGCATTGCGAACGACGACACCGTCGTTCTCTACGGTGGCAACAACAACTGGTTCGCCGCGTACGCGTACTGGTACTTCAAGCTGTACGGCCACCAGGACATCAAGCTGATCGACGGCGGCCGCAAGAAGTGGGAACTCGACGGACGCCCGCTCTCCAAGGATGCCGTCAACCGCGAAGCCACTCAGTACAAGGCCGAGACCCCCGACTTCTCGATCCGCGCATTCCGCGACGAGGTCATCGACGCCATCGGCAGCAAGAACCTCGTCGACGTTCGCAGCCCTGACGAGTTCTCCGGCAAGATCCTCGCCCCCGCGCACCTTCCGCAGGAGCAGGCACAGCAGCGCGGCCACGTCCCCGGCGCCATCAACATCCCGTGGAGCACCACCGCCAACGAGGACGGCACCTTCAAGTCGGACGACGACCTCGCCAAGCTGTACGCGGAGAAGGGCTTCGACGACACCAAGGAAACGATCGCCTACTGCCGCATCGGCGAGCGCTCGAGCCACACCTGGTTCGTCCTGCAGGAGATCCTCGGCAAGAACAACGTCAAGAACTACGACGGCAGCTGGGTCGAATACGGCTCACTCGTCGGCGCACCGATCGAATTGGGAGCCTGATCATGTGTGGAGCACCTACCCAGGGCCAGACCCTGCCTGCCGGCGTCGACGTCGAGAAGGAAACGGTCATCACCGGCCGCGTCCTCGCGGCTGACGGCCAGCCCATCGGCGGCGCATTCGTGCGTCTGCTCGACGGCTCCGGAGAGTTCACGGCCGAGGTCGTGGCATCGGGAACCGGCGATTTCCGCTTCTTCGCCGCTCCGGGCGAGTGGACCGTGCGTGCACTGTCCAGCTCGGGCAACGGCACCTCCACCGTCGCTCCCGAGGGCTCGGGCGTGCACAACGTGGACGTGACCGTCAGCAAGTAATTCCTGCTTCGGCAGGCGGCCCCGCACCCCTTCGGTGCGGGGCCTTCTGCATTCCGGCGCCCGATTTTTCCGGTCGGTCGCCGCGGTCTAAGATGTACCCGTGGTCATTTTCTTCGAGGTACTCCTCGCACTCGCATCCGTCATGATCGCTTGGTTCTCCGTGTACGTCGTGTACCGCTTGGTCACCGACGAGTCGTGAGCCAGGCTCCGGATTCAGGGTCCGACGCGACCGCTGACGATTCCGCCGCTGCAGGTGCCGTGAGGCGCGGCAGCGGGGACGAAGCTGTCGCCATCGCCGTCGAGCGCTCCAAGTCGACGGCGTCACTCAACATTCCGACCCTGCCGGACCTTCCGCTGCCCGAGGACACCGCAAACCTGCGCCTCGGCCCGGACATCAATCCCGAACTCCTCGCACTACTCCCCCTCGTCGGCGTCTGGCGCGGCGAAGGCGAAGGGCACGACGAGACCGGCGACTACGCCTTCGGTCAGCAGATCGTCATCTCTCACGACGGTGGCCCCTACCTCAATTGGGAGTCCCGGTCCTGGCGTCTCGACGCCGAGGGCGAGTACGTGAGCCCCGATCTGCGTGAGAGCGGTTACTGGCGCATGGGCGGCGACGGCATCCCCGGCAGCGTCAACCAGGAAGTCGTCGAACTCCTGCTCAGCCACAGCTCCGGCGTCGTCGAAATGTACTACGGTCGTGCACTGACCCAGGCGTCGTGGGAACTTGCCACCGACGTGGTGATCCGCAGCCAGTCCGGTGCACTGTACGGCGGCGCGAAGCGCCTGTACGGCATCGTTGAAGGCGGCGACCTCGCGTACGTCGAAGAGCGGATCATGTCTGACGGTGGCCTGGAACCGCGTCTCTCGGCGCGACTGACGCGCTACATCGGTTAGTCCTGCTGTGCGCCTTTATTAACCCCCGGCGGTTAATAAAGGCGCACAGCAGATTCATCCACAAGCACCGCCAAATTCCACAGGCGGGCTTCCGGCGGCATCTTCGGCCGATTCCTGTCGGACTGCGATCCCACGGTATTCGCATGAGCTGCGACTACATCGATCCTGATCTCCGAAGACTCTTCGACTTCCAACACGGACTCGCGACCAACAAACAACTGCGCCCTTTCGGCTATTCGCCGCGGCGCATCCAGCATCTGGTCGAATCGGGTCAATGGACAACCGTCCTCCACGGTGTTCAATCCACTACCAACGGCCCACTCAACCGAGCAATGATTCTCGAAGCTGCACTTCTGTTCGGCGGCGGTGAAACTTATCTGAGTCATCGGACTGCTGCCGAAGAGTGGGGACTCACGCACATCGAGTCCGAACTGCCGGTCCACATCACGGTCCGATACGGACGATCCTCGCGCTGTCAGAATCCGACGTTCAGACCTGAACGCTCCCCGACGCGCCCCGTTCCGTTGGGGTGGTCCACTGCCCATCCCGGAGTGATCGTTCATCGTTCACGCGCTCAAGCCCATATCGGGGTAGCCACTCAGCCTGCTCGTACGTCGCTGGCCGACACCGCAATTGACCTGGCGGTGGCAGAGCCGTCAGCTCGTGACGCCGCTCGTTCTCTGGTCCGCTCGGCCACGGCGTGCAAGGTGTCACAGATGGCACTACGCACCCGAATGGAGTGCCGCCGGCCGCGGCGATATGTCAAAGCGCTGTCCTCGACACTGGACCTCCTGGATCGCGGCGTCCAGTCAGTACTCGAACATCGCTACGCAATCGAAGTCGAGCGCGCACACGGTTTGCCGGAGGCGAGACGGCAATCGCCGGTCCTCGTTGATGGGAGAACTCTCTACGAGGACGTCGACTACCGCAATTGCGGTGTCGCACTGATCGTTCGACTCGACGGATTTGCCTTCCACTCTTCTCGGGCGACTGCACTGCGTGATCGTCGGCGAGGAAACGCATCCGAACTGTCAGGCAACGCCACACTGGTCTTCGGTTGGGAAGAGGTGGAGGGAGCCTCGTGCCGAACTGCAGCCGAGGTCAGAGCGATCCTCGAGCGCGGTGGATGGTGGGGGCCTAATCCTTGTCCACGCTGTGCGCCTTTATTAACCGCCGGGGGTTAACAAAGGCGCACAGCACGAAGCGACCCCCGAGCCACACCCTCGCTTTCGCGGGGGTCCCGGTCGGACTGATCGGGGGCTCGGGGGTCGGGTGGCTGCCTGGGATTCGCCGGCCGCTCGCGCGGTAAGTGAATTCCGTCAGCGATTGCGGCTAGCTGGCAGCCACCTCACGCGTCCGTCTGTACTTCAATTTCAGACCACCTCCTTCCTTGTGTACTGGAGAAAGTACGCCCACTTCACGATGACGGCAACGTATTTTCCACAGAAACTTTTCCGACGCATATCACCTGGTCAGCTCCAGTACCGGCCGGAAGTTGGTGGGTGACGACAACAACCGTTCGCGAAGAATCGACCAGCATTCCGTCGCGATCGAGCAACTCGCGAAGCAACTGAGCGCCTGCCTCCGCGTCCATGTGTTCGGTCGGCTCGTCGAGCAGCAGTACCTCCGCGGGCGAGACGATCGCGCGTGCCAACAGCAACCGACGACGCTCACCGCCCGAAACCGCTCGCATACCGCCGACCAGGTAGGTGTCGAGCCCGTCCGGCAGTTCCGCCAGCCAATCGCCGAGACCGACTGCGGCAAGTGCTTTCTCCGCGTCCTCGACGGTGAGGTCACCGCGTGCGACGCGCAGGTTCTCGAGTACCGACGTCTCGAAGAGGTGTGCGTCCTCGGCGAAGTACCCCACGTGCCGACGCAGCTCGGCCGGATCGATATCCGAAACGTCCACCGAGTCAACACGAACTGTTCCCGCGACGGGCGGCAGCAGTCCCGCCATCGTCATCAGCGCAGTGGTCTTTCCCGATCCACTCTCGCCGACGACGGCAACACGAGCACCGCGAGGAAGATCCACCGACAGCGGTTCGGTCACCTTCCCCCCGGGCCAACCCGCCCGCAACGCGTGCACACTCAGGACCCCGTCCTCCGGCCACGCACGGTCACCTTCGACGTGTTCCTCGTCCGCTCGATCGAGAACCGCCATGATGCGCGCCGACGCCAGCCGCGCCTTGGTCAACGCCACCGCTGCGCTGGGCAGTATCGCGGTTCCCTCGAAAGCCGACAAGGGAAGCAGTACAAGGATTCCCATGGACATCGGTGACATGTCGGTGGTTCCGTAGAGCGCGATTCCGATCAGTAGAGCCCCGAGGACGCTCACGCCGATTGCGAGAGGCGTCGCGGCGGCGGCAAAGGCACTCGGTACCGCCGCACGATCGGTCGCGTCGACCACCTCGTTCTCGGCGGAGACTGCCTCGCTCACCGCCTGATCCAAGCGGCCCGATACCCGGAGCTCGGCGGAATGGTCGAGGGCCGTCACCGCAGACTCACTGAATCGAGCTGCGGCAGCAGAACTGTCGGCCTCGGCGAGTCGAGCAGCACGAGCCGACAGCCAGGGTGCCGCGATCCCGGACACTGCCAGCGCAACAGCCAGAATGAGCGCGGCCGGAACGGAGATGAACAACAAGATTCCCACCGCAGCGAACGCGAGGACAACCGAAACCGCAATCGGGATCAGTGCTTTGACGACGACGTCGCCCAGCGCGTCCACATCGGCGCCGGTACGTGAGAGCAGGTCACCGCGTCGTAGTCCGGCGGCGGCCGCGGGATCTCCCGCTGCCAACTGCTGGTAGATCCTCGACCGCGCTGCGGTGGTGCCGCGCAACGCGACGTCGTGGGTGGTCAATCGCTCGAGATAGCGGAAGACACCACGCGAGATTCCCAATGCGCGTACGGCAACCACCGCAACGCTGAGGTCGAGAACGGGAGGCATCTCCCAGGCCCGCGTGATCAACCACGCAGACAGCGCGGCCAAGGCGAGGGCGCTGCCGAGTGTGGCGACGCCCGCCGCTACCGCCGTCAGTACGCGTCGTGGCCGAAGTTCCAGTAGCCGCAGAGCACGCAGAAGCGGATCGTGAGTATCACTTCTCATGAGCGCGCACCTCGACGATCCGGTCAGCCGCGGCGAGCACACTCGGACGGTGGCCGATCACGACCACGGTGTCGCCGCGCTCCGCTCGTGCTCTCAGAGAAGCCAACACTGTCCCTTCCGAATCGGAGTCGAGGTGAGCGGTGGGTTCGTCCAGGACAAGAACCGCGCGGTCCGAGGCAAGCACGCGTGTCAGGGCCAGGCGCTGCCGCTGCCCCAACGACAGACCAGTGCCGCCGACGCCGATCACGGTCTCGGCGCCCGCAGGCAGCTCAGCCAGTACCGCGTCGAATCCCGTCGCGGCCGCAGCTCGAGCCAATGCCTGCGACTCGACAGCCCCGGTGAGATCGAGGTTCTCGCGAATGGTGCCGGGCAGGAGGACCGGATGTTGCGGTAGCCAGGCCAACTGACTCCACCACGCGTGCTCGTCCAGGTCTCGGACATCGACGCCGGCGACCGTCACGCGCCCACTGCTCGGTTCGATCAGCCCGAGTAGCGCGTGCACTGCCGTCGACTTGCCGGAACCGTTGGGACCGGTGAGCACGGTGATCTTCCCTGGCGACGCAACGGCAGAAAGTCGAGACGGCGCGACTCCCCCACGAGAGGCCACGCCGAGGCCGTCGAAGACGATGTCGGCGCCGCGAGCGACTACCGTCGTGCTACCACCCTCCGGCGCGGCAGAATCGGCCTCGATAACCTCGAATGCCTTGTCGGCTGCGGCCATTCCGTCCTCGGCGGCATGGAACTGGGTTCCCACCATTCGGAGCGGCAGGTATACCTCGGGCGCGAGGATCAACGCGACTATCCCCGGCTCGAGTGTCATGTCCCCGTACACCAGTCGCAGGCCGATGCTCACGGCCACCAATGCAACGCAGAGTGTTGCGAGCAGTTCCAACACCATCGAGGACAGGAACGCGACGCGGAGGGCGGACATCGTCGTTCGCCGATGAGCGTCACCGAGTTCACGGACGCGCTCGGCAGGACCTTGCTGACGACCGAGCGCCCGAAGCGTCGGCAAACCGGCAAGCAGATCGAGCAGTTGCGAAGACAACGTGGTCATCGCTGCCAGCGTCTTCTCCGACTTACCCTTTGTCAGCAAGCCGATCAGAATCATGAAGATGGGGATCAGCGGCAGCGTCACGAAGATGATGACCGCAGACGTCATGTCCTGCACCGCAATGACTATCAGGGTGATGGGTGTCAGCGTCACCGACAAGACCAGAGCCGGAAGGTATCCCGTCAGGTACGGGCCAAGACCGTCGACACCTCGGGTGACCACGGTCGCGATCTCGTCACGCCGAGGATCGAGATCGCGAGGGCTCATCGCCGTCGCCGACGTCAGCACGCCGTTCTTGATCTCGGCAACCACGCGAGTCGACGCCCGGTGCGCATACCTGGTCTGCAGCCAAGTCCCCAGAACTCGGACCGCCACAGCTGCGCCTAGAACAACCAATTCGGTTGTCCACGAAGAAACATCCACAGTTCGAGTGGTGATCACTCCGGCCAGCACCCGGCCGATCATGAGCGCCGCGACGATGACCATCACGACGTTCACCATCGACAGAGCAACAGTCAGGATCAGATAGCCGCGCGCAGAAGCGGAATGTCGCCACAGCCGCGGGTCGATCGGCCCCCGGCGACGCTCCCGAGTGGTGGGAGCGTCGCCTACTTCGATAGTCACGTGAATTCGACCGTCAGTTCTTTCGTGATTCGAATCTTGTGTGATTGCGGGTTTGCCACTACCACGTCTTCTCCTTGAATCGCAGGCCGATCGACGCCGGAATCTGCTTGGAGGAGATGCGTTGACGGAACACCCAGTACGTCCAACCCTGGTAGATGATCACCACCGGCGTCATGAATGCCGCGGCCCACGTCATCACCTTGAGCGTGTACGGACTCGACGACGCGTTCTCGATGGTCAGGCTGTACGCCGGATCAAGCGTCGACGGCATGACGTTCGGGAACAGCGAGGCGAACAGCAGCACGACAGTGGCGATGACGGCCACACAGGTGAGAACGAAGGCCCAGCCTTCGCGCTCGGCCCGCGTCAGGAAGACGACGCCGATCAGTGCAGCAGCAGCGGCGGCTACCAGAATCCACGTCCACCCCTTGCCGTAGGCGAGTTGCGTCCACAAAACGAATCCGCCGGCGACAGGAATGGCTGGAATTGCCAGTCGTGCAGCAATTTTCACGGCATCTTCACGAACCTCGTCGGCACTCTTGAGCGCCAGGAACACAGCGCCGTGGAGAGCGAACACCAGCGCGGTGGTCAGACCGCCGAGCAGTGCGTAAGGATTGAGCAGATCGAAGAATCCCGACTCGACCTGCTTGTCGGCGTTGATCGCCACGCCCCGAACGATGTTCGCGAAAGCCACGCCCCAGAGAACTGCCGGGACCCAGGAGCCGAAGATGATGCCCCAGTCGCAACGCTGACGCCATTTGTCGTCGTCGATCTTGCTCCGCCATTCGATGGCGCAGATCCGAACGATCAAGGCCACCAGGATGATCAGCAGCGGTAGATAGAACCCGGAGAACAACGTCGCGTACCACTCCGGGAATGCCGCGAACATCGCGCCACCGGCCGTGATCAGCCACACTTCGTTGCCGTCCCACACCGGGCCGATCGTGTTGAGCGCCACCCGTCGACGCGTATCGGCCGGGAGGTCACTGCCTCTGCCGACGATCGGCATGAGCATTCCGACACCGAAGTCGAACCCTTCGAGGACGAAGTAACCGATGAACAGTACTGCGACGAGCACGAACCATACTTCTTGAAGTCCCATGATCGCCTCCTAGTACGCGAACGACAGTTGTTTGGGCTTGTCCGGATCTTCCGGCTCGTCATGATCTGTATCGCCCGGCGGATGCATGTCGTGCTCCAACGGGCCTTCCTTGGCGTATCGCACGATCAGCTTGAACCAGACGACACCCAGCGCTCCGTACAGGAGGGTGAAGGTGATCAGCGAAGCCCAGACGGTCGCCGATGCGTGGTCCGAAACACCTTGGTCGACAGTCAGTCTGATCATGTCGACGCCGGTCGGGTTGGGATGCACCACCCAGGGCTGACGGCCCATCTCGGTGAAGATCCAGCCGGCGCTGTTCGCCATGAACGGAGTGGGAATCGCGACGAGGCTGAGGATTCCGAACCACTTCTGGTCCGGGACCCGCCCCTTACGAGTGACCCACAGTCCCGCGAGAGCCAGTGCTGCCGAACCGGCGGCGAGGCCGATCATGGCGCGGAAAGACCAGTACGTGACAAAGAGATTCGGTCGGTAGTTGCCCGGTCCGAAGTCTTGCTCTGCCTGCTCCTGCAGTTGGTTCACGCCTTGCAGTTCGACGCCGGTGAACTTGCCCTCGGCCAACCATGGAAGAACGAACGGCACCTTCAGAACGTGCGTCACGCTGTCACAGTTGTTGTGAGTGCCGATAGTGAGAATCGAGAAATCCGGATCCATCTCGGTGTCGCACAGCGATTCCGCCGACGCCATCTTCATGGGCTGCTGCTGGAACATGAGCTTGCCTTGGACGTCACCGGTGTAGATGATGCCGATTCCGGCCACGATCATGACGAGCAAGGCGAATCGTGTTGCCGGGCGGTACATCGTTCGTGCATCGGTTTCGAGACGTTCGGCTTCGGCGGCCTCAGCCTGCTTGGCGCGGCGCATGTTCCGCACCATCCACCAACCACTGATGCCGGCTACAAACGTCGCCGCCGTCAGGAAGGCGCCGGCAACCGCGTGCGGGAAGGCAGCGAGAGCGGTGTTGTTGGTCAACAACTCCCAGATGCTGGTGAGCTCGGCACGACCGGTTTCAGGGTTGTACGTCGCACCGACCGGATGCTGCATGAACGAGTTGGCCGCGATGATGAAGAACGCCGACGCGTTGACGCCGATCGCCACGAGCCAAATACATGCCAGGTGTACAAGTTTGGGCAGCCTGCCCCAACCGAAGATCCAGAGTCCGATGAAGACGGACTCCATGAAGAAGGCGACAAGGCCTTCCAACGCGAGTGGAGCTCCGAAGACGTCACCGACGAATCGCGAGTACTCGCTCCAGTTCATGCCGAACTGGAACTCCTGCACGATGCCGGTGGCTACACCGAGTGCGAAGTTGATGAGGAAAAGCTTGCCGAAAAACTTGGTGAGCCGATACCAGTGGTCCTTTTTGGTGACCACCCACATCGTCTGCATGATCGCGATCATCGGTGCAAGTCCGATGGTCAGCGGAACAAGGATGAAGTGGTAGACGGTAGTGATACCGAACTGCCACCTGGAGACGTCCAAAGTATCCATTGGCTACTCCGAGAGTAGGGCCCTGGGACAGGCTTCGGGGTTCGAGACGCGGGCAGTCGCTCGGCCCCTGCGGACACGGTACTGCTGTCCGGTTTGGACCGCAGGACTTTGCTACTACCAAATGTAGTAGAGACCTGTCGCGATTCCTATTCGCCTATCGCCCTGCTGAATCCGAATCAATTGCACGTTCAACCAATTCCGCGAATTCCTCGGAGACCTTCGGCTCTGGCAATGCGAGCCCGTCGAGTGTATGGACACGCGCGGCCAACGTGACGCTCGAAACCAGCCACACTCCGTCGGCCGCAATCAAATCCGCAGGTCGGAGGGTTTCGTATCGGCAATCGAAGCGCGCACTGCCGGCAACGTCGAACAGGGCACGCTGCGTCGTACCCATCAAAATGCCCTGTGCGGGAGGAGGTGTGATCAAAGTCCTGTCCCGAACGATCACCACCGTCGAGCGTGGTCCCTCCAACACATTGCCCTCGGAACTGACGAAGATCACATCGTCAGCACCCAAATTCGCCGCATATCGAAGCGCTGCCATGTTGGTTGCGTAGGACAACGTCTTCGCGCCCAGTAGTTGCCAGGGTGCCCGGGCGGAGAGATCGACGGAGAAACCTCGCTCGAGAGTCATCACCGACAGCCCCGATTCACGGACCTGCCTGACCCGATCAGCCACCGGGCCGACCATCACGAAGGCTGTCGGCTTGTCACCGCTCTCACGGCCGCGGGTCAGAACAAGACGAAGAGCGCCTTCCTTCTCTGTCCCCCACTCCTCGGCTGCCATCTCGATCGCCAGACGCCAGTCATCGAGAACGGGGGCGGGCAGACCCAGCGCCCGCGCGCTCAGAACCAGTCGACTCAGATGTCCCTCGACCACCCGCGCCCTACCGTCGCGCACCAACAGCGTCTCGAAGACTCCGTCGCCGCGCACCACCGCCAGGTCGTCGGCGTGCAGAAACGGTGCGTCAGCATCGAGCACCTCATGGTCGAGAGTCACCAATACGCGATCAGGCATGCCATCAACCCTAACGATCCGCCAAGCCGCCGGGGCCGCCCTGTAACCGCGATCCCGCCCACACTCCTAGACTGGTCTTGTGGTCGACAACGCTCTTGTGCCCAACAGCCCACTTCTGACTTCCCCCGGCGCGGTCACCGCACCGGACGGTTCGGCCGACATCGGTGTCGCATGGCACTACGGCGATCCCCTCGGTGAACAGCGAACCGCGCAGCGCGCAGCAGTGGTGGTCGACCGCAGTCACAGATTCGTGATCGCCATTCCCGGCGACGAACGCCTCACCTGGTTGCACACGATCTCGAGCCAGCACATCTCCGCGCTCCCCGACGGCAAGAGCGCCGAAAATCTGAGCCTGGACGTCAACGGACGCGTCGAGCACCACTTCGTGCAGACAGACTT
The DNA here is from genome assembly GCF_042670865.1 of Rhodococcus sp. NPDC057135. NCBI lineage: Bacteria > Bacillati > Actinomycetota > Actinomycetes > Mycobacteriales > Nocardiaceae > Rhodococcus > Rhodococcus sp. NPDC057135. Next base: position 70,041 of record NZ_JBHUUU010000004.1, read on the forward strand.
GGCAGGTGTCACCTGGATCGACACCGAGGCCGACCGCGGACCGGACCTCCTCTCCTTCTTGAAGAAGATGGTGTTCTGGTCCAAGGCCGAGCCCCGAGACGGCAACGAACTCGCGGTCCTGAGCCTGATCGGACCCGAAGCGTCAACTGTCCTCGCCGCACTCGAGGTTCAGGCACCCACCGAGGCCTACGACGCTCTCGCCTTGGCCGACGGCGGATTTGTCCGCCGCATGCCGTGGCCCACCGAGAACTCTTTCGATCTCCTCGTCCCACGTGAGCAATTGGCGGCGTGGTGGACCAAGCTGACCGATGCCGGCGCGAAGCCCGCCGGAAGTTGGGCCTTCGAGGCACTGCGCGTCGAAGCGACGAGGCCACGCCTCGGACTGGACACCGACGAGCGGACGATCCCGCACGAGGTCCACTGGATCGGCGGGCCGGCCGAGCACGGCGCCGTCCACCTCGACAAGGGCTGCTACCGCGGTCAGGAAACCGTCGCCCGGGTTCACAATCTCGGCAAGCCGCCTCGCCATCTCGTCATGTTGCACCTCGACGGCAGCGCCGAAGCCGTCCCGGAACCGGGTGACCCGATCACCGCGGGCGGACGAGCCGTCGGACGCGTCGGCACCGTGGTCAATCATCACGAACTCGGCCCTATCGCGCTCGCTCTGATCAAGCGCAACATTCCGGTCGACACCGAACTCATGGCCGGCCCCAGCGCCGCGTCCATCGACCCGGACTCGATCGTCGCGGACGACGCACCCCAGGCCGGACGTGAGGCTGTCAACCGATTGCGCGGAAAGTGACGGGCACCGTCGACGCGGTCTGCGTCCTCCACACCGAACGTGACAGTGGCGTCAGGCGCGTCCCGCGAACCGCGATCGACAAGCGTCCCGTCGACGGCCGCGTCGCTGTCGGCCGACTCGGACTCGGCGGCGACTACGTCTGTGACACCGAGTTCCACGGCGGCGCCTTCCAAGCTGTCTACGCCTATCAGCGCGACGAAGCCCAGCGTTGGTCGGACGAATTGGGCCGACCTCTCGGCCCCGGATGGTTCGGCGAGAATCTCCACATCAGCGGGATGCTTGTCACGGACGCCGTGATCGGCGAGCGTTGGCACATCACCGGAGCCGAGGCGTCGGACGTTCTCGAACTCGAAGTGACCGCTCCCCGCGTCCCGTGTGGCACCTTCGGCATCTGGGCCGCGGAGAAGGGCTGGGTCAAGCGATTCACCGAGCGGACCGACGTCGGCGCCTATCTTCGCGTCAACCGGACCGGCACGATCGCCGCGGGAGACTCGGTCACCCGAGTCCACGTCCCGGATCACGGAGTGACTGTTCGCGAGGTCTTCGCCGGAACGGACCCTGAGCGGCTTCGACGGCTACTCGCAGAACACACCGATCTTGCACCGAACGTCACCGCGCGTGTCCAGAGGTTCATCGAACAAGCAGAAGCGCAGGTGCACTCGTGAGTATCGAATTGGTGGAAGTAGTCCGCTCCGGATTCCGCGAATGCGTGCACCGCGGATCGGCCGTCATTCTCGGCGCCGACGGCGAGGTCGTTGTCGGACTCGGGGAAATTCACACACCTATCTACCCCCGCTCCGCGAACAAGCCGCTGCAGGCCGTCGCTGCGCTTCGTAACGGCTTTGCACCCACCAGCCCGGAAGAGTTGGCCGTCGCGTCGTCCTCACACGCAGGCGAGGCCGATCACATCGAACTGGTCGCCGCGCTTCTCGCTCGCTATCAACTCGGTGTCGACCAATTGCAGTGCCCGTCCGACCTCCCGGGCAACGAACTGGCCCGAGCCGAACTGATCGCCGCGGGTGAGCTTCCCAGCCCCATCTACATGACCTGCTCGGGCAAGCACTCCGCGATGCTCGCGACGTGCGTCGTGAACGACTGGCCGCTCGAGACGTACATGGAGCCGACCCATCCCCTGCAGCTCGCGATCCAGGAGACGATCTTCGATCTCAGTGGTGAGGAAGAACAGGAACTCGGCATCGACGGTTGTGGTCTCCCGATCGTGCCGCTCTCGCTCACGAACCTGGCTCGGGCATTCGGACGCCTGCCCTCGGCTGAGCCCGACTCCCCCGAACGAGCGGTGGCCGACGCGGTCCGCGAGAACCCCTTCCTCGTTTCGGGCACGGGCCGCAACGATCAGCGCCTGATGTCCGCAGTGCCGGGTCTGTTCTCCAAGACCGGATACGACGGCATCTATGCCGGAGCGCTTCCCGACGGTTCCGCTTTCGCCCTCAAGATCGACGACGGTCACGAGCGAGCGCTCCTGCCCTTGGCGGCAGCTCTGCTCAAGCGGATGAACACGGAGTGGACCGAGGAATTGGCGGCTCTCGCGTCGGCTCCGGTCTTCGGCGGCGACGCCCGAGTGGGGACGATTCGCGCAATTCCGGGAAACTTCTGAGCAGTTCTCACAAAGTTCTGACGAGTTCTTTCAGCATCCTGGCAGCTCGCGGCCATAGTGAGAGCAATCAGACACGGCGGTGAGGCCTTCGTGGAAGCGGAAGCGACTTTTCCACGCTAGAGTGTGTGTCAGGAAACTTACACACTCAAACGGGGCCGCCAAATTCCCCAGGCCGCCCCGCGAAAGCGCGAGGGGGTCAGCCATGGGCCGCGGCCGGGCTAAGGCAAAGCAGACCAAGGTTGCACGCGAATTGAAATACAGCGTACCGACCACGGATTTCGACAGCCTGCAAAGAGAGCTCGCAGGTGGATCGACCAACTCGCATCGGAGCAGTGTCCGATCGGACCAGACTTCCGATAGGGAAGGGCATGCGCGAGAGGACGACTACGACGACTGGCGGCGTTGACCGCGCACTGCCACCGCGCAGACTGTGAAATGAGGAAGAGCTGATCGCTCTTCCTCATTTTTGCGTTCCATTTTCTGCCTCGCGCCTGCTTGTGCGGAAACAAAAACTGCCCCACCGGATCTCTCCGATGGGGCAGTTGACGTTGCGGTTCAGAAGCGCGGGTGGTCTCCGGCCAGGAACGCACGCTCTGCAGCGGCGTCCGACGCCTTCTTGACGCTCCCGAGCGTCCAGCAGTCGATGTGGCGTGCGGTGAGGACGGCCAGCGCGCGGTCGACGTCCTCGGGCGCGACGACGGCGACCATGCCGACGCCCATGTTGAAGGTCTGCTCCATCTCGGCGCGCTCGACGCGTCCGCGCTGCGCGATCATGGCGAAGACCGGAGCGGGGCTCCAGGTTCCGCGATCGAGTTCGGCGACCAGGCCCTTGGGCATGACGCGCGCGAGGTTGTTGGCGAGGCCGCCACCGGTGACGTGGCAGAAGGTGCGCACGTCGGTCTCGGCAGCGAGTGCCAGGCAGTCCTTGGCGTAGATCTTGGTGGGCTCGAGCAGTTCCTCACCGAGCGTGCGGCCGAACTCGTCGACGTGTGCGCTCAGGTTCATCCGGTCGATCTCGAGCAGGACCTTGCGAGCCAGCGAGTAACCGTTGGAGTGCAGTCCCGACGAACCCATGGCGATGACGACGTCGCCGGGGCGAACGCGGTCCGGTCCGAGCAGCTTCTCGGCCTCGACGACACCGACGCCGGTGGCGGAGAGGTCGTAGTCACCGTCGGCCATGATGCCGGGGTGCTCGGCGGTCTCGCCACCGAGGAGAGCGCAGCCGGCCTGGATGCAGCCCTCGGCGATACCGCTGACCAATTCCGCGACACGCTCGGGGATGACCCGGCCGACGGCGATGTAGTCCTGGAGGAACAGCGGCTCAGCGCCACAGACGACGAGGTCGTCGACAACCATGGCGACGAGGTCGAGTCCGACCGTGTCGTGCTTGTCCATCGCCTGGGCGACAGCGAGCTTGGTTCCGACGCCGTCGGTCGATGCGGCGAGCAGCGGCTCCTTGTAGTCACCCTTGAGGGAGAACAAGCCGGCGAAACCACCGAGGCCACCCATGACCTCGGGGCGGCTGGCCTTCTTGGCCAGAGGGGCGAAGAGTTCCACCGCCCGGTCGCCTGCGGCGATATCGACTCCTGCTGCCGCGTAGGAGGCGCCTGCGGTGCGGTGACTGTCCTCGGTCATCGGGTTACTACTCCAGCCTTGTATTTCTCGCGAGCACGTATTGCTCGTGCACAGGTAAGTGGTCTTGCAATGTGAAGTGTTTGCAATCCTCGTGACGCGAGATGGATCGTTCGACTCGAGACCCAGAGCGCGCACACAAATACCGACGATTACGCCCATACGCTACCGGACCGGCCCCCTCGGTGAGACCTCGCGTACCCCGAGACGTCAGTTCTGCAGCCGCGCGCCGATCGAGGCGTGCAGTGCGCGCAGACTGTTCTGCCCGAGTGCGACGGTCTCGGATTCGATGTGTTTGAGGAGGTGTCCGTCGTGGACGACCTTCTCGCTCGACTGGATCAGTACCGTCCCGGCTCCGGTGAAATCGAACTGGCGTTCTTCGCCGGTGTTCGCGCCGAACATGCTTCCGCGAACCGCGCCCAGGAAGCTCTGCATCCAGTCGGCGTCGAAGTGGTGGGACGGTGACGGGCAGTCAGCCCAACCCACCAACGCCTGCGGGTCGATACGCAGCGGCGGCTCCGCGAACATGACCGGCCCGTTGGACGACGCCAGGAACTTGCCCGTCCCCAGCAGCGTCAAAAAGCCTGGGACGATGGACTGTTTGAGGTCCAGGCTCGTCTCGAAGGCGAGGAGATTGGCCGCGCGAATCGTGAGGTTGCCGTCGTCGAGGTCGTAGGAATTGATGTTGAATCCGCGGTCGCCGAGGATCAACTTGCCCTGCCCCTGAGCGAGCACCCAGTCGTCCGCGTAGAGCGGCGAAGAGAACCTGGCCGCGACGATCGCCGTCATACTCGTGCGTCCGAGCGGCTCGAAGTTGATGTTTCCGTAGTACGCGATCATCGCGCCCTTGGACGTGAACCACGGCTGCCCGGCCATCTCGACGCAGAAGGCGTAATCGTTGCCCGGGACGTTGTCGTTGGCGGGCAGAGTTGCCGGATTGTGAATTTCGATACCCATGCTCTGTGCCCTCTCAGAACTTCTGCTCGGACGCCTGGACCCAGACGGTGCCGGCGCCGGTCATCTTCAGCTGGATGGACTCCCCCGAGCCCTTGCCGACGGCCTCGCGCCAGCCGACGTTCGCGGAGATGTCGACGTTGATCTGACCGATGTGGCACACGTACGCCTGCGGGTCGACGACGACCTGAGGATTGTTCGGACCGACCTGCAACGGAATCGCGCCCCCGTGCGAGAGAACCGCGACGCTTCCCTGTCCGTGCAACTGCGTCGTGAACAGTCCTTGACCGGTCATAGCGCCACGTACCGCTCCGCGCACACCGCCCTGCGACGTGAGAGCAACTATCGAACTCTGCAGGTAACCGTCGTGTGCGAGGAGCCGGTCGGCTTCGACCGTGAGCATCGACGAACCGTCGAGGTGGATGACCTCGACGTAAAGACCGGCGTGCCCGTAGAAGACCTCACCGTTTCCCTCGGCGGCCATCATGCGTGCGTGCTCGCCGGACATCATGCGGCCGGCCATCCCGGCGATACCGCCCATGTTCGGCATGGCGCCGGGGCCACCGCCCATGCTGTGCGGGATGAAACGGACATCGCCGGTGTAGTAGAGCATCGACCCGGTGCGGGCGAGCACGTTCTGTCCCGGTGCGAGAGTCGACTTGACGACCTTGCTGTTCACCAATTCCAACGGCATGGCTCAGCGCTCCTCGGGCTGGATGTAGACGACACCGGATCCGTCGAATCGCAGCGAGAACGCTTCACCGCTGCCACCGCCGATCGCGGAGCGCCAGGTCACGTCGGTGACGAAGCTCTGGTTCAGCTGACCGCGGTGAGCGACGAAGGCGTCGGGATCGGCAACCAGCGGATACTGCGGGCTGACTTCGAGCGCGATGATCGGTCCACCCTTCGACAGCACGGCCACCAGACCACTGCCGCTGACGACCGTCGTGAACAAGCCCTGTCCTGAACCTGCGCCGCGGAGACCGGCAAATTTCACGTCGGTTCGCAGCTGCCCGACCAATGCGAGCAATTGTGAGGCTTCGACGTGCAAAGCGTCGTTGTCGAGCTCGATGATCGTGATGTCCTGGGCGTCGACCGCGAAGTAGACGGTGCCTTGACCGCTGACTTCCATCAGGGACAGTGATTCACCTGCCGCCTTCTGTTTCAGCGCGGCACGCAGCCCGCCACCACCGCCCATACCGGCGTTCTTGAAGGTGATCGCACCCTCGTACGCCACCATCGAGCCGTTGATCGCTTTGATGGTGTCCCCCACCAGGTCTGCGACCAGTACCCGGTGCCCATCCATTCTCAGTTGCGCCACGGAGGGCACTATGCCAGATGCTCACGACGGATGCCGTGTCGTGGAACAGATCGCGTCGTGGAACAGAAAGTCGTGAACAGAAAGTCGTGAACAGAAAATCTGCCGCCCACATGCTGTGGACGGCAGATTCTCGGCTGTCGAATTTCAGGCTTTCGGTGTTCAGCGCTTTCGGTGTTCAGGGGCGGCTGAGCGCGCTCGCGTTGTCGTTGTCGCGAGTGGCGGTCGAACCTGCGGTGCTCTCGAGCATCCCCTCGAGGACGTTCTTGCCGATCGACGTTTCCTTGGGAAGCGCGATCGGGTAGGTCCCGTCGAAGCACGCGGCGCACAGACGGCTGGCCGGCTGCTCGGTGGCGGCGATCATGCCTTCGGTGGAGATGTATCCGAGGGTGTCCGCACCGATGGAGCGACGCACGCCGTCGAGCATTTCCTCGAACGTCGCGTCCTGCCCGCCCGCTCCGTTGGCGATCAACTCGGCCGGTGAAGCGAAGTCGATGCCGTAGAAGCAAGGCCACTTGACCGGCGGTGAGGCGATGCGGACGTGGATTTCGAGAGCGCCGGCTTCGCGGAGCATCCGGATGAGCGCACGCTGAGTGTTACCGCGGACGATCGAATCGTCCACCACCACAAGGCGCTTGCCGCGGATGACTTCCTTGAGCGGGTTGAGCTTGAGCCTGATACCGAGCTGACGAATCGTCTGCGACGGCTGGATGAAGGTACGGCCGACGTAGGCGTTCTTCATCAGACCCTGGCCGTAGGGAATGCCTGAGCCCTGTGCGTACCCGACGGCTGCGGGGGTGCCGGACTCGGGAACGGGGATGACCAAGTCACCTTCGGCGGGATGCTCGCTGGCGAGCAGACGGCCGATCTCGACGCGGGTCGAGTGGACAGAACGGCCACCGATGACGCTGTCGGGACGAGCAAGGTAGACGTACTCGAAGACACAGCCCTTGGGCGTCGGATTCGCGAAACGCGAGGAGCGAACGCCGTCGGCGTCGATCGCGAGCAGCTCACCGGGTTCGATGTCGCGGACGAACGACGCACCCACGATGTCGAGGGCTGCGGTCTCGCTGGCGACTACCCAACCGCGATCCAAACGGCCGAGGCAGAGCGGGCGGATGCCGTGCGGATCGCGCGCTGCGTACAGCGTGTGCTCGTCCATGAAGGTCAGGCAGAACGCGCCCTCCAAGGTGGGGAGCAATTCCATCGCGGCCTGTTCGATGGTGCTGTCTCCGGCAGCGTGTGCCAGCAGACCACCGATGAGGTCTGAGTCGGAAGTCGCGGCATTGGGGCGCTTGTCGTTGACCAGGCCGGCCGCACGGGTGCGGCTCGCAAGTTCAGCGGTGTTCACCAGGTTGCCGTTGTGGCCGAGCGCGATGCCCGTACCGGCAGTGGTCGTGCGGAAGATGGGCTGCGCATTCTCCCACGTCGTGGAACCGGTCGTCGAATAACGGCAATGTCCGACGGCGACATGTCCTGGCATCGCTGCGAGGGTCTGCTCGTCGAATACCTGGCTGACCAGGCCGAGATCCTTGAACACCAACACCTGGGAGCCGTCGGCTACCGCAATGCCGGCAGCTTCTTGACCACGGTGCTGAAGTGCGTACAGGCCGTAATAAGTGAGCTTCGCCACATCCTCTCCCGGCGCCCAAACGCCGAATACACCGCATTCTTCGCGGGGTTCGTTCTCGTCCTCGTCGGACGGGTTCGAAGCGAGGAGATTTGGACTGTTGACCGACAGATCGGCACGAGTCACCGGGCGCTCCCTTTGTGGGCAGGGGTTGGGGGGCATCCACAGTCTACGGCCATTTTGGGACCCGCTTCCCCTGAGGGCAGCCTTGGGCCTCAGATCACTCCGAAGCGAACCGGATGGTCTCTAGTAACTACGCCAACCGCTCTGTCACTACGCCAACCGCAGCAGGGGCAGCCAGTGCGCTATTTCGGGGGCGCGGCTACCTGATGCGTCGACTCGTCCGTCACCTGCGGCCTCGGAAAACTCGAGGAGTCCGGTGACCATCTGCAACCAGGTCCGAGCGTCGGTCTCGACGACGTTGGGCGGGGTTCCGCGGGTGTGACGCGGACCTTCGATGCACTGCACCGCAACAAACGGTGGGACGCGCACCTCGACGCTCGATCCGGGGGCGATCTGTTCGAGAGTGCGCGCACTCATCTTCACTGCCGCACCGAGTTCACTGCGCGAAGGCTTCGGCAGTTCCGGATCTCGAAGCCACGGGCCGACGGCCAGGACGGCGGCACGAAATTCGGCGGGGTCGACGGCGCGGCGGGGCGGCATCAGTTCACTCCCTGTCTGCGAGTAGCGATACGAACGGCAAGTGCGCCACCGGCATTCGCGGCCAGGTGCAGCAGAGCGGGGGCAAGCACGCTGCCGCCCCGGCGGTGCAGCCACTCGAACAGCAATGCCGACGCACCGGTGAATGCCACTGCTGCGGGAACGTTGTCGCCGGCGCCGCGGGCGGGGGCGACGTGCCACAGCCCGAAGGTCAGTGCGTGAACGGCCTGCGCGGTCGGCCTGTTCAGTTCACGGTTCCAGACCGCGGACATCGCGCTACGGAACAACAGTTCCTCGGAGAGCACTGTGCCGAACGGGATGTGCAGGACGATCCATTCGAGGAAGTCTTCGCGGCCGTCTGCTCGCTCGTCGGCAGCGAGAGTCGCACGCAAGGAGGGAACGGCCAAAGCGACGCTGTAACCCGTAAGTACTGCGCCGGCCGCGGCTCCGCCGAACTGAGCACCACCACGAATTCCGGTGTGCGCCAAGCCGAGTTCCTCGCGGGTGTAACCACGTGCGAGTAGGACTCCGATGGCCGACAGACCGGCCGCGGTGTTGACCACGGCGCGAGTGCGAGGCGAAAGACCGAATGCCGGAAGCACGACGTTGCTCCACGTGATCGCGGCGGCGGAGAGCGCGATCGAGGCTGCTCCCCTCACTTCTCCGGGCCCTCGGATTTCACGGCGACAACCAAAGCCGATCGCACCCGCTCGGTTTCTGCGGCCGTCCATCCCTCGGGCTGGGCAACGCTGATCCAGGCGTCCAGAACGGAGGTTCCGTAATTGTGACCATGGCCGTCCGGAACTCCCGCGGCGTTGCCGAGGTCGGCGGACACCTGCCAGAACGTCACGACCGGGAACCACTTCATCGACGGTGAGCGGTCGAATCCCGGTACTTCCTTGAGCCACTCGGGACGATTGAACATCAGGTCGGGCGACCACCACACCACCGGATCGGAAGGGTGCTGGACAAACAGAACTCGCGGCTCCGGCCACGTCATCCCGTCGGTCGGAATGTCTTCGGAGCGATCCGCGAACCGCACGCCGGCCAGGCCGTCCGCGTATACGGGCGCTACTTCGGGGGTACCGGGATCGCGCCTCTTCTCGATCGAACGCCACAACTGCGTCGCGTTCGGTGGGCCAACCCACAGAATTCCGTCGGCGGTATCGCGCGCCGCTTGCAGTGTGTCGAAGGCTCCGGCGCCGGCCATGACGCCGAGGCTCTCGCCGTAGACCATGAACTTCGGCCTGGTGGCTTCCGGTTCCTGGAGCCATCTTTCGTGCACCCGCTCGATCAACAGGCGTCCGGCTGCTTGCGCCTTCTCCTGGTCGGCGAGGAACGAGATCCAACTCGGCAGGTACGAGTACTGGCTGGCGACAAGAGCAGTGTCGCCGTCGTGCACAAGTTCGATTGCCTGTGCCGCAGTGGGATTGACCCACCCCGTACCCGTCGTCGGAATGACCACGAGAACCTTGCGCTGGAATGCGCCGGTCCTCTCCAGTTCTTTGATGACCAGATCCATGCGCTCTTCGGGATCTTCGGCGCTTTCGAGGCCGGCGTACACGCGAATCGGATCCATCGCCGGCTTACCGGTTGCCGCTTCGAGTTCCTGCGCGTCGAGTCCGCGCGAGACGAAGTTTCGTCCCTCGAACCCCAATGTGTCCCAGGGAGCAGCAGATTCGGGGCTACCTGATTTCATCGGATCCTGCGGTTCGACGACGCCGTCGCGAGTGGTCGAGTTCTGCAGACTGAAGATCGAGTTGGTCGCTGCGTAGATTCCGCGGACCAGGACGCCGTCGACCAGCATGAAGAACAGAACGGTGACAACCAGGACGCCGACACCGTTGGCCACCGATCGTGACCAGTGGAACCGCCGCATCAGCTGTCGGGCAATCAGTTTCACCAGATCGTGCAGGACCCGCCAGATCGAGATGAGCAGACCGCCGATGAGAAGACTCAGTCCGAGTGTTCGGATGTAGCCCGAGGTGGTCGTGCCTTCGGCATCGGTCAGTGCCGCGATTTCGCGTTGCCACCCGGCCGCGTAGACCAGCATGATGATCGCCGCGACGATGGACGCGACCGGAACGAAGACTTTGATCGCGGACGGCACCGGTTCGGGCAGTGGCCACCACCGTCGCCCGCTGAGCAGGTATCGCTCGACAGCCCAGCCGATCGCGGTACCGACGCCGTAGCCGATGGCCGAGTTGATGCCGCCGATCAGACCTTGGAACAGCCAATCTCGCGGCAGCAACGAGGGAGTCAACGACCAGCAGAAGAAGAACGCGGCAAACGCGATGCCGGTGAAGTCGAGTTTGAGGAGACCCCACGCCCACTCGGTGAAGCGATTGTCGAGCTTCTCGAGAGATGCGGGAACAGCCAGCCGCAGGTGGTGTTCCTGCGGCTGGCTGTCAGAAGAAGTCAGTTCTCCGGAATCGACCATCTATCACCCGAACAGAGCGGGCAGCGTTCCCTCGAAGGCCTCACGGAGCTTGGCCATCGTGACGGAGAAGTGTCCCTGGACCTCGACGGAATCACTGCCCTCGTCGACGACCCCGATACGCGTCCACGGCAAGCCGCGGGCGGTGCACATACCCGTGAAGCGGGTTTCTTCCGTGCGCGGAACAGCAACGAGGACGCGTCCTGACGATTCCGAGAACAGGGTGACGAACGGATCGGCGCCCTCGGGAATCAGGATGCGGCAACCGGTTTCGCCGGCCAGCGCGGCTTCGACGACGGCCTGGGCCAGTCCACCCTCGGAGAGGTCGTGGGCTGCGGTGACCAGTCCGTCACGCGAGGAGGCGAGCAGGATGTCCGCGAGCAGCTGCTCACGCGCGAGGTCGACCTTCGGCGGCACGCCACCGAGATGACCGTGCTGGACCTGCGACCAGATGGAACCGTCGAACTCGTCGTGGGTGTCGCCGAGCAGGATCAGCGTCTCGCCGGGCTCGAGTCCGAGGCCCGTCGGGATGCGGCGGTGAACGTCGTCGATCACACCGAGGACGGCAACCACCGGCGTCGGCAGGATCGCCGTGGATCCGGTCTGGTTGTAGAAGCTGACGTTGCCGCCGGTGACGGGGATGCCAAGGGTGGCGCAGCCGTCGGCGAGGCCGCGAACAGCCTGCTGGAACTGCCACATGACACCCGGATCCTCGGGCGAACCGAAGTTGAGGCAGTTGGAGACGGCCTTGGGCGTTGCGCCCGTGACTGCCACGTTGCGGAAAGCCTCGGCCAACGCGAGCTGGGCACCGGTGTACGGATCGAGCGCGGTGTAGCGGCCCGAAGCGTCGGTGGACAGTGCGATTCCGCGTCCGGTCTTCTCGTCGATGCGGATGACGCCGCCGTCGGCGTTCTCGGCCAGGACGGTGTTGCCGCGGACGTAGCGGTCGTACTGCTCGGTGATCCACTTGCGGCTGCACAGGGCAGGCGAAGCGATCATCTTCAGCAAAGTGGCTTCGAGTTCTTCGTCCGTCTCGGGACGCTCGAGCCCTGCGGTCGTGTTCGCGATCAACGCGTCCTGGCTTGCCGGGCGCTCGACGGGACGGTTGTAGACCGGGCCCTCGTGAGCGACGGTGCGCGGGGGAACGTCGACGACGGTCTCGCCGTGCCAGGAGATGGTGAGGTGCTCACCGTCGGTGACCTCGCCGATGTCGGTGGCCAGGACGTCCCACTTCTTGCAGACCTCCATGAACGCATCGACGTTCTCGGGCGTGACCACGGCGCACATGCGCTCCTGCGATTCGCTCGAGAGCACCTCGGCCGGGGTCATGCCGGTGGCGCGCATCGGAACCTTCTCGAGGTTGATGTGCATGCCGCCGTCGCCGGCTGCAGCCAGCTCGGAGGTTGCGCAGGACAGCCCGGCGCCGCCGAGGTCCTGGATACCGACAACGAGGCCGGCCTTGTAGAGGTCGAGACAGCACTCGATGAGTACCTTCTCGGTGAACGGGTCGCCGACCTGAACCGCGGGCAGCTTCTTACGTCCGCCGGTGTCTCCACCCTCGTCGTCGAAGGTTGCCGACGCGAGGACCGAAACGCCGCCGATTCCGTCGAGACCGGTGCGTGCGCCGAACAGGATGATCTTGTTGCCTGCGCCCGAAGCGAAGGCCAGATGCAGATCCTCGACACGCATGACGCCGGCTGCCAGTGCGTTGACCAGCGGGTTGCCTGCGTAGGACTCGTCGAAGACCGTCTCGCCGCCGATGTTCGGCAGGCCGAGGGAGTTTCCGTATCCACCGACACCACGCACGACACCGTCGACGACGCGACGAGTGTCGGGGGCGTCAGCAGCGCCGAAACGCAGCTGATCCATGACGGCGATCGGGCGCGCACCCATGGCCATGATGTCGCGGACGATGCCGCCGACTCCGGTGGCCGCACCCTGGTAGGGCTCGACGTACGACGGGTGGTTGTGGCTCTCGACCTTGAACGTGACTGCCCAGCCGTCGCCGATGTCGACGACGCCGGCGTTCTCACCGATACCGGCCAGCATGTTGGCGCGCATCTCGTCGGTGGTGGTCTTGCCGAAGTATCCGAGGTGGACCTTCGAGGACTTGTACGAGCAGTGCTCGCTCCACATCACCGAGTACATCGCCAGTTCGGCGTCCGTGGGACGGCGGCCCAGGATCTCCTTGATGCGTGCGTATTCGTCGTCCTTGAGACCGAGCTCCTTGAACGGCTGAGCGGCATCGGGATCAGCCGATGCGTGCGTGACGGTATCGACCTGGTGAGCAGACACTGGAGAGTGGTCCCTTCCCTACGGGAGTCAAGAGGCAAGCCGGCGCGGAGCGGGACACCACGAATGTGCCCAACGAAAGAACGTGCCGGGGGACAGTCTATCGGTGTGGGCCGACGACTTCCGCAGACGGCAGCACCCGCAACACCTCCGGGCCTGCGAAGTATCGCCGGTCACACCCGCCCCGGTTTGGGTGATCCGGTCGGTTTTCTTAAGGTCAGGGCCGGTCCACTCTCTCCCTCGAAAGGCCTCGCATGCCCCAGGATGTTCGTCAGTCCGATCTCACGGCGCAGTCCCAGTCGGTGACCACTCCCCTCACTCCGGCTGCAATATTCCTGGTCGCGACCGTAAATCCGGGTGGCGAGAACACCACAAGAGAGCTACTCGCCGACGTCGCGGGTCTGCAGCGCGCCGTGGGGCTGCGCGTCCCCGGATCAGGTTTGGATGTGGTGACAAGCATCGGATCGTCGGCCTGGGATCGACTGTTCGCCGGTCCGCGCCCTGCCCTACTGCACCCGTTCACCGCTTTACAGGGTGACGTTCACTCGGCGCCGTCGACTCCCGGCGATCTGCTCTTCCACATCCGCGCGATGAGCATGGACGCGTGTTTCGAGGTCGCTCGGCAGATCACGAAGCGACTGCACGGCGCGGTCACCGTCGTCGACGAAGTTCACGGCTTCCAGTACTTCGAGAACCGCGACCTCATCGGCTTCGTCGACGGCACCGAGAATCCGGTGGGCCGCGACGCCGTCGCGGCGGTGACGGTCGGCGACGAGGATCCCGAGTTCGCAGGCGGCAGCTACGTCCACATCCAGCGCTACATCCACAAGATGCGGGACTGGGAAGCAATCACCGTCGACGAGCAGGAGCGTGTGATCGGACGCAGCAAGCTCGAGGACATCGAGATGACGTCCGACGTGAAGCCGGCCAACTCGCACGTAGCCCTCAACGCAATCAAGGACGAGAACGGCAAGGCTCTCGAGATCCTGCGCGCCAACATGCCGTACGGACGCCTCGGCGACGACGCGATCGGCACCTTCTTCATCGGCTACTGCCGCACGCCGGCGATCACCGAACGGATGCTCGAGAACATGTTTCTCGGCAACCCTCGCGGCAATTACGACCGTCTGCTCGACTTCTCGACGGCCGTGACGGGCTCGATGTTCTTCACACCGAGCGCCGACTTCTTCGAGGATCTACCGACTGCCCCCTCTACGCCCACTGGGCTCCCAGCACTTTAACTACGCGCCCTCTAACTGCGCGGCGTGAGGAAGGCGCCAAGCGCGTCGGCATACATGCGGACATCCGCCGCGCCCATCAGCTCGCGCGCCGAGTGCATGGCGAGCTGAGGCGCGCCCACGTCGACGGTGGAGAGTCCGGTGCGTGATGCCGTGATCGGTCCGATGGTGGAGCCGCACGGCAGATCAGCGCGGTGGACGTAGCGCTGCATGGGCACTCCTGCCTGATCGCAGGCGAGCGCGAATTCGCCTGCACCGGCTGCGTCGGTGGCGTATCGCAGGTTCTGGTTCACCTTGAGTACCGGCCCACCGTTGATCTCGATCCGATGAGCGGGCTCGTGGCGGTCCGGATAGTTGGGGTGCGTCGCGTGCGCCATGTCGCCCGACGCGCATACCGAGCCGGCCATCGCCTGCAGGAATTCTTCGCGGCCACCACCGCGTCCCAACACGATCCGCTCGAGCACGGTGTTCAGCAGGTCCGAGAAAGCTCCGCGATCGGACATGCTGCCGACCTCTTCATGATCGAAGAGTGCAAGCACCGGGACCTGCTGCCCCGGCGACTCGGCCGCGACCAGAAGTGCTTGTGTCCCTGCATAACACGTGCCCTGATTGTCGAGCCGAGGGGCGCTGACCAATTCCTTGTCCACGCCCACCACTGCGCTGGGCGCGAGGTCGTGTGTCATCAACTCCCAGCCGAGAACCGACGACGCGGCCACACCCGCATGCTCGGCGACAAAACCGATGAAAGACTTGGGCTTCGAACCCACTCCCCAGATTCCGTTGACGTGCCGCTGCGGATCCAGCGTCACGCCCTTGCGATCTTCGGACAGGTGGATAGCCAGCTGCGGAACACGAAGAATCGGGTCGTCAATGCGAACCAGCTTCTGCTCCACAGTGTTTCCCACCCGGACACTCAATCGTCCGGAGATACCGAGATCGCGGTCGAGCCACGAGTTCAGCCACGCACCGCCGTACGGTTCGAGGCCCACCATCTGCCACCCGGCCGAAGTGAGGTCGGGATGCTGTTTGACCCGCAGATTCGGGCTGTCGGTATGACCTCCGACAATTCGGAACGGAGCGGTACTTCCGACGCCCTCGGTGCTCCAGGCGATCAGCGAACCACCTCGCACGAGGAAGTACCGTCCGGGCTCGGCGGGCCACGACTGCGTTTCGTGGACTTCGACGAACCCACCGGCAGTCAACTCGGTCGCCACCGTCGCGCACACATGGAACGGCGACGGTGACGAATCGACGAAGCTGCACAAGCCGTCTGCGTCGGCCCCGGTCAGAGAAGCCGCCCCGGCCTGAGACGTCCGAGAAGTCTGAGAAGTCATGCCCCTCATCATGCCCGAACAGGTGTCCGCGATATCAGCGGGCGCGAATTCAGTGGGCCCGAATCAAGCGGGCACAGGACTGGTCAGCTCAGGCGTGCGGACCGGACACGCAGAACTGGTTCCCATCAGGATCGAGGAGCGTCACCCAGCGGAAACCGTCCATGTTCTCGCGGTGGTGTTCGGTTGCCCCGGCCTCGACGAGTCGCGCCACCTCGGCGTCGAGATCCGGACTTCCCAGATCGAGATGGATGCGATTCTTCCCTGCCGTGGGATCCGGGACCTTCTGGAAAGCGAAGTTGGTGGCGCTGTCCGGGACCGAGACGATGTAGAACCAACCGTCGTTTTCCTCGACGATGTTTCCGCCCAACTGCGTTGCCCACCACGTTGCGAGCGGACCGGGATCGAGACTGTCGAAGGTGATCATGCCGAGTGTGAGAGTCATGCGCACACGCTAATGGAAGCCACCGACAAAGACTCGCGATCTCGGGCTGAGATGAGACGATCCTCGAATGCGACTCACAACGCTGCGCGACCGCGCTTCAGAACCACTCTTCGCAGTTTTCATCGCGACCGGCTTGCTCCTGAGCATCCTCGGAGTGCTCGCCTGACCATCATCCACTTCGACCTCGAACCGAACCCGATCACCTTCACTGCCACAGGTCTTGCTGTCGGTCTTGTCGCCGCCACTCTGCTTCACGTCCGGAACTACTCGCTCACACGAACGAACTAGCGGGCGAGGAGATCACTCGACCGCTTCGAGTTCCGCGACACTCCCGTCCGAGATCACCCGGACGTGGCGGGTGATCTTCTCGATCGGCCAGTCCCACCACGCAATTCGCACCAACTTCTCGATGTCTTCAGCACTGAAGCGGCGCTTGATCTCCGTTGCCGGGTTGCCGCCGACAATTGCGTAGTCCGGGACGTCGCGCGTCACGACGGCACCAGTGGACACGATCGCCCCGTGACCGATCCGAACACCGGGCATGACTGTCACGTTCCCGCCGAACCACACGTCGTTCCCGACGACGGTGTCACCGCGCGACGGCAGATCCTGCACCAAATCCATGTGCCTGGCCCAATCGCCGCCCATGATCGGGAACGGGTAGGTGGAGACACCGTTCATACGATGATTTGCGCCGTTCATGATGAAGGTGACGCCGGTTGCCAGCGCGCAGAACTTTCCGATCACCAGCTTGTCGGGACCGTAGTGGTGCAACACGTTTCGAGTCTCGAACTCTTCGGCGAACTCCGGATCGTCGTAGTAGGTGTACTCCCCTACCTCGATCAACGCGTTGTCGATCAACGGCCTCAGCAACACCACCCGCGGTTGCCCGGCCATCGGATGAACAAGGGTGGAATCCGGCGCAGTGTGATCCGGCGCAGTGTGATCCGGCGCAGCGAAATCTGACGCAGTGGGATCTGACGCGTCCATTACCAACTCCGATCCGTCGGCGCGGTGTCGCCGACCGCAGCAAGACTATCTGGTTCCTGCTGCGGTCGACCGACACGCGAAAACGTGCCGGTCGTCAGCCCAGAAGCCCCTTGGCAATATGGGTGACCTGAATTTCGTTGCTGCCCGCATAGATCATGAGCGACTTGGCATCACGCGCCAACTGCTCCACTCGGTACTCGGCCATGTAGCCGTTTCCACCGAACAGTTGCACGGCCTCCATCGCGACTTCGGTCGCTGCGCGCGAGGAGTACAGCTTCATCGCTGACGCCTCCGCCAAGCTCACCTTGTCTCCGGCCGCGGTGCGTTCGATCGCGTTGAAGACCATGTTCTGCACGTTGATTCGAGCGACCTCCATCTCGGCCAGCTTGAGCTGGATGAGCTGGAACTGCCCGATCTCACGTCCCCACAATTTGCGGGACTTCGCGTATTCGATACTCAGACGGTGACATTCGTTGATGATGCCGAGTGAGAGGGACGCGATGCCGATGCGTTCGGCGGCAAAGCTCTCCTTGGCGCTGGACTTACCGTCCGATTTTCCGCTGTCCTCGGTTTCGCCGAGCAGGCGATCCTTGGTGATGCGGACGTTGTCGAAGAACAGCTCACCGGTGGGTGAGGAGTTCATGCCCATCTTCTTGAACGGCGGGCTCTGTGTGAGCCCCTCCATGCCCTTGTCGAGGATGAAGGCGAGCACCTTGCGATCGCGGCGATCAACCGACGCGTCGCCCTCGTCGAGCTTTGCGTAGACGATCATCACGTCGGCGTACGGTCCGTTGGTGATGAAGGTCTTGTTGCCGTTGAGGATGTAGTCGTCACCATCGCGGCGCACGTAGGACTTCATGCCGCCGAAGGCATCCGAGCCCGAATCCGGTTCGGTGATCGCCCAGGCGCCGACGGTTTCGAAAGTCACCAGGCCGGGGAGCCAGCGTTCCTTCTGTGCGAGTGTGCCGCGGCTGCGGATGGTTCCGGCGGCCAATCCGAGGCTGACGCCCAACGACGCGACGAGACCGAGGCTGACTCCGGCCAATTCACTGTTGAGCACAACGCCCATGCTGCCTGCGCCGCTGAATGCGCTCGACTTCTCACCGTCACTGGAGGGTGCATCGCCACGCTCACGTGCCAGCGACTTCTCGAGACCCTCGCGTGCCATGTCGGCGAGACCGAAGGTCGAGTACAGCTTGCGGATGATGTCGAACGGCGGCAGCGCACCACTTTCGAGCTCGTCGACGTGAGGTCGCACCTCTTTGTCGATAAAGCCCCGCAAGGCGTCGCGGAACATCAGGTCGGTGTCGGACCACTCGTACATGTGCCTGAACTCCAGTCGGTGAACGATCGGGAGACTGCCGAACGACAGCCACCCACCGAATATAGAACACGTTCCAAAACCGGAACAGGATTCAGCTGATCAGTCCCATTCGCTGCGAGATCCACACCAGTTCCTGTTCGACGCCAGCGGACCACACCGAAAAGCTGTGACCACCGGGAAGCTCGAGATACCTGGCGTCCATTCCGGCCGCTTTGGCCGCTTCGTACACCTTTTGCTGGCCGGGCTTGAACTCGTTGTCATCTGTTCCGACCACAAACACTCCGCCCGAGTTCGGGAACTTCCGCGTCGCCAGGAGATCCATCGGATTCACCTTCACGAACGCTGCCTCGTCGCCGCCGAATATCTCGTCGACGGTCCGCTGTCGGTCACCGAGCGAAGGCTCCAACTGACCGGACAGATCGAGGAATGTCGGGTACACGTCGGGATAGTTGGTCGCCATCTGTAGTGAACAGGTACCGCCGTAGGAGAGCCCGCCGATGGCCCACGCTCTCGGATTCGTGTCGATCTGGAACGCACTCGCCACTGCCGCGGGCAAGTCCTTTGCCAGATACGTGCCGACCTTGCCCTGCGAAGAGTCGGTGCACAACGGATTGGCCATCTGCGAACCCGTTCCGTCGGCGATCACGACAACCGGAGCCAGCCCGGCATGATCGCGCGCGAAAGAATCCATTGTCGCGGTCAGCTTTCCGCCTTGAAGCCAGTCCTCTGGTTTGCCAGGCTGGCCGGCCATCAGCACCAGTACAGGAAGAAGCGGACGCGGATTAGTGAAGTACGACGGCGGCAGATACACCTGAGCGTCACGCGCGGAGAATCCCGAAATCGTTCCGGGGACCGGCAAAGTCGTGACTCGTCCGCGAATCGGCATGCCTTCGGGCGCTTTCCACACCGTGTCGGTGGGGTCGCCGGTGACAACAGGATCCGTCGGACCGGGAACTTCACTGAGTGAAATGCGGTCGAAATCGTCGTGGCCGAACGCAATTCCCACAGTCGGATAGGCGGCAAAGACCAGATTGATCTGCGTTGCGGCGGTAACGATGACCAGCACGGTCGCAACCACGGACAGCACCGCCTTCGCGACGGTTCCGCCCGCCTTGATTCGCGGCCCGAGAAGTAGCAGCGCGTAGATACCGAGACCGATCCACACGTAGATCGACATCGCGATGGGATCGGGGAACGGCACGATCACCTTTTCGACGGTGATCCACACGGCGATCATGATCACCAGTGCGATCAGCCCCGCAATCGGCACCGCTCGGCGGTAGTACCACCGCACGTTCGAACCGAGCAGCCACACACCACCCAGGACCCCAAGGACAGTCAGGATCACCGGCAGCGGTCCCGAGATCAAACTGATTCGGTAGAGCCAGTCCACGTCAAGCCTCTCGCGCGTAGAAATGTCGCACGCTCGAGGCTAGACGACGACGCTAGTACTCTGGATCAGGTGACATTCATCAAGGTCTGTGGCCTACGCGACGTTGACACGGTCGACTTCACGGTGGGACTGGGCGTCGACGCCATCGGTTTCGTCTTCGCCGAGAGCGTCCGCAAAGTCGACCCCGCTCTCGCAGTCGAACTACTTGCGCGAGTCCCCGCCCATATCTGGGCAATCGGAGTCTTTCTCGGTAACCCGATCGATCAGATCCTCGAGATCGCCGAGGTCACCGGGCTTCGCACCGTGCAGATTCACGATCTTGTCGACGCCGAGCAAGTGCAGCGGCTGCACGACGCCGGCCTCACCGTCATCCGCGCGGTCGTCTCCAGCAACGTCCGCGACGGTTACAACCTCGACCTCGGTGAGGACGAACTCCTGATCGACGGCGCGGATGCCGGATCCGGGGTGCCGTGGAACTGGGCCCAACAGCAATCGCGCCCGCAGGGCCAGTGGATCCTGGCAGGCGGACTGTCCCCGGACAACGTGCGCGACGCATTGGATGCCACCGGCGCCTGGGGCGTCGACGTCTCCAGCGGCGTCGAATCGTCCCGCGGCGTCAAGGACCATGCTTTGATCGAGAAGTTCGTGAGCGCTGTCCGGCAGACCGATCACTCGAAGTAGGACGCGTAGTCACTGAACGCGACTTGGCCGGTGGGACTCGCCTTCACCGCGTCGGCAACAGCAGGCGGAATAGGAGCCCAGTGTGCAGGCATCGCTGCAGCCAGTGAGGGCTTCAAGATGTAGAGCAGAGCGAAGTTCACGATCCAGAGCGGCGGCGCCATCGACATGCCGACCTCCGAACTCACATCGCCTTTGGTGTTGGTCACCAGCTGCGCTTCACCCGAAATCTGTTGCGCTGCAAATCCGTAGACCGCCTGCACCGTGTATGCCGACTGATAGAGCGCAATCAGAGTGTGCGTCGCACCGTTGTTGCGCAGCCAGGTGCCCACAAAACCGCCGGGAGCGATCAGCGTATTCACCTGCCGCGTCGGCGCATCCGCGTTGGCGGGGCTCTGCAACAACCCGTCGGGATTCACGTACAACCCGTAACTGGCCAGAACCGACGGCGTAGTGCCGGAGTAGAGAGGGCGCCCGTTCGTATTGGTCAATATTCGGGCGCATTCGTCGATCACCTCGGCGTCCTCGCGATTGCCCCCGACCCCACCGCCGGAGATGAGATCGCGATACTGCTCCTCGGACAAAGTGTCGGCTGGTTCGAGTCCGATCTGCGCGGCAATCTCGTCCGCTACCTGTTGACCCAGCGGCTGGTTGAGCTGATCCGGACTGGTCATCTGCGTGGGCGCGACGCTCTCGTAGCCAGGTGCCCCGGCAAAGGGGATCACGAACCCGGTATCGACAGTCTCCGCAACAGGTTGAGCGCCGGTCGTCTGAGTCATGGCAAACGAAAGTACGCACACCCCAACCAAAGCCAATACCGGGATGGTCCCCCGGTGCGACCGTGCTCGACGTCTACAGCCCTCGTCTGAGAAAGCCTTGCCTGCAATTCCCTTGCCGCGCATAGGTCAACCTCCCGGGACACAGTCCGGCGAATCAACTCGAGCTTGCATCTCAGTCAAACGCTGTGAACAGCGCCGTGTCAAGACTCTTGCCAGGTCGAGGGGCCGACGGCACCCGCTCGCCCGATACAGTGGTCCTTCCAACTGGAGTGACCTCACCCGCGGTTGACCGCTCGAGTTGTGCGCGTCAGTTGCAGGAAGTCCCGCGTCAGTTACACGAAGTTTCTGGAGGCGAGCAGTGCCGAACAAGCGCGGAACCGTGTTGATCACCGGTGTCGGCCGGAGCAAG
This sequence comes from Rhodococcus sp. NPDC057135, assembly GCF_042670865.1. Lineage (NCBI taxonomy): Bacteria > Bacillati > Actinomycetota > Actinomycetes > Mycobacteriales > Nocardiaceae > Rhodococcus > Rhodococcus sp. NPDC057135. Next base: position 91,968 of record NZ_JBHUUU010000004.1, read on the forward strand.
TCGATCGGAGCAAGCCTCGCATTGGGTCTCGCCGAGGATGGTTGGGATCTGACGATCGGCTACTGGGAGCCTTATGACGAACGCGTCGGATTCGTCCGCGGAGCGCACGATCCACTGGACGTGGCAGAGAAGTGTCGCGCACTCGGGAGCCGTGTCGACCTGGTTCCCGGAGATCTGGCATCGCCGGACGCTGCCGGTCAGCTCGTTGACGCTGCCGCAGCGCGGAACGACCTTCGTGGGCTGGTGCTCTCACATTGCGAAAGCGTCGACAGCTCCATCCTCGATACCACCGTCGAGAGCTGGGAACGACATTTCGCCGTCAACGCCCGCGCCTCTTGGCTGCTGATCAAAGCGTTCGCCGAACGACTTCCGCAACAGCACGATGCCAGTCAAGTGACCGGACGGATCATCGCGCTCACCAGCGACCATGCGGCCCACAATCTCCCGTACGGGGCCAGCAAGGGCGCACTCGACCGTATCGTCATCGCAGCCGCAGTCGAACTCGGATCACGTGGCGTAAGAGCCAACGTCATCAACCCAGGACCGATCGACACAGGGTGGATGACACCGGAGATCAGACAGGCCGCCACCCTTCAGACCCCTGCCGGCCGGCTGGGTACTCCCGGCGACACTGCAGACCTCGTTCGATTTCTGATGTCCGACGCCGGAGGCTGGATTACGGGACAACTCCTTCACTCCAACGGCGGATTCAGTACGAAGTGAGCCCTGGCCGGACTCGGTTCAGGCTTTGTAGGTCGGTAGCGTCTGCCCGAGCCTCTTGCCCATCTCGGCAGCCAATGCGGCGAGCCCGCTGGCCGGACGCACCATGACCTCGAAATCGACGATCTTGCCGTCCTCGTCGAATTCGACCATGTCGATTCCCTTGAGGCTCTTGTCGCCGATGTTCGCACTGAATTCGAGCACGACCTGCCGACCGTTGGCTCCGGCGAACTGCCGGTGGTACTCGAAGTTCTCGAAGACCTGGATCACCGTATTGAGAATGAGCACAACGGCATCCGCGGACTGGTACGGCTTGAATCCGGTGGGCGACCGGAACTGCGCGTCGGACGCTACGATGGTCGGCAGCTCCGACAGGTCACCGGTTTCGATCATGGTGTTCCACAACTGCAGGGCGGCTTCGACTTTCGGTTCGAGCGTCAATTCCGTGCTCATGCTTCTACCCTTTCCTCGACGTTACCTGCCACTTGATTTACCGGCACTTGATTGGTGACGGCCCACGCACTCAACACAGTTCGCACCCCGGTCACGAGTTGCAACGGCTGATCGATCATGACGTGATGTCCGGCTTCGGGAATCTCCGCCACGATGGCCTCCGGTCCGAACAACCCGCGCATGTGTTCCATGAGTCGGTCGGACACAATTCCGTTCTCGGCCCGGAAATATGCTACGCGGCAACGTGGTTCACTACTCAGAACATCTTCGGCGCCGACACGGAGAAAGAAGTTCGGATCGAATTTCCACGACCAACCACCGTCGACTTCCTCCATCGACGTGGCCGCCACATGATCACGCACTGCGGGTACCCCCGAGTCCTGCGGCGGGACGAAGCGGAATCGACCCATTGCATCTTCTCTGGAGGGGTAAACCTTCTTGGGGCCGAACGCATTCTGGCGTCGAGCTGCCTCTTCTTCGGGCGTACGCGCCTTGAGCGGAGAATCGATGATGACAACGCCGTCCAACAGCTCGCCGTGCAGATGTGAGGCCACGAAAGAAACAATCCCACCCATACTGTGCCCGACCAGAATCGGCTTGCCGTCGATTCCCCCGGCCTCAGCCGCCGCCAGCACCTCGCGAGCCCACTGGGACATCGCGTAGGCATCGCGAGTGTCACTGTCGCCGTGGCCCGTCAGGTCCAGGGCAACGACGCGCCGCCCATCGGCCAACTGCGGGGCGATGTGGTCCCACCACCTGCTGTGGGCCGCACCGCCGTGGATCAGCACGATTCCCGGCCCCGCCGACCCCACCGACCCCCAAGCCCGAAAGTGCACCGCAGCGCCCTCGACCTCCACCGAACCGGTCTCGACCGGCGCTTCCAGCGCCCGAGTGAACCAACCAGGCACGTCTTCGACCCGCACATTGCTCATCGATCGAACATACATAGTCGCCAATCGGTTCATCCAACTCTTCCCAGTTCGTGATCCATCACCTATATTGAATCCGGCCTCAAGTTCAATTTGTTTTGCCGAAGGGGAGAGATGACCAACCGCCAAGTACGCCTCGCCGCCCGCCCGACAGGACTTCCGGACGCTTCCACCTGGGAATATGTCGACGCCGAGATCCCGTCTGCCGGACCGGGTGAGTTTGTCGTCAAGGTCGAGTACCTCTCCCTCGACCCCGCGATGCGCGGTTGGCTCAACGACGTCAAGTCCTACGTTCCCCCGGTCAAGCTCGGCTCCGTCATGCGCGCCCACGGCGTCGGACGCATCACCGAGTCGCAACACCCCGATTACCAGGTCGGTGACATCGTCGCCGGATCGTTCGGCGCTTCCGAATACGGTGTTTCCGACGGCACCGATGTCACTCGGGTCGACGAATCGATCGCTCCCCTACCGACTTGGCTCGGCGCTCTCGGATTCCCCGGCGTCACCGCATATTTCGGACTGCTCGACGTCGGAAAGCTGAAGGACGGTGACACCGTCGTAGTTTCCGGCGCGGCAGGCGCCGTCGGCAGCCTCGTCGGCCAGATCGCAAAGATCCACGGCTGCAAGGTCATCGGCATCGCCGGTGGTCCGGAGAAGTGCGCGTGGCTCACCGACGACCTCGGCTTCGATGTCGCCATCGACTACAAGAACGAATCCGTCTACAAGGCACTCAAGTCCAATGCACCCGACGGTATCGACGTGTACTTCGACAACGTCGGCGGTGAGATTCTCGACGCAGCACTGTCCCGCCTGCGCCTCGGCGCTCGGGTGGTCATCTGCGGCGCAATTGCAGGTTACAACGCCACCGAACCTCAGCCCGGCCCCGCGCACTACCTGTCACTTCTCGTCAACCGCGCCACGATGGCCGGCTTCGTGGTCTTCGACTACCTCGATCGCTATGCAGAAGCGCAGGAGCAGATCGGAAAGTGGATCAAGAGTGGCGAATTGACGGCTCGCGAGCACGTCGTCGACGGCGGTATCGACGCATTCGGCGACAGCCTCAATCTTCTCTTCGCCGGCGCGAACACCGGAAAGCTGGTCCTGAAGGTCAGCTGAGTCAGACACACACACTCAGACACACACGCAGATCGGCCACCGGTGTTCCGGTGGCCGATTCGCGTGCGTCAACCAACGCCCGACGGGGTGGGAACGCTGTCCTCACCCAACCGCGGCGGGGCCGACCGATAGGTTGCCGGAGTGCCGCTCAACCGAATCGGATTGGCTACCTGCCGAGTCGGTGCATCGCGACGCGGATCGTCGATGGTCACCACCGGATCGAGATCCAGCCGCTCCGCCAGTGCTATCGCGTCGGCGATGTCGTTGAGGGGCCCGCACGGAACTCCGCGCTCGGTCAGCGCCTCGAACCACGAGTCTGCAGTGCCCTTGGCCAACGCAGCAGTGACGGCGTCGAACAACTCTTCTCGATGCGCGACCCGATCCCGATTCGAGATGAACCGTTCATCCGCGGCAAGTTCGGGAACTCCGAGAACCTCTACCAAAGAACCGAATTGGCGATCGTTGCCGACAGCGAGAACCAGCGGGCGGGCGGCGGTGTCGAACACCTCGTAGGGCGCGATGCTCGGATGCCGATTGCCCATGGCCGCGGGCACCACACCCGCCGCCACGTAGCCGGACGATTGGTTGGCCAGTGCGGACAGCAACGAGGACAACAGATTGACCTCGACGTGCTGCCCTTCGCCCGTTCGATCGCGGTGGCGCAGCGCTGCAAGGATTCCCACGCTGGCATGCAAGCCGGTGATGACGTCGACCACCGCGACACCGACCTTGGTGGGTGTCTTGGAATCGGGACCCGTGATACTCATCAATCCGCCGACCGCCTGAATCAACAGGTCGTACCCCGGCAGAGAATTGTTGCCACCGAAGCCGCTGATCGAGCAGTAGACCGCACGCGGATTCATTTCTCGGACAGCGTCGTAGCCCAGACCCAGACGGTCCATCGTTCCCGGCAGGAAGTTCTGCACCACTACGTCTGCGCTGCGAACCAGCTCGCGTGCACTCTCGAGATCCGCGTTCTCGCGCAGGTCCAGGGTGACCGACTTCTTGTTGCGGTTCACCGACAGGAAGTAACTCGACTCGTCCCCGACCCACGGCGGACCCCAGCTGCGAGTATCGTCGCCGACACCCGGCCGCTCGATCTTGACGACCTCCGCGCCGAGATCGGCAAGAATCATCGTGGCGTACGGACCGGCGAGGACGCGGCCGAAATCCGCGATCACCAAACCGTCGAGCGCTCCGACAGCGTCTACCGTCACCGGAACGCTTCTTCACCGGTGAGAGCACGACCGATCACCAGCTGGTGAACCTCGGAGGTGCCCTCGTAGGTGAGAACGGATTCGAGGTTGTTGGCGTGCCGAATCACGGGGTACTCGAGCGTGATGCCGTTGGCGCCCAAAATGGTTCGGCATTCACGTGCGATCTTGATGGCCTCGCGGACGTTGTTGAGCTTGCCGGTGCTGACCTGCTCGGGACGAACCGTTCCGGCGTCCTTGAGACGTCCGAGGTGGATTGCGAGCAATTGCCCCTTGCCCAATTCGACTGCCATGTCGGCAATCTTGGCCTGGGTGATCTGGTACGCGGCGAGAGACTTGTCGAAGACCTTGCGATCACGCGCGTACGAGATCGCGGTCTCGAGGCAGTCACGTGCTGCACCCATCGCGCCGAAGATGATGCCGAAGCGTGCCTCGTTGAGGCAGCCGAGCGGGCCGGAAAGTCCGCGAGCCTTGGGCAGCATCGCCGAGGCAGGCAGACGCACGTCTTCGAGCACCAGTTCCGAGGTGACCGATGCTCGCAGCGACATCTTGTTCTTGATCTCGGGGGCGGAGAATCCCGGAGTGTCGGTGGGAACAACAAATCCGCGGACGCCGTCGTCGGTTCGAGCCCAGACCACGGCGACGTCCGCGATGGAGCCGTTGGTGATCCACATCTTGGTGCCGTTGAGGATCCAGTCGTCACCGTCGCGCTTTGCGTTGGTTCGCATGCCGCCGGGGTTGGATCCGAAATCGGGTTCCGTGAGACCGAAGCAACCGATGGCTTCACCGGCCGCCATCCGCGGGAGCCACTCTTCCTTCTGCTCTTCACTTCCGTTGTGGTGGATCGCGAACATGGCGAGCGAACCCTGGACCGAGACGAGGCTGCGAATGCCCGAATCGACAGCTTCCAGTTCCTGGCAGGCCAACCCGTACGCCGTCGCGCTCATCCCGGCACAGCCGTAACCCTCGAGGTGCATGCCCAGTACGCCGAGCGCGCCCAGCTCCTTGGCCAGCTCACGAGCCGGCAATGCTGCCGCCTCGAACCATTCGCCGATGTGCGGGCGGATGCGATCGTCGACCATCTTGCGGACCGTGTCGCGGATCGCGATCTCCTCGGCGTCCAGCAGGGTGTCGATGGCAAAAAGCTCGGACAGGGACTGCGGCGTGGTCACGGGGCCTCCAGTGTTCTCGGGCGCAATCCTTTGCGAGAACGATTGCGCAATCGTTTGCATCGCCTAGAGTAGAGCCCGGTTACATACCCGTCAATCCCCGACCCTCACTCCGACCCACACCCGGACCCACAGCAGGAGCCCCGACGCAGATGACGCCCGATCCGTCGACCCGCAGCAACGGCCGTCCGCCGACGCTGCGCGAAATCGCCGACCAGGCCGGGGTCCACATCTCGACGGCGTCGCGGGTCCTCCGTCAGCCCGAGCCCGCCGACGGTTGGTCGGACTCGGCGCTCCGAGTTCGTCAGGTTGCCGAGGAGCTTGGTTACCAACCGAACCTGTGGGCGGCCAGCCTGCGTACCCGCAAGACCACCACCATCGGCGTCGTGATGCCGAGGCTGACGGACGTCGTGGTGGCCACCATGTTCCAGGGCATCGAGGAAGCTGCCACCGCGGCGGGTTACTCGGTCCTGCTCTCCAGCCCACCTGACGATCTGGACGCGCAGCGCAAAGCCGTCGAGTTCCTGGTCAGCCGGCAGGTCGACGGGCTCATGCTGAGCAGCATCCACCTGCCGGGTACCGATTTTGTCGACTCACTCCCCCTGCGCTCGCTACCGATCTTGCTGCTGAACCGGCACATCGACCCGGCAATTTCGTCGCCGAACGGCGGCCTGCCATTTGTCAGCGGCGACGACCGCCTCGGCGGCTATCTCGCAGGAAAGCACCTACTGGACTGCGGCTATCGCGATCTCGGTGTGATCGCCGGACCGGATCACGCCAGCACGTCACGTGAACGCGTCGCAGGTTTCCGCGACGCCCTGGCCGAAGCGGGCTTGGAACTGCCGCCGCACCGAATCGTGGCGTCCGAGTTCGAAGTTCAAGGCGGAGTCGATGCCGCGGCAATACTGCTGGGTGGGGATTCACGGCCCGACGCCGTCTTCACGGTGAGCGACACCATTGCCATCGGCGTCCTCGGCGTAGCCCGCGATCTCGGCTTGAGCATTCCGGACGATCTTGCACTGGTCGGCTACAACGACATCCCGGTTGTCTCCCAACTCCCGGTGCCACTGACGACGGTGAGGTCCCCCGCCCGCAAGATCGGCGCGACCGGGCTCGAACACCTGCTCGCATTGATCGCCGGCAGGAACGTCGAATCCGTGAAACTTCCCGTCGAACTCATCGTGCGAGCCTCCACCAGAAAGCCCGCCGCCCGAGAACTCTGAGCAGCTACCAGACCTGAGATTCGTCGATACCCAACCGTCGCGCGTAGCCGGAGTTGAGCGCGTCCCAGCCGTACTCGCGTGCCCGTTCACCCACGATCGGACCGAAGGGCTCACCCGCGAGAAGGGCATCGAGTACGTCGAAGCACAAATGCCACCCCGCAGCGAGCGCCGACGCCATCCCCTCAGCCCGCGACCTCTGCGTCAGCACGACACGGGTACCGCCTTCGACCGGGGTCAGGTCCCACACCAATTCGTCCGGGCCCCACTCGTGTTCGAGACGCCGGGTGGTCTCCACGACGTGAACACTGACCGGCAACGACATTTCGGGGGCGCCGTCCTCGGTGAGCATGGTGATCACGGCGTCGCCCGTGCGGCTCAGATTCCGATCGGCGGTGTACGGCGTCCATTGCGCCAACATCTCCGGGTCGGTGATCGCCTCCCACACCTTCTCGACCGGATACGGCAGCACCCGGGGAAAGCTGACGACTGTGTCGTCGCCGTCGACGCTCACCGTGACGTCGGACAGGGCACTGGGCTGATACCGCTGGGCACTCATGCTTCGATCTCACCAGGAACCACCGACACGGGCAACCGGCGCGTCAACGTCCGAGCGTGAACAGTTCTGTTGCTGCGGCGACTGCCTGTTCGACCACCGGGAATTTCACCACGGACAAGTCGTGTCGAGCCCCCTCGAACTCCACCAATCGCGTCGGTGCGGGAATCAGCGCAAGTGCAGCCCGAATCTCCTCCGTGGTCGCGAACTCGTCCTTCGATCCGTGGACGACAACCGTCGGCGTGTTCAACGCGGGTAGGTGTTCCGTTCTGAGCTTCTCGGGCTTCTTCGGTGGATGCAGTGGGTAGGACAGCAGAACGAGTCCGTCGACGAGTCCTGGGTTCTCCGACGCCAGCATCGACGCTTGCCGACCGCCGTACGAATGTCCGCCGAGCAGAACAGGTCCGGACACCGAGTAGTCCGCGTGAACAGCGGCAATCACCTCGGCAATGCCCGCGCGATCCTCCGCAGCGCGCGACGGATGTGGCGGGCCTGAAGCTCGACGCACCCGAAACGCGAGATCGAATCGGAGAACTTGCACTCCCGCCACGGCAAAGCCGTCGGCAACAGCACGCAACAGCACAGTGTCGCAGTTACTTCCGGCGCCGTGAGTCAGTGCAAGCGTGGCGACGGGCGACGCGAAGGACACAGAATCAGGCCGATGCAGGAAACCGTGCACTGCACCTTCGTCGACCGTTTCGACAGTAGTCATGGACGCATCCTTGTCCGGCCGGCTCGGGCCTGTTCGACTGCGGCAGCCAGGCTGCCTTCGTAGACCGGACCGTGTCCGGGAAACAGCACGCCGGCAGGTGCAGCGGCGATATTGTCCAACGCCTGGTCCGTCGCTTCACGGTCATGATTGAAAGGGCACACCAGAAATTGTGGTCCGGCAACGCTCGACGTCGCGTGTCCGGTCACCAAAGCGTCACCCGACGCGACGACGCCTGCGTCGGGGACCAGGTAAGCGCTGTGGCCGTCGGTGTGCCCGTGAGTGGGAATCGGCACGATACGGCCTGGGATATCCAGCGCGCCACCGGACGCAAAGGCCTGTGCGTGAGGCAGTTCCGCTCCTTTCAACGCGCCCGCTCCGATCACGTCGCGAAGCCACTTCGGAGCACCTCGCCGCCACAACAGCAACGGAGCTTTCGCCGGCGACAACTGCTGCAGATACTCCCGCTTCGCGTGGGGCACCTCCAACGGATCCATCAGGACCGGAACCTCGAGCCGAGTCACGATGTCCGCGATTCCGCCGATGTGATCAACGTGCGCGTGAGTGACGAGGATTGCCCGAACATCCCCGAGCTGGTGACCGATCTGCTCGATCGAGCGTTCGACGTCGGCCCCGTTGGCCGGGTATCCGCCGTCGATCAGCGTCAGATCGGACCCTTCTTCGACCAGCACCCAATTGGCGTGACCGCACCGAACCAGGTGTGTGTTCTCGATCTGCGTGATCGACAGTGCCGCAGTAGTCATGCTTGGTAGTGTGCGCCACGTGTCGGAATCCGTGAAGCAGGCCAACAGCCGCAGCATTCGAGATCGCGCCGAAGCATCCTTGGTGGCAGCCGCATTCGCGCTGCCCAGCGCGGTGAAACGCCGAATCACCGGTCCACCCGTCGTCATCGAGGGCAACACGCTCGACGCCGACGCACATCTGCTGCTCACGCTCGCGAAGACGCGGCCACTACCGTCGCATACAACCGATTCCCAGTCACTCGCCGCTGCTCGCGCCAATCTGACCCGAACGGCGATCATGATGGGCGGTCGGCCCGCACCGGTCCACACCGAAGAGATTTCCGTGTCGGGCGCCGACGGCCCACTTCGAGCCCGGCTCTATGTTCCGAGCGCCGACACCGGCGCTCTGCTCGTCTACTTCCACGGCGGCGGCTGGGTGCAGGGCGGCATCGAATCCCACGATGCTCCGTGCCGCCTGTTGGCCGAGACTTCCGGCGCACGGGTCGTCTCGGTCGACTACCGGCTCGCACCCGAATTCGTTTTCCCCACACCGGTACACGACGCCTACGCCGCCTACCTCGACATCGTCGACCGCGCCGAAGAGTTCGGCGCAGACCCGACGCGGATCGCTGTCGGCGGCGACAGCGCGGGTGGGCACCTGTCCGCAACGGTGGCGCTGCGTGCCCGCGACGACGGCAAGACCCCTCCGGCAGCACAACTGTTGATCTATCCCGCGACCGACTTTCACGAGAAGGCGCCGTCGAGAACGACGTTCGGTGAAGGCTTCTTCCTGACCGAGGCCAACATGAACTTCTACGAGTCCAGCTTCCTCGGCAGCGATGCCGATCGACTCGACCCGATGGTGTCGCCGCTACGCGCCCCCGATATGGCGGGACTGCCACCAGCCATCGTGATCACGGCGGGATTCGATCCACTCCGGGACGAAGGCGAAGCCTACGCAGCTCGATTGCGCGACAACGGTGTTCACGTGACGGATCGACGCTATCCCGGATTCATCCACGGCTTCGTCAACGTTCTGGGGCCGAGCGCCGGTTCACGCGCCGCTGTCGCCGAGATCGGCGGTATGCTGCGAGTACTCCTTGCCCGCCCGACAGTTTCACCCACCCAGTAATATTTCGCGCACCGTGTCCACCAACGGATCGACGGGAAGCTCTGGGCTGATCGCACGCTGAAGTCCCAAACCGATTCCGACGCTGAGCATTCGAAGGGCCGCCGCATTCGGGTCCATTGTCGGCGTCACATTGTTGGATTCGGTGAGGTGCTGCACCATTCCGGCGATCAGTCCGCGCACTTGGTCGGCACCCGCCGCGATTTTCGCTCGAATGTCCTCGCTGTGCCGTGACCGGACCGAGAACTCGACCTCGAGCAGAGTCCACCTCTGGTCCCCGATCGTGCGCTCGGCCCATCGCGCGAACTCGGCCACCGCGTCGTCGAGCGTCGACTTCGCTCCGAGTTGTGCGGTGATCTCACCGACCTTGGTCAACCTGATTCGGCCGAGCACTTCAGCGCACAACTCGTCTTTGTTCTTGAAGTTCGAGTACACCGCACCCTTGGAGTAGCCGGCATCCTCGGCGATCTGATCGAGTGACGCGGCGGCGTACCCGCGATCGAGAAAATGCTCGACGGCCGTCGCCAACAAGGTTTCGCGGGTCAACGCCTGCGCTTCCTGCCTGGTCAATCGTGCCATCGGAACCTCCTAGTGGTTCTGAGTATCGAGATTCCAACGGTAGCCGAATACCGGGAGCGGCCCGCGGGCGCACTCCGGAAAACCACATTTGGGGTACCCACGTTATTCAGATACTGATAGTCTCCGAAATATGACTTCAGAAGTGACCGGCACCACCGCGACCGGGTTCAGGCGAAACAGCGCGCCGAAACGCGGCTTGGCAATCGGATGCGGCGGCACTCTCGGCTTCGCCTGGACCGTTGCCGCGCTCGCCTCGGTTCGGGAGGCACTCGACTGGGATCCCCGCGAAGCCACCGCCATCATCGGCACGTCCGCCGGAGCCGAGTTCGTGACGATGCTCGGCAGCGGAGTCGGCGTCGACGAGCTGGTCGCCATGCAACTCGGTGATCCCGCGGCCCGCCCCGAACTCCTCGCCCACATCGCGTCGGCACCCGGAAAAATCCCACCACTACCGAGCTTGGGGATCGGCAATCCACGACTGGTGGCGCGTCGAGATCTTCCGGTTCTGAGCCGGATGAGCGGCATAGCACCGCTTGGTGGCGGCGACCCGTCCTGGCTCACCGCGCTCGCCGCATCACTTGCCCCTGGCGATTCGTGGCTCCCACATCCGAACGCGTACATGGTATCCATGGACTACAGAACGGGGCGGCGGGTCGCATTCGGGGCACAGGGGGCTCCGGAAGCGACCGTCGGTGAAGCACTTCGAGCGTCCTGGGCGATTCCCGGCTGGTTCCCACCTGTCACCATCGACGGCGTCAGGTACATCGACGGCGGCGCGGCATCCACGGCTTCAGTAGACCTCCTGCTCCCCCTCGAGCTGGACGAGCTGGTTGTACTGGCGCCCATGGCGTCTCGAACGCTCAAGCCGGCGCGCGGTGCTGCCCGCATCGAACGCGGCGCCCTGCGCAACGCCATGTCCAAGGGCCTCGACCGCGAGATCGAGCTGGTTCGCGCTGCGGGCACCAAGGTCCTGCGTATCGATGCCACCGATGACGATCTCGCCGTCATGGGCGCCAACTTCATGGACGGCCGACGTCGGCTCGCCACCTTCGAATCATCCCTGCGCACAACACGTGCGAGCGTCAAGCGTGAACTCGATGCGCACCCGTTCCACACCACCCATTCCCACCAGTGAAAGCGCAGACTCAGTGAACAACGAACCTGACCACTTCGAGGTCGTGATCATCGGCGGCGGGATCTCCGGAATCGGCGCAGCCATTCATCTGCAGCGCCTCGGGATCGAAAATTTCGGCCTGCTCGAAAAGGCCGATTCGCTCGGTGGAACCTGGCGCGCCAACACCTATCCCGGTTGTGCCTGCGATGTTCCGTCCGGCCTGTACTCGTATTCCTTTGCCGCCAATCCGGATTGGACGCGTTTGTTCGCGGAGCAGCCGGAGATCCGCGAGTACATCGACGATATGGCCCTCCGCCACGGCATCGACAAGCATGTTCGCTTCGGGGTCGAAATGCTCTCCTCACAGTGGGATGCGTCGCAATCCCTGTGGAAGATAACAACTTCCAGTGGCGAACTCACTGCTCGTTTCGTGATCGCGGCCACGGGTCCGTGGAACGAACCCTTGACACCGGCAATCCCCGGACTGGAAGCGTTCGAGGGCGAGGTGTTTCATTCCTCGCAGTGGAATCACGACTACGACTTGGCCGGAAAACGCGTCGCTGTCGTGGGTACCGGCGCTTCGGCAGTCCAGTTCGTTCCGCGCATCGTCTCCGAAGTCTCCACACTTCACCTCTACCAGCGAACCGCTCAATGGGTTCTCCCCAAACCCGACCACTACGTGCCGCGGATCGAAAGGTCCGTCATGCGATTCGTACCGGGAGCACACAAAGCCCTGCGCAGCATCGAATACGGAATCATGGAAGCGCTCGGATTGGGATTTCGCAATCCGTGGATCCTGCGAATCGTGCAGAAACTCGGTTCGGCCCAGTTGCGCCTGCAGGTCCGTGATCCGAAGCTGCGCAAGGCGCTGACACCCGACTACACCCTCGGTTGCAAGCGACTGCTCATGTCGAATTCGTACTATCCGGCACTCGGCAAACCCAACGTCAGCGTCCATGCCAATGCAGTCGAAGAAATCCGCGGCAACACCGTGATCGGCGCCGACGGAGCGGAATCGGAGGTGGACGCCATCATCTTCGGAACGGGCTTTCACATCCTCGACATGCCCATCGCCTCCAAGGTTTTCGACGGAGAAGGTCGATCACTCGACGACCATTGGCAGGGAAGCCCGCAGGCGTACTTCGGTTCCGCCGTCAGCGGATTTCCCAACGCGTTCATTCTGCTGGGGCCGAGCCTCGGCACCGGGCACACGTCCGCATTCATGATCTTGGAAGCCCAGCTGAACTATGTGGCGCAGGCGATCGGCCACGCTCGTCGGCACGGCTGGCAAACCATCGACGTGCGGCCGGAAGTACAGGCAGCCTTCAACTCTCAGGTTCAGGAAGCCCTGGGAACCACGGTCTACAACGCCGGGGGTTGCGAAAGCTATTTCTTCGACGTCAACGGCCGCAACAGTTTCAACTGGCCGTGGTCGTCCGGCGCCATGCGTCGACGCCTACGAGACTTCGATCCGTATGCCTACAACCACACGCTCTCCGACAACCCTTCGTCGGATACCACGCCCTCTGAGCCCACCACCACCCTCGAACCGGAGTACACCGCATGAGCCTCTTCGGCACCACCTACCCGCCGATCGATCTCGACGGAGCAGTCGTTGTCATCTCCGGCGGCGGCCGCGGAATCGGCCGGGCCACAGCGGAGTTGTTCGCAACTCGCGGCGCACTCGTCTGCGTCGGCGATCTCGACGAGGAGACAGCCGTCGACACAGCCGCGTCCATCGGCGCGCGGGCCCGCGGCTACGCACTTGACGTCACCTCGCGCGAATCCTGGGATGTGTTCATCTCCACAGTGATCGGCGAATTCGGTCACATCGACATTCTGGTCAACAATGCTGGGGTGATGCCGCTCGGCGGCTTCCTCGACGAGTCCGACGCCACCAGTCGAGTCACCCTCGACGTCAACGTCTGGGGGCCGATTCACGGGATGCGCGCAGTGCTGCCCGGCATGGTGGAACGACGACGCGGCCACGTCGTCAACATCGCATCCATGGCAGGCAAGCTCCCCGTGCCCGGAATGGCCGTGTACAACGCAAGCAAGTTCGGCGCGGTGGGTCTTTCGGCCTCTGCCCGTGTCGAATTCGCAGATTCCGGAGTCAGCGTCAGCGCCATCCTGCCCAGCGCCGTGCGCACCGGACTCTCCTCCGGTGTGCCACTCGGAAAGGGCATGCCGACCGTTGAACCCGAGGTCGTGGCCAAAGCCGTCGTCGACACCGTCACGCATCGACGAGCCGAAACTACGGTTCCGCGTTACCTTGCGGGCTGGGACCTCATCGACGCCGTGGTACCCGAATGGATGATCAATATCGGACGCCGGGTGATCGACGATCGCCGCGCACTGACATCGGTAGATCCGAACGGGCGTGCGGACTACGAAAAGCGAGTGGCACGTCAGGCCGAAAACGAGGAGCACGATCGGAGATGAAGCGGGTAGTTTCGTGGCCATGTACATCCGCCGCGAAACTTCTTCCGACCGTGACGCCGTCTATTCACTGCTCGGGGCGGCGTTTGCCGACCAGGCGCCGCCCGGCGAGACTCCCATCGAGATCGAACTGACACGTCAACTCTTCGCCTCGGACGACTACTTGCCGAAGTTGTCACTGGTCGCCGTGGCAGACGGCGAGATCGTCGGTTTCGTGATCGGGACACGCGGATGGGTCGGAAAAGTCGAGGCGGTTGGTCTCGGGCCGTTGGCAGTCACGCCGGGCAACCAGCGCAGCGGCGTCGGTTCGGCCCTGATGCACGCCGTAATCGGTGCGGCCGACGCCCAGGACGTGCCACTGCTCGCGCTTCTCGGAAGCACCGAGTACTACCCCCGGTTCGGATTCGTCACCAGTACCGACGTCGGAGTCGAGTCTCCGGAAGCCGAGTGGGGCGCTCACTTTCAGATCAGGACCCTCACCGCGTACCGCGCTGATCAGACGGGGAAGTTTTCCTACGCCGCGCCTTTCGGGATCGCTTGACCCGCAGCGCGATGTAAGAGTTCTTTGACATCAGGCATACGTAGACCTACGCTCAGGCATGTCAAAGAACTCTTACACCTGGGAGGCTTCATGAGCACCACTGCACGGTGGAGCCTGATCATCGGTATCGGCGTCGCAGCAACGCTGGCCTTCAGCTTTTTTGCAGCGTTGACCGCCGACGACCGGAAGACGTTGGCCTTCATAGTCTTCGCTGTCGTCATGGCACCGGCTTGTATCGGGTCGGCGTGGGCCCTTTTTCCATCGGAGAACAACAAGGCCCCCGCCTACCCTGAGGACACTGTCGAAACCGAATGGAGTCGCAAGGCCGGCTTCGGTGCGTTCACCGACTTGATCACTGCCATGGGGATCGCACTGATCGCGCACAATGTCTTCGGCGCTCCCGAACTGCCGCTCGTAATGTTTACAGCCCTCGGGCTGGCCGACTTCGGAATCCGGTACTGGGCAGTGTCGAGGGACCGCACCCCCACTATCGAGATCTGATGCGCAACAACCTTCAAGAACTCCGGACGGCAGCCGGATTGTCACAGCAAGCGTGCGCCGACGCGCTCGGCATCACACGCCAGACCGTCATCTCAATCGAGAAGGGTCACTTCGACCCACGTCTGTCACTGGCGTTCCGAATCGCCGAATATTTCGACAAACGCGTCGACGACGTCTTCTCGAACTGACGGAAAATCAGTCGAGCTGCGGTTTCAGTCGAACAGAGTTGGCGATCCGTTTTCGTCGTTCCCGTCTTCGACGGCCGTTGCCTTCTTGCCCGAGCCCTTGCGGACGACGGTCAGCGTCGTCGTTCGACGCGACAACCTGTGCCCGTCACTGTGTTCGAGCAGCGCCATGCCCTGGCGAACTTCGACTACCGTCCACGGACCCGCATGGCCGGCTGCCTGCACGAGGTCACCGGACTCCACCTCAGTTGCCATGACCACTCCTTGTTCGTCGTGTCCTGCACGTTCTCCCTCCTATTATCGACGCGGTCGCCTGGTAG
Organism: Rhodococcus sp. NPDC057135; assembly: GCF_042670865.1. Classification (NCBI taxonomy): domain Bacteria; kingdom Bacillati; phylum Actinomycetota; class Actinomycetes; order Mycobacteriales; family Nocardiaceae; genus Rhodococcus; species Rhodococcus sp. NPDC057135. The sequence continues at coordinate 107,605 of NZ_JBHUUU010000004.1, forward strand.
TCGACGCGCAGGGTACCTACGCTGCAGCGGCAACCTTGACGGCGTGGCCGACTTCGGCTCGGAATGCCGCATATTCGGGTGAGCCGCGGAGGTCGTCAGGGTCGACGCCTGTTCGTGGCAGATCGATTTTCAGATCGAGCGCGACCTTGCCCGGCCTGCTTGTCAGGACCACGACCCTGGAGCCGAGAAATGCTGCCTCGTCGGCGCTGTGAGTGACGAAGACACTCGTTCTCCCGGACTCGGCGCTGACGTTGCGGAGGTCCTCCTGCAGACGCTCGCGGGTGAGGGCGTCCAGCGCGGCAAAGGGCTCGTCCAACAGAAGCAACGACGTTTCGGCCGCCAAGGCCCGGGCAATTGCCACCCGCTGCTGCTGCCCGCCGGAGATCTCCCAGATTCGCCGGTCCGCAGTGCCGCCCAGCCCGACGCGGTCGAGGAGTTTTTCGCGTCTTTGCCCGCGGTCACTCTTTGCAACGCCGGCGTATTTGAGTGCCAGATCGATGTTGCCGCCGACGGACTTCCACGGGAAGAGCCGCGGCTGCTGAAACACCACTCCCGCACTCGACCCGGGGATCGGGTCGGATCCCGACACCTGAACCGTTCCGCTGGATGGGTTTTCGAATCCCGCAATCAACCGCAGCAAGGTGCTCTTGCCGCAACCCGACGCTCCGACGAGGACCAGGAACTCACCAGGTGCGACGTCGATCGATACCGGTCCGAGCGCCGTTACGGACTCTCGGCCGTGGCCGTATTTGTGTGAGACGGTGTCGATTCTGATCGCCCCCGGGCGGTCGGTTGCGAACCCACCGACCGCCTGCTGTGCGGTCACGCTACTGGTCAAGGACATCGGGAAGCCCCTTCACATAGAGAGCATTCTGAAACACCGTCAGATCAGGCACACTGTCGATCTGCTTCTGCTCGGCCAGGAATTGCGCTGCACTCTGCAGGTTCACTGCCAAATTTCCGGGAGCGCCCTCGGTGCCCAGCCATTCCGGCGAGGAGATCTGCTCGGGAGTGAGGAACACACCCTGCTTCAGCTGCGCTGCCGCGTCTTCCTTGGAGGCGCCCAATTGCGCGGCAACAGCTTCCGCTGCCGCGTTCGGGTCAGTGGCGATCGTCGTGAGCGCGCGGGCCTGAACCTGCCGCCAGGTGTCGACGATCTCGGGGTGATCCTTCGCAAACGCGGTCGACACCACACCCAGGTCCAGCGTCGGCTTTCCCGCCGTCGCCAGCTCGCGGCTGGCGATCAACTGTGTTCCGTCCTTGCGCAGTTCGTCGAGCGTCGGCAGCCAGGTGTAGACGGCGTCGATGTCACCTCGCTGCCAGGCGGCGAGTGATGCCTGCGGCTGGAGATCCACCAACTGAACGTCATCTGCGCTGAGTCCGGCCTGGTTCAGAGCCGCCAGCAGACTGTAGTGAGCGGTCGACGCGAATGCCGTGGCCACTTTCTTGCCCCGCAGATCTGCCACGGTCTTGATTCCGGTTGCATTGCGGGCCACCAGAGCTTCGTTGTCACCGGCCACATCGAGAACAAACGCAACCTGGTACGGAATGTTCAGCGGTGCCGAGAGTCCACGGGCAACCGGACTCGAACCGATTGCACCGAAGTCGATTTCACCTGCGATGAAGGCGGTGTTGATATCGGCTCCCGAATCGAACTTCGTCCACTTCACGTTGTACTCGGGCAGCGCGTCTTCGAGCCAACGGTTGTTCTTGACTATCAAATCGCCACTCGGGAAGGACTGGTAGGCAATGCGAATCGTTTCCTTGGACGAATCCTGGCCGGAATGATCCACCGAGCACGCACCGAGAACCAGTGCGAGGACACCGATCAGCACCGTGAACGCCGTCCGGGAAGCCTTTCCCTCATTGCGCGTCAGATTACTGCTGCGCTTCGGAATACTGTTGCGCTTCAGATTGTCAGTCATACTTTTCCCCTCCAGGGAACGGCGCGGCGCTCTGCAGCCCGCAGCAGTCCATCGATGATCAGGCCGGAGAATCCGATGGCGAAGATCCCCACCAGCACAACCGGTGTGTTGTTGTAATTGCTTGCATCCTTGACCATTCCGCCGATTCCAGGGATGCCGTTGAACAGTTCGGCTGCGACCACCGACGAGTACGCCATACCCACCGACAGCCGAATTCCGGTGAAAGTTTCCGGCAAGGCCGACGGGACGACGACGTCTCGGATCACTTGTGCCCGTGAAGCTCCCAACGCTCTGGCCGCTTCGACCAGCCCGACGGGCGCCGCGACGACAGCAGCTGTGGTGGCCACTGCTGCGGGCGGGAGAGCAGCGAGCGCCAGCAATGTAATCTTCGGCGCCTCGTCGATTCCCAGCCAGATCACCAGCAGGAAGAAGTACGCCAAGGGCGGCAGTGCACGCAGGAACGTCAACCACGGTTCGAGCAGACTCCGCAGCCATGACACCGATCCCATGGCCAATCCGAGAATGACGCCCAATCCGACGCCGATGATCACACCGACCAGCACCCGTCGCAGCGTCATGTAAAGGTGCTCCCAGAGCAAATACCCCTGGTAGCCCCGCACTCCGTCATGTGTGGTCATCGTGTTGACGAAGGCATGCCAGACCGTGCTCGGAAACGGCACGAAGGTCTCACTCCAGGTCCCGCTGGCTGCCGCGACCTGCCACAGCGCCAAGAATGCGATCACCGAAAGCACTGGCAGTCCTACGGTGGTCACACTCGAAGCCCACGGCCGGCGCGGCTCACGGTTCGATTCCGAGGCCGGTGTTGGTTCTTTTGCTTCGACAGAAGTCGACATCGCTGTTCTTCCTCGACGTACGGAAATTCCGGCACATATGCAGCTACGAGTGCATATGCAAGGACGCAGGCGCACAGGGAGGCGCCATTCTCACTCAGGAGAGTCGGAAGGAATCAACAGCAACAGCAGTGAGCACCAAGACGGCACAGGTCGACGGCGATGCGTCGTGTCAGTGGCGTCGTGGGCATGGGGGTAATTAGTACCTGTGTCGTCAATTACCCGCAAATGCGGGGGAAATAGGCGTCAGGCTGCCAAGCGAACGGACAGCGAATACATCAGCGGCAGCTCGGGACGTCCGGCCGGGACTCCCCAGCGCTTGGCGCCGAGTTCGGTCATCTCCTCGAATCCTTGCCAGCCGTTGGCGTACGGGTATTCGTCGAAGGACTCGAGCAGCAATCCGGCCCGCCGCAACGCGCCGAGTACCTCGGCAATAGACCAGTTGAATTCACATGAGGGGAAAGGATTTTCGAAACGCGCGTTTCCACCTCCCGGAGCACCCGGCAAGACAAGGTCGACTGAATCTGCCACGTAGTCGCCGACGCCACCGGGTTCGGTCACCGGGGTCCCGCCTCCGTACGGGTATGTCAGCGACCACTTCTCGTCGAAACACATGGCAAATGGATGAAACTCCACCAGAACGAATCGACCGTCAGGCGCCAGAACACCGGCAATCCCATCTGCCCACTCGTCGAGATCGGGCAACCAGATCACAGTCCCGTACGAAGAAAAGACTCGGTCGAACTTTCTTTCAGCGGCGGCAGCTTCGCGGAGCCATCCAGATACTTCCGCTCGCTCGAACTCGGCAGCAATGCCGGATTCCGTGGACAAGGTTCGGGCGAAGTCGATCGCGGAATCCGAGAGGTCGACGCCGGTCACGTTGGCACCGAGGGCCGCCAAACTCAACGAATCCTGACCGGAATTGCACTGCAGATGCAAAATCGAGGAGCCTGCAATCTCGCCGAGCAGCGCCACTTCTTCCGGAAACAGGGTCGACCCGCCGTTGCGGAAGAACTGTGCCTGGTCTCCCTTGTGGCTGTTGTGAGCGACAGTCGCCGCATTCCACGACAACCGATTCATCTGCACTGCATCCACGGTGCCCACCTTGTCCAACCTCTCGGCCCCAACCTATCCGGCCCACAACCTCACACAACAAGTCCGCACGAGTTCACCACGACCTCGGTCACGGCGGCAATCGATTTAACTCGGCCGGAAACCTATCCGAACGATCCTGGAACAGGTTACAGTTTTTCGACGGACCATCGAAGGAGAACCAGTGCGCTACGGACTCAGCCTGTTCACCAGTGATCGCGGCATTCGCCCCGCCGAGGCGGCAAAGGTTGCCGAGGCGAATGGATTCGACGCCTTCTACGTTCCGGAGCACACTCACATCCCGGTGTCGAGGGATTCCGATCACCCCGGAACCCAGTCCGCCGAATTACCCGACGACCGTTACATGCGCACACTCGACCCCTGGGTCGCCCTGGGTACCGCGGCGTCAGTCACGAGCACCATCCGGTTGGGTACGTCCGTTGCCCTCCCCCTCGAACACGATCCGATCACTCTCGCAAAAACCATCGCATCGCTGGACCACCTTTCCGACGGCCGCGTGGTTTTCGGCGTCGGATTCGGCTGGAATGCAGAGGAACTCGCAGACCACGGCGTACCGCCCAACAAACGCCGGACCGCACTCCGTGAGTACCTCGAAGCCATGGGAGAACTGTGGTCGAAGGAAGAAGCTTCGTACGACGGCCAATTCGTGAAGTACGGGCCAAGTTGGGCCTGGCCCAAGCCTGTTCAGAAACCCCGTCCGCCCATCCTCCTGGGAGGTGGCGGCAACGAGAAGACCTTCAAGTGGATCGCCAAGTCCGCCGACGGCTGGATCACCACACCCATCGAGCAGGAGATCGACGGAAACGTAGAACTGCTTCGAAAGATCTGGGCCGAAGCAGGTAGGGTCGGCGAACCTGAAATAACAGTCCTGGCAGGCAAACCCGACCCGGAGAAGCTCGCCCACTGGGCAGACATCGGTGTCACCGAAGCAATGTTCGGCACTCCGGACAAGAGCCCCGAAGAGGTTGTCGGATACATGGAACGTCTGGCAACCAAGCTCGGACGGTGAGGTCCGCCACAGCGCCTTGACCTCAACTGCACTCGAGGTTTTAACGTCGGTATTGCACAAGACAGTGCAACGACAGCAAACCGAGGCAGAAGAGGGGTGAGGAGTGACCACAAAACTGGTTGGCACCCAATCCGTTTCGGACGGCCCCGTTGATTCGGAGCTGTCCATCCGGAGCTCCTTCGTCGAGGCGTTCCGGAACCATCCCGCCGGTGTCTCGATCATCACGGCAACGGGCGACGACGGCCCGGCCGGCATCACGTCGTCGTCGGTGATCTCGATCAGCGCCGATCCGGCAGTTCTGGCGTTCTCTCTGCAGTCCTTGCGAGGTTCTGCCAGAGTCATTGCTTGCGCCCGCAGTTTTGTTGTTCACCTGGCAAATTCGGCAAACGAGCGACTGGCTGCCACGTTCGCGACCCGCGGCGCCGTGCGCTTCGGGGACGACATGCCTTGGTCGTTACTGCCGACCGGTGAACCGTTCCTGCATGGGACGGGCCATGCCCTGCGCGCAGTTCCCTTGAATGCCACAACGTGTGGCTCCGCAGTGATTGTCACCGCACGCGTAGTCGACGTCATCGATCCGCAGCAGGTTTCGGCGCCACTGGTCTATCACGATCGAACCTACAGAAACCTGTCCCCTCACAACATCTCCTCAAAGGAAGGCACGTCACATGACTGAATACGTTCTCCCCGAGCTGGATTACGACTACGCCGCTCTCGAGCCCCATATCTCCGGCGAGATCATGGAACTGCACCACAGCAAGCACCACGCCACCTACGTGGCGGGCGCCAACAGCGCAATCGAGCAGTTGGCTGCTGCCCGTGAAGACGGCACGATTACCGCGAAGGCACCGCTACTCAGCAAGAACCTCGCCTTTCACCTCGGCGGCCACACCAATCACTCCATCTTCTGGAAGAACCTCTCCCCCAACGGTGGTGAGCGGCCGGAAGGCGAGTTGGCAGCCGCGATCGACGAGCACTTCGGCTCTTTCGACGCATTCGTGAACCACTTCTCCGCTGTAGCAACCACTTTGCAGGGTTCCGGCTGGGCGGTGCTCGCCTATGACACGATCGGGAAGCGACTGGTCATCGAGCAGCTCACCGATCAGCAAGGCAACATCAGCATCGGCATCGTTCCGCTGCTCATGCTCGACATGTGGGAGCACGCGTTCTACCTGCAGTACAAGAACGTCAAGGCCGACTACGTGAAGGCCTACTGGAATGTCATCAACTGGGAAGACGTCGCACAGCGCTACGCAACGGCCACTGCCGCGACGGGCTTGATCATCCCGGCTTGATTATTACCGATCGACCCAGCTCGGCACGGTGGCTCCGTTGCCGAGCTGGGTTTCTGCACCCCAGACGTCGATGTATGTGAAGGCAGGTAACATACACCGAGCGCGGCCGACTCGGCCGTCAGCCGATTCGACTCCGAGGGGAACCAGTGCTGGATATCAGTGGCTTGATCGCGACGTGGCGCCCGACGCTGGACACCGCAGCGCGCAACGCGTGGGGACTCTCGTTCGGCGACGGCGTCGAGAAGGCCGAACGCACCCCGTCCGTACTGATCAGCGAAGGCCCACACCGCGATCTGTATCGCTTCGGTGCATTGTGGACACCGAAGGGCAACCCGGTTCTTCTCGTGCCGCCCCTCGCAGTTTCCGCCGATTGCTACGATCTTCGCCCAGGCCAGAGCCTCGCCGCCCACCTACTCGGCGGCGGCAACACTCCCTATCTTCTCGACTACGGAACCATGCGGTACTCCGACCGCGGAATGGGATTCGAGGCCTGGGTCGACGACATCATCCCCGAAGCGATCCGCTCCATATCGGATCTGCATGACGGCGCTGCCGTTTCCGTGATCGGGTGGAGTCTCGGCGGGACCATGTCTCTACTCACGAGCTCCGCTCACCCCGACCTGCCGATCGCGTCGATCACCGCGATCGGCACACCGATCGACTACACGAAAATTCCCGCCATCAGCCCGTTGAGGCTGATCGGCAAATACACCGGTGACACGCCGCTCACGTCCGCGACCAATCTCGTCGGCGGACTACCTGCTCCACTCGTTCAGGCGAGTTACAAGGTGACGGCGTTGCAGCGTGAAGTCCTCAAGCCATGGTTCATCGTGCGTAATCTCCACGACACCGAGACTCTGGCTCGCATGGAATCGATCGACAAGTTCATGGCAGCAATGCCTGGGTACCCGGGCAAAGCATTTCAGCAGATCTGCGAACAACTCATGCTCGGTAACAACCTCTACAACGACTCCATCTGCCTTGCCGGACGTGAGATCAAACTGTCCGCACTGAAGGTCCCCGTTCTCGCGATCGGCGGCACCACTGATGTGATCGCACCCATCGCTTCGGCAGAGGCGATCACTTCGGTCCTCACCGGAGCGCCGTCAGTTCGATTCGAGAAGGCGCCGGGCAGTCACCTCGGTCTCGTTGCCGGTCCCACCGCGCGAGCTTCCACCTGGAATTTCATCGACGAGTTCTTGAAAGAGAATGCACCGCAGCTGGTTTCGACCAGCTGAATCACGGCTTCGTGATGCCTGCGGCCACAGCCGCCTTGTGCCAATCCGGGAACTCACTCAGCAAACGGGTGTACAGCTGAGCGTCGTCGACGGTGTCGATGTCGTCCAGCGCGAAGAATCCGGCGTTGTCGACCACCCTGCCGTCGAGGTCGTCGAGCTTCTCCAGCACTCCGTAGTTGGCCTTGCCGATTCCGACGAACTGCCAAAAGGCCGGAAGCCCAGACGCTTCGCGCATCAATTTCGTGATTTCCTTGCGCTCGCTGAAGCCGCCGTCGGTGAAGAACAGGACAAGCGTAGGGGCCGAACCACGGGTCAGGCCGGAGAGTATCTCTGTCATGATCGGCACTTCACGATTCGCGGCGCCGATCTTGTCGTAGTTGAAACCTCCGTGCGAACCGCGCAGGTGCAGGTAGGTGTCAGACCACTCTTCCGCATCATGCACGGAGATCTCGGGAAGCTTGAGGAAACTGACTGCGTACAAGTAAGGCTCGAGTTTGCCGTCGTCATCGAGTTGGATCGCAACGGGGACCATGCGTTCGACAACACGGTGAACCACCCTGGTGCGGTACTGCTTGGCCATACTTCCCGTTTTGTCGATCACCAGAACCACTCGCGCACGAATTCCGTTGCCACCCTTGGTCAGCAGGACCTTCGCCACCTCACGCTTTCGGAGGTCCAGCTTCTCCCGCTTCACCATCGAGAGTTTCGCCTCGTCAGGCACGCTCCGAATTCCGTCTGCCGATTCAGCGGGCCCGGCAGGTTGGGTCTGCGGTTCCTCGTCGACAGAAACACCGAATGCTGTTACCAGATCTGCCAATCCGCTGTCCCAGCCGGCTGACACGTTCCGCAGCTTCCACCCCGCGCCGCGGCGATAGATCTCGACGAGGACCGCCGCTCTCTCGGTCGTCAGACCCAAAGCCGGAGCCACAATCGCGACGGAATCGGCCTGTTCCACCACGACGCCCATGTCTCGGACTGCAGAAAGGGTTCCGTTTGCCGCCGCATCCAACGCCACGGCAACACTCAGCTGGTGTATGTCAGAGGGCACCCTTGCGATGTCGATTTCAATGACGCCGCCGGACTCCAAGCGCACCGCACCTTCAGGTGAGACCGGCTGATTGAAGAAGATGAAATCCGCATCATCGCGCACTTTGTTGCGATCATCGAGCTGGAACACCATCAGATCCACCGTGCCCGGGGCGCTACCGCTCACCGCCACTTTCAATGAAGTTCCGTCAATGACTGTGTTCGCCCCACGCGCCAGCTCCATGAGTGAACTGTAACGGGCAGTCTCAGACCGCCGACCATTCACCACGACCTGTGGGCTCCGAATCGGGTGCTGATGTCCGATGCGGAGCCTCGCCGTGTTCCGTTGTGCCTGAGGTTCGCGTCCTCAGGTTTTGAAGGTGGTGTTCGCCGGCCTGGGGTGCTGCCCAGGGTCGATCGAGGGAGGCGGGATGAACCACGGTTTGTTGTCGACACCCATCCGGATTTCCCATTTACCGACGAACCCGGCTTTCCGGTGCATCAGCCGGTGATGTGAACGGCACAGCAGGACAAGGTTGTTCATCACCGTCGGACCACCGTTCGCCCAATGCCGAATATGGTGCGCGTCCGTCCAGGCCGGTACGCATGTGCAGCCGGGGAAGGCGCAGCCCTTGTCTCGGGCAATCAGCGCCACGCGCTGTTCGGCGTTGACCAGACGTTTCCCGGGTCTCGCATCCAACGGCGCGCCGTGAGCGTCCAGTAGAACAGTCGACAGGAAACAATCACACCCCAGAAGCCTCGTCTGCGACACCGACAGCGGCCCCAACCATGGCATATGCCCGACATCAAGATCCGACCGAGGCTCTCCACCATCAGAAGGCGCAGCGGCACAAGCCCGATGCTCAGCGAGATCACGCGCGTTGATGTGCACGTTCACGTGCGGTCGTTGACCACCATCGCTACCGGTCTTGGCGCAGTCGAGGTAGCGGCGGATCAGTTCGGTGAACCCGTCCGCCGTCCGCTTCGCCGCCGACCGAGCGTCGGGAGTTCCATCGGGCGCTGGGGTGGGCATCGTCAAATTCGACAACGCCGACAGCAGCATTTCGCCGGTGAGGGCGTCGAAATCCCCGCGCACCACCACCCGACCATTGAGCGTCGACGCGATGCGCAACTCATTGAGATCCACATCTTCGGCCGGCGGAATCTCATCGGATTCGAACACCCGCTCCAAAGTCGCGATGACGTGCCGCACCTTCGTCGTCGTCGCCTCCACGCCCGAGGCTGCAGCGAGCAGCAGGTCGATGCAGCGAGGGAGCGCCTCCTCCGGCATCCCCTTCGGCGGAGATTCACAAAACGCCACGATCAAGACGGCGTGATCGAACGAGCAATCCCCGCAATCGAACCGAGCCGCCACCGCCGGAAACGGCCGCAGTGCCGCGCCCAAGGCGGCGATCTTCTTCCCGTCACGAACCTGCAGCATCGTGTTTGCCGCCAACCATGACCCGACTCCGCGGCTGGCGATCACCTGATCGTCGGGACGCATCGAGAGTTCGTCGACCACCGCCACCCGCACCGCTTCCAGACGCAGAATCTCCGCACTCGCCTCGACAGCAGCAGCGCGCAACTCGGCAGCAGACAACCGCCACAGGCGCCCGCGCAACCCCACCGCAGAACCAGACACCACATCCGACAACAAGACACTCATAGAATCCCCCGATCCCCTCCCTCAACAATACTCGAACACACGTTCGAGTCAGCACCTTCCGACCAGCAAAAACCAGAGCAGGGAATAGTTCAGCCGTCGCGAGCGTATTACTTGAGTAAGCAATACTTGCGATCGCAAATAAATGAAGGGCGTCACCGATGACAACTGATGAACACGTACGTGGTCGCGTATGGCGCGACCTCGTCGTCTCCCACAGCGTCATCCTCGGCAAGATGGAGGCGGACCTTCGAACCAGCACCGGGCTCACCCTGGGCCAGTACGACGTTCTACTCCGACTGCATGAAGCTCCCGGAAACACCATCCGAATGGGCGATCTGGCCGAGCTTGTCCTGGTCACCACCAGTGGCGTGACGCGCGTCGTCGATCGATTGGTCGAGGCGGGATTGGTGGAGCGCGTTCGACCGGACAACGATCGACGCGTCGTGACGGTATCGATGACGTCTGCAGGCAAGCAGACACTTCGAACTGCTTCCGCCATACACACGCGAGGAATCGCCGACTACTTCTCCGATCTCATCGAACCTGAAGAACTTCCGGTACTCGACCGCTTCTTTTCCCGACTTGCCACACACCACACGAATCAGAGCGGCGCTTGCGATGCGCACGCCGAACAACTTTCCATCACCCCCACGAACAGATAGAGAGAAACAACATGGCTTTCGAATTGGGTGTCTACCATTTCGGTGAACTCACACCTGACCCCACTACCGGCGAGATGATGAATCCCGGTGTACACCTTCGCCATTTGGTCGAACAGGCCACCGTCGCAGATCAGGTGGGACTCGACGTCTTCGGCGTCGGCGAACATCATCGCACCGACTTTGCAGTCTCGGCCCCTGCAGTCGTACTCGCAGCAATGGCTCAGGCCACCGACAACATCAAGCTGTCCAGTGCAGTGACAGTCCTGAGTTCCGACGATCCTGTCCGCGTGTTTCAACAGTTCGCGACGGTCGATCTGCTTTCCGAAGGCCGCGCCGAGATCATTGCCGGCCGAGGCTCCTACACGGAGTCGTTTCCGCTTTTCGGGTACGACCTTTCCCAGTACAACGAACTCTTCGCCGAAAAGCTCGACCTACTACTGAAACTGCGTGACGAGAACCCGATCAACTGGGAGGGCCAACTTCGCGCACCACTGATCGACGGTGACGTGACACCTCGTCCGGATCGCCAGATTCCCGTGTGGATCGCGGTCGGAGGTACCCCGGCCTCGGTGGTCCGTGCGGCGAAACTCGGTCTACCCCTGTCACTTGCGATCATCGGTGGGAGCTACCAACAGTTCGAACCGTTCGTCGATCTGTACCGCAGGGCTGCAGCGGAGTTCGGACATGATCCGAAGAAGCTCGCTGTCTCTATTGCTTCGCCGGGGTTTGTCGACACCTCGAGGCAAACAGCACTCGATACGTCCTACCCGTACTTCCAGGCCGGCTGGATGCAGAACCATCATCAGCGCGGAAACGGAGTTCCCATGCCGCGCAGGGCATACGAAGCGCAGGCAACCACCGCGGGCGCGTTCTTCCTCGGTGGCCCGCAAGAAATCATCGACAAGACGATGGCGCAGTACGAACTGTTCCACCATGACCGCATCATGATCCAGATGGGCTTCGGCAATGTTCCGCAGAAGGACATGCTCCGCTCGATCGAGATCCTCGGCACCGAGGTAGCCCCCGTGGTGCGCAAGGAAATCGAATCGTTGAAGTCATCTGAGAAATAGGAGTTTCGGTGAGCACACCACTCAAAGTTGTCGCCGTTGTCGGCAACCTCCAGAAGCCTTCCAAGACTCGCGCACTCGTCGATCTGATCGTCGAAACCTTCAGTGACTTCGAGCAGATCGACACACAGGTCATCGAGATCGTGGATCTGATTCCCGGGCTCGCGACAGCTCTGGATCGCGATCAGGTCGACCCTGTCACCGCCGAAGCGCTGGCTGCAGTCGAGTCCGCGGATATCGTCATCGCCGCGTCACCGGTTTTCCGCGGCTCGTATACGGGACTGTTCAAGCACTTCTTCGATCTCGTCGATCAGTACGCACTCGCCAACACCCCGGTCGTACTTGCTGCGACAGGGGGCAGCGACCGCCATGCTCTCGTGTTGGATCATGCCCTGCGTCCCTTGTTTGCCTTCTTTCAAGCGCTCACCGCTCCTGTCGGGATCTATCTCAGCTCAGGTGATTTCGACGGAACCACGATCCTCAACCCTGAGGTCTTCGAGCGAATCGAGATGGCAGCAAACGATGTTCTCCCCGTAGCTCGGATGCTCGCGGAGCGGAACCGAACAGTGCTGACGTGAGCGCACACTTCCCGTACTTCCGGAGAATGGATCGCGACTGGCACTACGGCTGATCACGCACACTCAGTGATTCTTCAGCTCCATCGCAGTAGCGTCGTAAGGGCCACCTCATGTCAGGAGCCCCCATGACGACCCCGGATCAACCCACCGTCCAGCAATCCGTTCCTCAGCACCCAATTCGACCACCTGTCAATGCCGGTTGGGCAGTGGTCTCGCTGCTGTTCTTCTGGCCGCTCTCCTTCGCCGCCTTCACGCACGCCTTCAACGTGTATCCCTTGTGGGCCGACGGCGATGTCGCCGGATCGCGGTACGCGTCCGATCGAGTGAAGCGACTCGGTCAGATCTCACTGTGGATCGCGGGCGGGCTGCTACTCCTCGTCTGCATCCTGTACGCGATTGCGGCAATCGTGTGGTTCGCCAACGGCGGCCACGACTACGGCCCGCGGCGGATGCGCTGAACAATCACCCCGCGGCGGATGCGCTGAACAATCACACTGAGAAACCACACCCAAAAACCACACCACCAAAACATCACCTCATCAATCGATCGATGAACTCCATTGTCTGGTCCATCGAAGCGACCGTCGTTTGGCCGTGACTGATCCCGTTGAGCTCCTGATACTCGAATTGTGTTCCTCGCGTACGCATATCGAACAGCTGCGCCCAGGTGAGCGCGACGGGAACCGTTGTGTCCGAAAGACTCTGCACCACACGTAGCGGTCGGTCGTATCCGTCGACCGGCACCTGCATCATCTCGCGGAACAGGTCGTACATGCGCGGCGTCCATACCGACCTAGAGAACAACGAGCCCAACTGGATTCGCTCGGCTCGAATTTGTCGGCCGAGATCCCCGGCGCACAGAGATCGCGCCTTTTCCATCCACTCGATTCCCTGGGGCGAGAGAACCTCACGAATGTTCTCTTCGGGTCGTTGATCGTCGATTCCAGCCAGGACATACAGCGCGTACCCCACTAATCCAGTGATGCCGATGTCGGGAAACAGCGGTCCACCCAACGGAAACAGACCTTCCATATGTGTGGGGCCCGCAAAAACAATAGAGCCGCGGAAGTCCAATTCCGGTGCACGAGAGGTGGCCTCGTGTCCCGCGAAGTACGTCGCGTGACCACCCTCGGACAGACCTGCGACCATCCACCGCGAGCTCAGCACGTTTCCGTACAACTGGTGCGCGGCTCGCACGATGTCGACGGCATTCGCGCCGGCGGCATGCCCGTCGAGATACGCCAATACCCCGTCGGTGCCCAGACCCGAGTAGTCGGTAGCGACAACCGCATACCCCTGGTCCAACCAGCGTTCGATCGGTTCGATCTCACCCGGACCGAATCCTGTTGACGAAGGCGCACACTGATCCGCACTGCCCAGAGTTCCGTGGGCGTACGAGATCACGGGCCAGCCGCCGATCGGTGGCGCACCTTCCGGTAGAAACACCGACCCTGACGACTCTCCCCACCTGTCGGCAGTTCGCAGAGTCCGATAGACAACTCGCTCCGCTGCACCGGCACCGATCGGAAGGGCTGCGGCCGAGAGCAGTTCGTGCGATTCCAACGCACCCGCAACTTCCGGTTCGTCCGCAGTCGCCACGGCAACACCTGACACCACCACAAGACTGGACAACAGCAGGCTCGACAACACAATGCTCGCCACCACGGCCGCAACAACGCTCTTACCCGAACGCCTCACCACGCCAACCCCTCCCGACCCGTGCAGAGCATGATGTCGATATGCAGATCATCATCACCGGTCACAGCCTGCCCGGACGGGATTGTTCCGAAACCGCAACCTTCGAAGGACGGAGCAACATCCACGTCGGCGTCCAGCGCCGAGGCAAGCCACACGAAATCCTCGACCTCGTACCGGGAGACACCGAGACAGCACGGTGGGAACTGGCAGCGAACCTCAACAGAACGCCAGGTGCCTGGGACATTCTCGGACCATACATCCAGGGCCCACCGCGCGGACGCTTCATCTACCTGTCCTGGGTGACGGCATCCGAGGACCAGACGTTCGAGATGTTCCGACGCGCAAAGCTGATGCTCGATGCGATCCCCGAGCACGTCATTGACGAGGCCGACAGTTCCGGCGTGCTCCACGGATATCTCGGACTTACCGACGCCGCAGGTAAACCACTGTGCGCGGCGATCCGGCCGCCGACCATCACGTGGACATCCTCGCCTTACTGAGCATCGTTCAGTAGTGTGGTGGACGAACACTTACTCTGCGGGTGACCACGCGATCGATACGGAGTCCGAACTGATGAGCACCGAACACCTCGATGTCCTGATCGTCGGCGCCGGCTTGTCCGGCATCGGTGCTGCGTATCGACTCCAGACCGAACTGCCCGGTAAGTCGTACGCAATCCTCGAGGCCCGTGCGAACAGTGGCGGAACCTGGGACCTCTTCAGATACCCCGGTATCCGCTCGGATTCCGACATGTTCACGCTCGGCTACCCGTTTCGCCCGTGGACAGATGCCAAAGCAATTGCCGACGGTGATTCGATCCTCCGGTACGTGCGCGATACCGCTCGCGAAAACGGGATCGACAAGAATATTCGGTACAACCAGAAGGTGACGGCAGCGTCCTGGTCGTCAGCGGACTCGACGTGGACAGTCACCGTCACGACCGACGGCGAAGACGAAACACTTACCTGCAACTTCCTGTATCTCTGCAGCGGTTACTACAGTTACGACGGCGGATACACCCCCGACTTCCCCGGACGCGAATCGTTTGCCGGCGAGGTGGTGCACCCGCAGTTCTGGCCCGAAGAACTCGATTACTCCGACAAGAAGGTCGTTGTGATCGGAAGCGGCGCCACCGCAGTCACTTTGGTCCCCACGATGTCGCGGGATGCAAGCCACGTCACGATGCTTCAGCGATCACCGACATACATTCTGGCGCTGCCGTCCAGCGACAAGGTGTCGGACACCATCCGTGCGATATTGCCGAATCAACTCGCGCACAGCATCGCTCGATGGAAGAGCGTCGGAGTGAACCTCAGTTTCTACCAACTGTGCCGACGCAGTCCGGCGCGTGCAAAGAGGCTGCTGAACCTCGCGATCAGTCGTCAACTCCCGGACGAGATCCCACTCGATCCCCACTTCACGCCCGCCTACGATCCCTGGGACCAGCGCTTGTGCGTCGTACCGGACGGCGATTTGTTCAAAGCCCTCCGATCCGGCAAGGCTTCGATCGAGACCGATCACATCGACACCTTCACCGAGACCGGGATTCGACTCGCGTCAGGACGCGAACTCGAAGCCGACATCATCGTCACTGCAACAGGATTGAAGATGGAAGCGTGCGGCGGAATGTCGATCGAAGTGGACGGCGAACCCGTCGTCCTCGGTGATCGTTACGTCTACAAGGGCATGATGATCAGCGACGTGCCGAACTTCGCGATGTGCGTCGGATACACCAATGCCTCATGGACTCTGCGAGCCGATCTCACGTCGATGTACGTGTGCCGACTACTGACCGAGATGAACAAGCGCGGCTACTCCAAGTGTGTGCCGCACGCGACCGAAGACATGGACCAGCGGCCGATCCTGGACCTGGCGTCGGGGTACGTCATGCGCGCGGTTGAACAGTTCCCGAAGCAGGGATCGAAGTCACCCTGGAACATGCGTCAGAACTACATCCTCGATCGTCTTCACTCGACGTTCGGGAGCATCAACGACCACATGACGTTCTCGAAGGCGCCAGTTCGAAATTCGAACCTGGTACCGAGCAAGAGTTGATCGGCGCCCGCACGACCAGGTACAGCAGTCGGGCAAATCCACCAATCGATCCGAGAATGAAAAACACGCCCGAACCTGCGACGACGGCACAGAGCGCACCCAGGACGATGATCGTCGACGCCTCGATCATCCGACCGGCGGACTCCGATCCGAGAACGTGTATTTCATCAACTCCTTCGTCCATAAAACTATTTTCAGCCAACCGTCCAGCCGGTTTGTAGGGACTTTAGTCACAAGTCGGGTCAAAATGGACTCATAATTGCAGGTCAATCGTTCAGTTGGCGATATCTGTCGGGCGGTTCTCAGACTGTTCCGTAGTGTGCGCATCACAGAAAGCAGAACCAACACCGGGGGACACAATGAAGGTCATCGTTTTCGGGGCAACGGGGATGGTCGGCAACAGCGTCTTGCGCGAATGCCTGGACGATCCACGAATCGACACCGTCGTAACCGTCGGCCGCAATTCGTGCGGTTCAACTGCCCCGAAGATCGTCGACATCGTTCACCGCGACCTACTGGACTTCTCGGCAATCGAAGCAGATCTGATCGGCGCCGACGCCTGCTTCTTCTGCCTCGGCGTGTCCTCTGCCGGAATGAACGAAGCCGACTACACCCACATCACGCGTGACATCACGCTTGCCGCCGCCACGACGCTGTCCCGCTTGAACCCGCAGATGGTGTTCGTCTACGTGTCCGGTGAAAGCGCCGACTCCACCGAAACCAGCAAGACCATGTGGAAGCGAGTACGTGGCGCAACCGAGAATGCGTTACTCACACTCCCCCTCACGACCTACATCCTCAGGCCGGGGTTCATCCGTCCGCGCCCGGGCTCGCCGTCGAAGACGTGGTGGTACAAGCTCTTCTATCAGGTGTCCGTGCCGCTCTACCCACTCCTGCGCAAGGTGTGGCCCAGCGGCGTGACCACCAGTGAGTACATCGGCAAGGCGATGATCACCCTCGCGGCGAACACGCCGGATCTTCCCGACCGCGTCCTGCGCAGCGACAAGATCAACGAACTCGCGCAGCCCTGACAGCCTTTCCCCGAAATACGAAACCACGGGCAACGAGTTCCAAAGCCACAGCTACAGCGCAGGTTTGCGCCAACAACAGCCCTGCCAGGACAAGAATCTGTACTGCACCGGCTTGAACGGCCGACCCCGTCGCAAGCAGAACGCCGACAAAAGCGCCGGGCAAAGTCACGAGGCCGACGGTGCTGGTCTGGTCGACTCCGGGCAACAGGGCGTCGGACGCGGCGGTACGGGCGACTTCCCACCGCGCATCGCGTTGCGAGAAACCCAGGCTCAGTGCGGCTTCCACTTCCCCGAACCGATCGTCGACGGCGTCGAGTCCGCGTTTCGCTGCCATCGACGTCGCTGTCATAGCGCCGCCCAAAACAATTCCGCCGATCGGTACCAGAGCGACGCCTTCGACCGGAACCACTCCGGACAGCAGCATGAGTGGCAACACCACACCGATTCCCGATGCCAGCGCGACGGTCAGCCACCCGCCGGAAGTTCCTGCGCCGGAGCGTCGTGCAGCGGTGTACGACGCCGCAGCGAACATGCCGACGAGCACGAGGAGTGCTGACCAGATGTGAGCCAATGCCGCGGCGAGGATCAGCGAAATAGCAGCCAACTGAAGGGCGCCGCGCGCCAGCGCGCCGGGAACTATCCGAATGCTACCGAGGTGAGCGAATCGGTAGACGAGTGCGGCCACGAGCGCCATGACAATACAGAGCACAGCCAGACGGATGCCGGAGTCGGCTATCGAAAGGCTCATGGGTCACAGTGTTCCCTACGAACCGATTCGATCCGAACCCGCGAACCGCTCAGAAAACCCAACCGCGAAGTGCGACAAACCGCAGACCGCCGACAATTCCGCTCACTGCGATCACAAGGCCAGCTTGAAGAAGTCCGTCGGCGCCGGGCAACAGGAAGCCGAGCGCACTGATGGCAGCCGAGCTGGCGATCAAACCGACCAGTGCGAGCCCACCACCTTCCCACTGTGCAGTGAACCAGTTGACGCGATCCGCAGCGTGGAAGGTGAGTCGGCGATGCAGTTCGTTCGCGAGGATGGTGCTCAAGACTGCACCGACAGCGTTGGCGACCAGCGCTCCGTCACCGCGCAGCGCCAGGAAAGCGGCGAAGTACAAGATGTTGCTGGCGCCTCCGACGAGGGCAAAACGAACGAGCTGAGCAAAGGCGCCGTCGCCGGCAAGAGCGCGAAGCCTCGTTGTCGCGAAACCTGCACTCCGCGTACCCTCCATCGAGATCGGATTGCTCCCGACCCAGATGTCAGACGTGCTCATATCGGCTTCTCTCATACGGACAATCGGAACCACACGTTCCGCTTAGAAATATAGCACTAACGGAATCAATCATTCCGCTTAGTGCCGTAGACTGTGAGGATGCCGACAACCCACCCCGACGCTTCTCGTGCGGGGACCTCGGCCGACTGCTCACAGCCGCGCCTTCGGTCCGACGCCAAGGCCAACCTCGAACGGATTCTC
The DNA here is from genome assembly GCF_042670865.1 of Rhodococcus sp. NPDC057135. Classification (NCBI taxonomy): domain Bacteria; kingdom Bacillati; phylum Actinomycetota; class Actinomycetes; order Mycobacteriales; family Nocardiaceae; genus Rhodococcus; species Rhodococcus sp. NPDC057135. The sequence goes on from NZ_JBHUUU010000004.1 coordinate 126,297, forward strand.
AACTCCGCCCGCGAGGTGTTCGCGGCCCAAGGACTGAACGCCACTCTGGCCGACGTCGCGAAGCACGCGGGCGTCGGCGTCGGCACTGTCTATCGGCGGTTCGCCAGCAAGGACGAGCTGATCCAGGCCCTGTTCGACACACGATGCTCCGAGATCGAAACGATCGCGGCCACCGCTCGCGAGATGCCCGACGCCTGGGAAGGTCTTGTCTACTTTCTCGACGTGATCTCCCTGCGCATGGCGGACAACCGCGGATTCGGCGATCTCCTGATGGACGGGCGCTTCGCGTCCGACACTTTCGCTCGCGCGCGCGCCGGGATCGCTCAGCACACCGCAGCGCTGGTCAATCACGCCAAGGAACAGGGCACCCTGCGGAGTGACTTCGAAGTCAACGACATTCCGCTTCTCATGCAGGTCGTCAAGATGGCCCAGAAGTTCGGCGGCGACGAGGCCCCTCAGGCATACCGCCGCGCCCTCGGGTTCATGATCGACGGCCTTTGCGCTTCCCGCAGTGGCCATCGAGAACTCCCCGTCCCGGCGCTGTCCTCCGAACAACTCGATCACGTCCTTCATCGGTTTCAGGCATCGCCCGATAAGAACTGCTGACTCAGTTTCGGGGTCGACGCCGCAATGGCGTCGACCCCGAAATTTGCTGTCAGTGCGCGATTACCGGTTCACCTTCCGGCGAATCCGGAAGCAGTCCGCTTCGAAGAACCAGTCCGGTCAAGACCGCACCGACCGCGAATATGCCTGCGGCCCAATAGAATGTCGTGGTGTAACTCTCGACGGCAGCCTGTGCCTGCGTGAGCGGATTCATCTCGCGGCCCACCAGGTAGTTGGTGGACGCCGAAGCCGCAATCGTGCTGAGCAGTGCGGTACCGATCGAGCCGCCCACCTGCTGCATGGTGTTGACGGTGGCAGATGCGACGCCGGCATCCTCGTGATGCACGCCTGAAGTTGCTCCCTGCATCGACGGGGCGAAAATGCTGCCCATGCCGAGTCCGGTGACGACGAGCCCCGGCAGAATGTGGACTGCATAGGTGCTGTCCACGGAAATCTGGGCCAGCAGCGTCATTCCGATCGCCGCGATGACCATTCCGCTCACGATCAGCACTCGTGGACCGACGCGCGGTAGCAAAACCGCTGTCGAAAGCGTTGCCGCTGTCACGATTCCGAACACCATCGGCATGAATGCGAGACCGGTCATGATCGGGCTGTACCCGAGGATCAGCTGCATGTAGTACGTCAGGAACAGGAAGACTGCGAACATGCCTGCGCCGGAAAGGAAGATCGCCAGGTACGAGCCCGCACGAATCCGGTCGAGGACCACCCGCAACGGCAGGAGCGGATGCTCGGACTTGGTCTGCCAGTAGATGAATGCCGCCATGAATACAACGCCGGCAACGAGCCACGAGATGGTAGGAGTTGCACTCCAGCCGTCCGATTCAGCCTTCGAGAATCCGAAGACGATGCTGAACAAGCTGATCGACACCAGGATCGTTCCGGGGATGTCGAGTTTGGGTCGCGAGTCACTGGTGTGCGGAGCGAGCAACAGGACCGCTCCGACCAGGGCGATTGCCGCAAAGAAGAGGTTCACGAAGAGGCACCAGCGCCAGTCGACCCACTCGGTGAGCGCTCCGCCGAGCAACAGTCCGATAGCGCCGCCACCGCCGGCAACGGCACCGAAGATACCGAAAGCCTTTGCGCGCTCACCCGGATCCGTGAATGTCACGGACAGCAGAGACAGCGCTGCCGGAGCAAGGAGTGCACCGAAGACGCCCTGGCCCGCACGAGCGGCAACGAGCATTTCGAAGTTGACGGCTGCGCCGCCGATGGCGGAGGCGACTGCGAAGCCGATCAGGCCGACGATGAAAGTTCGCCTGCGCCCGAACAAGTCGCTCAATCGACCACCCAACAGCAGCAAGCTGCCGAACGCCAATGCGTATGCCGTGATGATCCACTGGCGGTCGGAATCACCGAACTCCAGTGAGCGCTGCGCAGCCGGCAGCGCGATGTTGACGATGGTGGCATCCAAGACCACCATCAGCTGCGCAATTCCCAGAACCGCGAGAACCAGCCACCGCTTTGCGTGGTTGTCCCCTGAAGGCGCTGAGGACTGCTCGAATTCAGTCCGTTCAGCAATGTCTGACATAGTCCCTCGCCCCACCTATGCGGAGATGGCTTCTCCGGTTAGCAAAAACGCTACACCAAAACGGAGAGGCTGTCTCCACTTGGCGGGTAGAGTGGGGACATGAGTACCGCAATGGAGCGCCCCCTTCGCGCCGATGCTGCACGTAATCGGCAGTTGATCATCGACGCCGCACGTGAATTGTTCGCCGAAGAAGGGATCGACGTCACACTCGACGACGTCGCCCGGCGCGCGGGTGTCGGCGTCGGAACGGTTTATCGGCGGTTCGCCAGCAAGGAAGAATTGATCGACGGAGTCTTCCAACAGAACTTCGCCGACATGGCGGCGGCCGCGGACGCGTCACTCGCCAATCCGGATCCGTGGGACGGCCTTGTCACCTTTGCCGAATTCGCCTGCAGCCGTATGTCGGTCAACCGCGGGCTCAAAGACGTCCTGAACGGAACCGACGAGGGATGCGAGCAAGTCGCATGCCAACGATCCATCATCGAACCGTCGGTCGAGAGGATCTTCTACCGGGCCCAGGAGGCCGGGATGCTGCGCCCCGACGCCGTACCGACGGACCTGTTCGGCCTCATCTTCATGGTGGGCGCAGTCACCGAATTTGCTCAGCCCGTCAACCCGACCGTGTGGCGTCGATACCTCTCGGTGATGCTCGACGGTCTACGCACGGAGGGCTTGCACCGTGACGCACTGCCCCTTCCTCCACTGAGTTCGGAAGAATTGCACGAGGCCAAGCAATGCCTGAAAGACCGCCGCCGTTGAGCGGTTCGGTCAGATCTGCTCACGAGGAATGAAAATCCACATCACGATGTAGATCAGAAACTGCGGGCCGGGCAGCAGGCACGAGAGCACGAACAGCAAGCGGACAGTCGACGACTTCCAACCGAAGTATCGTGCGATCCCGGCGCAGACCCCGCCGAACATCGCGCCGGAGCGAGCTCGAGTGAGTTTGCGGGTCTTCATCGGCGAAGTCATGTTTCGTGTCCCTTCAGTAGATCTCGCGGACTACCCGCGTCGGATCTCGCGGACTGTCCGCGTCGACTTCCACTATCCGCCGCCGGGTCACTCACGCGCATCAGGCCACGGACCCATCTTTTCCGGCCGCAGTACATACCCAGGTACCAGTCTGTCCCCGCGTCGGACTCAGGGTTCTCCCCCACACCTCGGCCCCACACCACAGTCACACCTCAGCGGGGAACAGTCGCCCAAGTCGTTTCGGTGCCGCAAAAGGTTGCCAGTTGTCGATGTCCTGCGCCAGACGATCGGCAACGGTCCACAACGCCGACGGGTTGTGGGTCAACCCCATGTGACTGCCCTGCACCGCAACGCTTTCCGATAGTCCGGACGTGGTTTCACAGCACGCTTGCCATGGAACGATACCGTCGTGCCTGGAGTAGACCGACGTGGCAGGAACCGAAATGGGTGGTCCCTGTTCGGATTCGATGCCGTCGACCGGAGGCAGTACGGCGTGGTTACCGGACAAACGAGCGTAGAGCGATCCGACTCTCGTCTGCTCCAAACTGGCGAGAGCGAAAGGACTTCCGAGTGTCACAACCTGTCGCACCGAATCCGGCAGGTCCCTCGCCAACTTACGAGCGTAGATACCGCCCAAGCTCCAGCCGATGACCGACACCTTCTGCTCGTATCGATCCGCCACCTGGGCCAATGCGGCGGGCAATCCGTCGACCACCATCGCTGTCGGGCCGGTGTTGACGCCCAGATTCCAGCCATGGACGCGGTATCCGAGGAAACTCAGGTACGCCCTCAAGGCAAGAGTCGACACGTCCGATGTCAGCAACCCGGGGAGAACGAGGACTGGATGCCCGTCTCCACGCGGTGATCGGAGTAACCAAGGAGCCGCGAGAAGCAGTGAAGCAATGTCGACCAGTCCGCGCGTCGGCTCGCTCAGACACATCGCCAAGGAAGGGGGGCCTGGAACGAGTGGGCCGACTTCACGAATCAGCGTCGATCGCTGCGCCCATTCGAATTCAGTTTCCGCGAAATCGATCGCAGAGACTTCCGCAACTACGGACACCTGGACTCCTGTCAGCCGGTGCCCTGATGGGGGCGGTTCCGCGGGCTGTGTGCTCAACCCGCGGAACCTTGTCCTCATCCACCACCGGTAGCGAACAGGACCCGTTCTGCCCACAGATTCGTGACCGAATACCTCTCGACCCCACAAATGCTGTGTGATCCAGAACACTAGTTTTGGATACGTTGCATCTACGTTGCGTCCATGTTTCGTCGCGCCGAAGGAGAAATAGATGTCATTCACGGACGAAGAGATCGCCTACCTGCAGTCGCAGCCACTGGCACGCGTGGCCACCATCTCACCGGACGGGCAACCCGACGTCGTGCCGTTGGCTTTCGAGTACGACGGGGTCCATTTGTGGATCGGCGGGGTCGGCGAAGCCGTCCTGAACACCAAGAAGTTCCGCAATATCGGTTCGGGGCAACTCGAAGTCGCCCTCGTCATCGACGACATGCCGTCTTTCGAGCCGTTCGTCGCGCGCGGGATCAGAATTTACGGAATCGCCGAACGGCCGATCGAGCGAGTGGGCCTGGTCGGCCCCGGAATCTATTCACGCATCACGCCGACAGTCTCGTGGAGTTGGAACTTGGCGGGAGAACCGGCAGGTGACACCTGGTACGAATCTCACAAGACTGTTCACACGCAATAGGTCAGTTCGGGCAACTCTCGGGTGGCAGGTTTTCGGCGGCCCATGTAGTCAGTTCGCTGAGAGCGGGGAGCAGCGCCTGCCCCGACGCCGTGAGTTCGTACTCCACAGCGATGGGCGGGCCGGCGTCGACGGTCCGCGTGACCAGGCCCGCACCAGCCAGTTCGGTCAATCGGTCCGAGAGCACCGAATCACTGATCCCGCCAACCGCTCGCTTGAGTTCGGAGAATCCCGCCGGTCCGTTCAGCAGCGTGGCGAGAATGACGCCGTTCCATCGTTTGCCCAGAAAGCCGAACGCACGGGCCAACGCCCCGTCACATGCGCGGGGCTCGTGCTCCGCTTCGCTCTTGCTTGCCACCCCACCATCCTAGTCATAGTGCTAACGTATCCGTAGGCACTATTTTTTTACTAGCAACTAGCTTTACCGGGCATTGTTCGGTGGAGCTATCACCGAACGGAAGCCCCCGATGTCTCTCGACGCAGCCACCCCATTCACCGACCAGCAACTCGATCAAGCCGGTCGCGAGCTCCTCTTCACCGCGGCACGCACCGCCAACTCCTTCTCGAACGAACCTGTGACCGACGACGAGCTCACCGCGATCTGGGAGCTCGCGAAGTGGGCACCCACCGCGGCCAACACCAACCCACTGCGAGTGCTGTTCGTCCGTACCGAGGAAGGCAAAGCGCGCCTCGTCGAGCACATGGCAGACGGAAACAAGGCCAAGACCGAGGCCGCTCCCGCCGTCGCCGTTCTTGCTGTTGACACCAAGTTCTACGAGCACATCCCCGCGCTGTTCCCCATCCGTCCGGAGATGAAGGACTACTTCGAGTCCGACGACGCCGCCGCCACATCGAGCAGTAGGTTCAACGCCGCACTGCAGGCCGGTTACCTCATCCTCGCGATACGGGCCCAGGGCTTGGTCGCCGGCCCGATGGCCGGGTTCGACGCCGACGCCATCGACGGCGAGTTCTTCGCGGACGGACGCTTCAAGACCATCCTGGTAGTCAACATCGGCCATCCCGGCGAGAACCCGTGGTTCGATCGTCTGCCGCGGCTCTCCAATGAGGATGCGCTCACCTGGGCCTGAGGCCAATTCGGACAAATGAAGCAATGCGGGAGAGTCCTTCGGAGCTCTCCCGTTTTGTCGTCTCCAGGACGTTTCAACGTCTCACGCAGCGGGTACATACCCGCGTCTCGCAAAATCGCACGTCCAGAACAACATCCGACACGCTGCAATCGTAATTAGTTGCAGTATCCGAGTTTTTGGACGACAGTCGAGACAAACCCCTCGGCCGACGACGGCTGCGGGGAAAGCCCTTGTGCGCCGGTCGGTGTCGAGGGAAGACGTTCTTGCGAGCAGAAGTCCGAAGAAAGTGGGTTCGGAAATATGGGCGCGCTATGGGATTTTGTCGTTGCACGACGACAACAATTGATGACCGACTCGTACCTTCATGTTTCAGCAGTTATCCAGTCCGTGATCATCGCGACGATTGCCGCCGTGATCATCGGAATTCTCGTCTACAGAAGCCCGGTCGGTTCGTCCGTGGCAACAGCTTTGGCCAGCACGATCTTGACAGTTCCCTCGTTCGCCCTTCTCGGACTGCTCATTCCGATTCTCGGTCTCGGCGTCGCCCCCACGATCACCGCATTGATCTTGTATGCCCTGCTCCCGATCATTCGGAACACGATCATCGGCCTGGACGCGGTCAATCCGGCGATCACGGACGCAGCACGCGGTGTGGGGATGAATCGCCTACACGTGCTCAGTCGAATCGAACTGCCGATTGCGTGGCCGTCGATCCTCACCGGTATGCGGGTCAGTACGCAGATGCTCATGGGCATCCTCGCCATCGCGGCGTACGCCAAGGGCCCAGGTCTGGGAAACCTGATCTTCTCCGGGCTCTCGCGGGTCGGTAGCCCCAATGCTGTTCCGCAAGCGCTGGTCGGCACTGTACTCATCGTCATTCTGGCCCTGATCCTCGACGGAATCTACGTCGTCATCGGCCGTCTCACTACTTCGAAGGGGCTGCAATGACCGAAACCATTCCGTCCGACGTATCCGCAGACCAAAAGGTATCCGGAGTCGAGATCGTTCTCGAATCCGTGACCAAGCGTTACCCCGGGCAGAAAGCTGCAGCGGTGGACAATGTTTCACTGACTGTTCCGGCCGGTGAGATCGTGGTGTTCGTCGGACCTTCGGGTTGCGGCAAGACGACGACGATGCGCATGATCAACCGTCTGATCGAACCCACCTCGGGCAAGATCACCATCGACGGCAAGGACGCGCTGTCCATCGACCCGGACAAGCTTCGCCGCGGCATCGGATACTCGATTCAGCAGGCAGGTTTGTTCCCGCACTTCACCATTGCGAAGAACGTCGCGACGGTGCCCGGCCTCATCGGTTGGGACAAGAAACGCATCGCGGCACGGACCGACGAGATGCTCGACCTCGTCGGCCTCGATCCGGACACCTATCGCGACCGGTATCCGCGCCAACTTTCGGGTGGCCAGCAACAGCGTGTAGGCGTAGCGCGAGCACTCGCTGCCGATCCCCCGGTTCTGTTGATGGACGAGCCCTTCGGCGCCGTCGACCCCATCACCCGTGGCCTGCTCCAGGACGAACTGATGCGTCTGCAGTCGGAGTTGGGTAAGACCATCGTCTTCGTCACCCACGATTTCAACGAGGCAGTCAAGCTCGGGGATCGAATTGCCGTGCTGGGCAACCAGTCCAGCATCATGCAGTACGACACCCCCGAAGCGATTCTCGCCAATCCCGCCAACGACATGGTCGCGGGTTTCGTCGGCGCCGACGCATCGCTCAAACAGTTGACATTGACCCGGGTGCGGCAGATCAAGCTCAAGCAATGCCTCACCGCGCGCGAAACAGATTCGGTCGACGATTTGAGAACCGCACTCGCAGCGCGCAAGTGGAAGTGGGCCTTGATTCTCGATCAGCGTGGGCGACCGCTTCGCTGGGTCTCACCCGGCCACCTCGCTCATGCGTCGACCCTCCGAGGTGTCGGCAACGAGATCGGTGAGGCCGTGTCCATCCAGTCCACCCTTCAGGATGCGTTGGAAGCTCTTCTCGCCGAGAGCAATGCGTCCACTGTGGTCACCGGACTGCGCGGCGAGTACGTCGGCCTCATCACGATCGATACTCTCGTCAGCCATCTCTCCGAGATGCGCGAGGAGCATGCCCACGATCACGACGAGGAGTCCGACGCCGAGAACGTCGAGGGTCGAATATGAGTGCCCCGACCGAAGACCGCGTCGCCGCTCCCGAGATGGAACCTGATGCTCCCGATCTCGGTGCCGCCGAGAATGCGGCCACCCGCCGAGCGGAACGGATGCGCCTGTACGTTCAGCCGGTCATCGTTCTGATCCTGGTTGCGGGCGTGCTGATCTGGGCGTTCACTCGCGATCTCAACGCGACACAGAAGGCCAGCATCAATCTCGACAACATCGTCACGCTGACGTGGCAACACGTGCTGATCACCGCAGCAGTGGTCATCATCGTCGTCGCTATCGCTGTTCCGCTCGGAACCTTGTTGACCAGGCCTAGATTCACCCGCTTGGCACCGTTCTTCGTCGGCATCGCCAACATCGGAGCCGCGGCGCCGGCCATCGGCCTCCTCGTGCTGTTCTATCTCGCGACCAGAACAACGGGTTTCTGGATCGGCGTATTTCCGATCGCGTTCTATTCGCTGCTTCCCGTGCTGCGCAACACGATTCTGGGCTATCAGCAGGTTGACAAGACCCTCATCGACGCCGGGCGTGGTCAGGGAATGTCTTCTCTGACCGTGCTACGTCAGCTCGAATTCCCGATGGCTGTCCCGTACATTCTTGCGGGCCTTCGCACTTCGCTCGTTCTGGCGGTCGGCACGGCGACGCTGTGCTTCCTGGTCAGTGCCGGCGGTCTGGGCATTCTGATCGACACCGGATACAAGCTCCGCGACAACGTCACGCTCGTGGTCGGTGCCGTACTGGCAGTGTCGCTGGCCCTACTGATCGACTGGCTCGGCGCGCTCGCCGAAACTTATCTCGGGCCCAAGGGATTACGATGACCAAGACTTCGATCACCAGAACGCGGGGCTGGAAACTCGCCGTTGCCACGCTCGGCCTCACACTTGTCGCTTCCTGTGGTTTGGAATCCGGTGGCGCACTGCCCCTGGCCGTCGGCCCCGGCAGCATCGAGCCCGTTCCCGAGCTCGAGGGCGTGAAGATGACCGTCGGCTCCAAGGACTTCACCGAGCAGATCGTGCTCGGATACGTCATCGAATTCGCGATGTCCGCTGCAGGCGCGGATGTTCGCGATCTCACGAACATCCAGGGCTCCAACAGCACCCGAGACGCACAGTTGAACGGGCAGATCGATCTTGCGTACGAATACACCGGAACCGGGTGGATCAACTATCTCGGAAACGAGACTCCTCTCCCGGACTCGCAGGCGCAGTTCGAGGCGGTCCGTGACGCTGATCTGGCCGCGAACGACATGGTGTGGACGGATCCGGCGCCGATGAACAATACGTATGCATTGGCGATGAGCAAGGAGACAGCCGAGAAGACCGGCGTCAAGACGGTTTCCGACTACGCGAAGTTGGTCGAGTCCGATCCCGGCGCTGCGGTGACGTGCGTCGAGACCGAGTTCAACGTCCGTCAGGACGGATATCCCGGTCTGGCAGCCAAGTACGGCTTCGATGCGTCGCGCGCCCAGCGACAGATTCTGCAGACGGGCATCATCTACCAAGCGACAGCCGACAGCGACCAGTGCAAGTTCGGTGAAGTGTTCACTACCGACGGCCGCATCATCGCTCTCGACCTGGTTCTGCTCGACGACGATCTCCAGTTCTTCCCGAAATACAATCCGGCACTGGTGATGAAGAAGGACTTCGCGGAAGCACATCCGCAGGTAGCAGAAGTCATGGCACCGATCTCGGAGCGACTGACCAACGAAGTGATGACCGAACTCAATCGCCAGGTCGACGTCGACGGCAAGGAGCCGGCAGACGTGGCTCGCGACTGGCTGGTCTCGGAAGGGTTTGTCACCGCGCAGTGATCGGCTGACCGCAAGCCGGCCGAGTATCTACCGCTTGCGTCCCACGCAGAACACCCGCCGGAACGGAAACAGCGTTCCGGCGGCTGTTGCGGGATACGCCTCACGCAGCAGATCGGAATACTGGCGCTCGAACTCCGGCGCGTCGGCTTCGCCGAGAACGTCGAGTACCGGCCGTAATCCTGTCCCCCGTACCCACCCGAGCACCGGGTCGGCACCTGCCAGCACGTGTACGTACGTTGTTTCCCAAGCGTCGACGTCGAATCCGTGTTCCTGGAGACGCTGCGCGTACGCAACCGGACTGTCGACGCCTTCCGGACCGCGTAGGACGCCGCCCAGTCGCTCACTCCACTCCGCGGACTCCGCGAGGTTCCGCATAAGCGAGTGTGACGGTGCATCGAAGTTCCCCGGCACCTGCCACGCCAACCACGACCCGGATGCCAGGGTGTCCGCCCACTGATCGATCAGCTCACGATGGCTCGGAACCCACTGCAGTGCAGCGTTACTGACAACGACGTCGTAGCCTGTGGCGTCGAACGACATGATGTCCCCCAACTCGACGGTGACGTTTCCCGGTAGGTCTGTCGGGGCCTGCGCCACCATTTCGGGCGACGAGTCGAATCCGGATACCGACGCGTCCGGCCATCTTTCCCCCAGCATCGCGGTCAGAATGCCTGATCCGCAGCCCAGGTCGGCTACGCGAGTCGGGTCTTCGGTGGCCACCCGGGACACCAGGTCGACGAACGGGCGTGACCGCTCCCCCGAATAGCGGCCGTAGACTTCGGGATTCCACGTGACAGTGCGCATGAACCCATCCTGCACCCTGTTCCTGAGATTTGCCGCCCGTCAGATCTCGCTCTTCACGTTCCTGCCATTCGAAAATCACCGACGCGGCAAGACCGCGGACAGTACGTTCGGCAACCTCGACCAGTCCGCGGTGATGTAACTTGCATGCTCACCGGCCAACAGCTCGAGTCGCTCGCTCGCCTCGGCTTCCGAGGCATGGGTTCCGTCGATCTGCGGGGCGACCTTGTGCGCGTCGGTCATGACGAGGAGGTAACCCCGTTCGTGGTACCAACTCGGATCCACAACTCCCGCGGTGTACTCGAGGGCGTCACCGTCGAAAATCACGAACCACGGACGGATCCCCGGGTCGGCGTAGCGGTCGAGACGTGGGTCTCCCGGTGATGCCCGGTGAACAGCGGGAAAGGCGGCGCCGAGTTCGACGAGCCCGGCGGAGGACAGATCTCGCAGGTGCGTCGCATACTGCCGGTCCGTCCACTCCGTATCGAGAGGGTTTCCCTCCTCGATCGTTCCCGGTATCAGCTCGAACAGAAATTTCCCGGTCATTTCGGAGGTGCTCGGCCATCCACGCTCGGTGACGGCGGCATCCGGGGTCGAGTAAGACTCACCCATCAGATCGGCCGGCGTGAAAACCGCGTCTCCGAGTGTCCCGAGAATCAGGGCGTCGAGATCCGCGGGCCCACGTCCGTACCCGGCGGTGAAACCGTCCTTGAGTTCCAACTTGATCATCACCGGCGGATGCTCGGGATTGGCTTCGTGCCACGCCCGCATATCTGCCAGACATCCGCGGAGTCCCTGATCTCGCGGGCCACTTCGCAACTCGGAGGCGTTCGACGCTCCGACGCAGTTACTCTCGCTCACCACCGGATTCATGTGCGACACACGCCAGTCCGAACCGCCGCCGTTAGTCCACAGGTCCAGCTCGAGCAACGACGCCCCGGAATCCAAAGCATCGGCGAAGTACGGAAACGTCGCCTTCTCGTAGGAATTGTGGACCCCGACGGACGTCGTCTCGGAGAACGAGCGAGCTTGGTTCTCGGTCGTCTCGGCGCCGGCAGAGGGCGCCGAGACAATCACCGCGAACGCACTCAGGCCGACTGCCAGGATTCCACGCATGTTCGACACTCTCGCAGAAAGTTCGCCGCGGCAGGACGGAATCGCCAGAGTTAACTGGACGATCGTCCTAGACCGCGTCTGCGGCGAGACTGTTGCGCAGTTCGTTCTTCTGTATCTTTCCCGTTGCGGTGACGGGTAGCCGCTCTACGAACCTGATCGAACGCACCTTCTGATACGGAGCCACCTTTGCGGCCACGTAGTCCGTCAACTCCCGTTCGAGCAATTGCGGGTCCGACGCAGACTTGGACGCAAAGTCGTGGTTCAACTGAACGAAGGCCGTCACACGCTCACCGACCATTGGCGCCTTCTCACCGACGACGGCCGCCTGCGCAACAGCAGGGTGCGAACACAGAATCTCTTCGAGCGGCTGCGGATAGACGTTGTAGCCCTTGTAGATGATCATGTCCTTCGACCGCCCCACCAGGAAAAGGTGCCCCGCTTCGTCCAGTCGCCCCATGTCGCCGGTCGCGAGCCAACCACCGCGGAACTGAACCGCAGTCAGTTCCGGCTGATTCTGGTACCCGTCGGTGATCTGCGGCCCGCGAGCCCAGACCTCACCGACCTCGCCGGGCTCGAGGATTGCCGAATTCTCGTCTCGGATCTCGAGTTCGGTGTCGAAGATCGCGACGCCGACGCTGTCCGGCGGCGTCGCGACACGACTGTTCAAAGGCGCACCGGTCAGGCCCATCGTCGCTTCGCTCAAGCCGTATCCCTCTGTGACCCAGGCGTTGCCGAAAAACGATTGCAGGCTCCGCAGCGAAGTCGTGTCGAACGGGGCTGCACCGGAATTGATCGCACGCACGGAGGACAAATCGTGCGCTCCGATCTTGCTGCTCGCCAACAACGCGTAGTACATCGCGGGCGAGCCGGTGATGTGCGTGACGCCGAGGCGCTCGATGTCTGCCAACATCCGGTCCGGATCGAAGCGCCCGGTGAAGACAACGGTCGAACCGAGCAGTGTGCTGACGTTCTGTCCGACCAAGCCCAGACCGTGAAAGAGTGGCGCCACTGCGATGTTGACGCCTTCGCCCGGGACCAGCGCATGCGGACCGCGATCCGCGGCCGACCGCATTCGAAGCCCCCCGAGTTCGTCGAGTTCGGTGAGTAGCCCGGATCGCCAGGACGCCATCTGGATCACGTTCGAAACGAGGTTACGATGTAGTACGCGAACAGCTTTGGAGCGTCCGGTCGTACCGCCGGTCAGCTGCAGATGAGCAACGAGTTCCGGATCAATGCGATACGACGCCAACGGTTGCGCTTGCAGTAAATCGTCGAATGCACGGACTCGCTCCGGCAGAGCCGTTTCAGTCGCCGGCGATGAGGGTGTCGTGGATACACACACCACTTCATCGACACATTGTGCATCCGCCTCCAGAACGATGCCGACGGATTCGGGATGCGAGATGACCACCCGCGCCTTCACATCGTCCAGCTGATCGTGGAGACCGGCGGGCGGGAGAGTCGGATTGACCGGCGCCACAGCAGCACCCGCGCACAGTGCCCCGTAGTACGCCACGACGTACCACAGGTTGTTCGGCATATGGAGCGCCACGACGTCTCCCGGTTGTACTCCCAGTGCACGCAATCCCCCGGCCGCTCGTCGTGCATGGGCGTGCAACTCGGCGAAGGTGAGTGCAAGATCGCCGTCTTGCAGCGCAATTCGGTCAGGGTAGGCGCGAGCAGCTCCTGTCAGAACTACGTCGATTCCCGCCGTCGGATAGTCGAGGCATCGAGGCATATCGGTCGGCCAGGCGAGCGTCATGAGTAGAACCTCCAGCTGTTCGGTATGGATGGAATGAATCTTCTAGTCGATCCGGCGGACCAGCGACTCTTGAACGACAGTGGCTACCAAATCTCCTCGCCTACTCCAGAAGTGCCCACTCGACAGACCCCGACCGTCACAGGACGATGGGCTGCTCTGCGAGAAGAGCATCCAGTCGTCAGCACGAAAGGGTCGATGGAACCACACAGCGTGATCGAGGGAAGTCACGATCGCCCTGGATTGACCCTTGAGCATCGAGCGATGCGGTTGGATGTCCAGTGACGCTGTCGACGCCAATGTCATGTCGGAGCCGTACGTGAGGGCACAGACGTGAAGCAACGGATTGTCAGGCAAGGCCTGAGCGGGTTTGAGCCACACCGTCTGCTCTGAAAGTCCCGGTACTGCACGGTGGTCCGATACCCGATCCTGCGGAACGAAGCGCAGGGACATCACTCGGACTGTTGTCGCGGCCTGGTACTCCTCCGGCCGTTCTTTCGCCCAGTGCTCGTACGGATCCGGAAGTTCCTCGGGTGGCGGCACTTCGGGCATCTCCAACTGCCGGTCCGCGCCACCTTCGGGCAGTTTGAAGGAGGCCGACAACGTGAATATCGGTTCGCCATCTTGTCTCGCAGTGACTCGGCGGGAGCGATACGACCGCCCGTCTCGGAGTCGTTCCACCTCGTAGACGATCGGTTTCGTGGGATCGCCCGCACTGAGGAAATAACCGTGCAGCGAGTGCGCAAGATTTTCTGCTGGAACGGTACTGCCCGCGGCGGTCAGAGCCTGAGCCGCCACCTGCCCGCCGAACGCCCTCATCGGATGCCCAGCATGGCAGTAGCCGCGAAACTCGTTGCTGCTCAGCTTCTCCAAAGTGAGTAGGCTCTCGAAGTCAGGCGAAACATGATGATCGAGTACGAAGGTCATCGCGATCGGCCTATCGGGCAGCAACAACGGGAGCGTTGGGGCGCACCAAGTTCTTGTCACGGGCAGGGTCGATGATGACGATGCCGACAACGGCCACGATGAGCGCAACCCCACCGAGGATCTGGAAGGCGGTCGCGTAGCCGTCGCCACCGTCGCCGGCCGCGTCGACGATGCGTCCCATCATGTACGGCGCGATGAAACCACCGAACGCCATGAGCGACAAGAACACCCCGAGTACCCCGGAAATTTGTTTGGGCGGGCACAATTCGCTCACACAGGCATTGAGAAGCGGCAGCACCGGAGTGCATATCGCATAGCCCAAGGACACCATGAACACAGCCATGACAGGCGTACTGACGAACGGCAGGAAGACCAACATCGTGCCGCCGATCAGCATGCCGACCGCAGGAAAGACCACCCGAGCAGCCCGCATGCTGACGCCTTTGGTGATGAGCCTGTCACTGAACCAAGTACTACTCAACATGATCGCAAGGCCGATGAGACTGGGGATGGAGAACATCGAACCGGCCTGTAGTCGCGAATAACCAAGGCCCAGTTCGAAGTACGACGGCAACCAGGTGAGGACCACAGCTGCCAGTGCATAGGCAGCGGCAATGAGCAGAACTCCGCCGATGAAGGTGCGGGTACGGAAGATGTGCAGCCAGGGCACAGCCGGCTCAGAGTCAGTCGCGGGCGACGATGCCGTTGCCGTTGCCGGATCCGAGTCTTGGCCCGAGTCGGCAACATCGGCCTTACCCGAGCCGCCACTGCGGCCGTACGGGCCTTCCTTCCACACTGCCAGCCACAGCACAGCCCACAACAGACCCGCGATCGCCAATGCGACCAGTGCAGAACGCCAGCCCCAGGTGACGGCGACGTAGGCGAGGATGGGCGCGATCGCAATCTTCGCGATCGACGCCGAGCAGGTCAGGACGGCTCCTGGTAGTCCGCGCCGCGCCGGCGCATGCCAGGAGTACGCGGCGGAGAACAGCAGGGGCGAGTTCGGCCCTTCGGCGAAGCCGAGAATCATCCGACTCACCAGCAGGGTCACGAAGCTGGCCGAGAGAATGAGGGGCAACATCGCCACGGACCACAGGACCACCAGCAGGACGAGCGCCCAGCGCAGTCCGAGCCACTTGTCGAGGGCGCCCGAGAACAAGCCACCGAGCGAGAGCATCAGAAAAAAGGCACTACCGGTCAGACCGATGTCGGAAGCGGAGAGTCCCAACTCCTTGGCCAAGGGCTGAGCGATGATGCCGAGAACTGCTTTGTCGGCAAAGTTGATGACGTACATGGCGACCAGCACGCTGGTCATCCCCCAGGCCACTGTCCTGGATTCGCCTGCTTCTCCGAACTTGGCCCGAGGCCGGTTCACCTGCTGTTCGAGTACCACTAAATCTCCTTGAACTGGTAAGGGAAGATTCGCCACGGCTTCGCCATCGACGCCCGACATGACCGAGACGGTGATGGGCATCACATCGTGAACTGAGCAGAATTCAACCACTAAAATAGCTTCCCAGCAAGCAATTCGGCAGATAATGTGAATTTGTCATAACTTGAGGGAACACCAAGTATCGAATCTGGCCACTATCGATTCAATAGTTAGCGCATATTCACTTACTCCCATTGCACACGAAGACGCCAACCTCAAAGTCAGTAACGAAGGAGCACGCCATGAACGACGCTGTCATCGTCGACGCAGTTCGCACACCGATCGGAAAGCGGAACGGAGGGCTGTCCGGGGTCCACCCGGTCGACCTGTCCGCGCATGTCCTTCGCGCCCTGAGCGAACGCAACGATCTCGACCCGAGCACAGTCGACGACGTCTTGTGGGGCTGCGTCAGCCAGGTCGGTGAGCAAGCCGGCGGCGTCGGCCGATACGCCGTGCTCGCCGCGGGCTGGCCAGAATCGGTCACCGGTGTGACCGTGGACCGAGCATGCGGATCCTCGCAGCAGTCCTTGCATTTCGCCGCGGCCGGAATCATCAGTGGCCACTACGACATCGCCGTCGCCGGTGGCGTCGAAAGCATGAGCCGCGTCCCCATCGGCTCCGCACGCAGCGCCACCCAATTCGGCAAGCCGTTCGGCCCGCTGGTCCGCCAGCGATACAACGGAGTGGAGTTCAACCAGGGTGTGGGCGCAGAAATGATCGCCGCGAACTTCGGGCTGACCCGAACCCAACTGGATCAGCATGCACTCGACTCTCACGAGCGAGCCGCCGCGGCCATCGACTCGGGCGCCTTCGAGAATCAGATCAGCCCGGTCAAGACGACGTCCGAGGACGGCACCGTGTCCGTCGTCGACACCGACGAGGGCGTCCGGCGCGGGTCGACTCTCGAGCGATTGGGCGCGCTCCCGACCCCGTTCAAGGACGACGGACGTATCACCGCTGCAAACTCGTCACAGATCTCCGACGGCGCCGCTGCGCTGCTGGTCACCAGTAGCGCGTTGGCGGCACGCAGAGGGTGGAAGCCGATCGCCCGAGTCCACACCGTGGCGTTGGCAGGCGTCGACCCGATAACCATGGCTACCGGCCCCATTCCGGCCACCGCCAAGGCGCTCGAGCGTTCGGGACTGTCACTGTCCGACATCGGGGCATTCGAGATCAACGAGGCATTCGCATCGGTCACTCTGGCTTGGTTGCAATCGACCGGAGCCGACTACACCAAGCTCAATCCCCTCGGCGGAGCGATGGCACTTGGCCATCCCCTCGGCGGTTCCGGCGCACGCTTGACGACGACTCTCGTACACCACATGCGCGACAACGGTATTCGGTACGGATTGCAGGCGATGTGCGAGGCTGGCGGTCAGGCCAATGCCATGATCCTGGAACTGATCTGAATCAGGCCACGCGCCCGGACCCTTGGAGGAAGCACATGCAACTGACTCAATTCGTTCACCGATCATTGCGGCAGGCCCCGGAAACCCCGATGACGGTGTTCGGAGATCGGGTCCGAAGCTGCCGGGAATCGGTCGAGCGAATCACGAAGCTGGCGGGTGGAATGCAGGCGATGGGTTTGCAACCCGGCGATCGCGTCGCGATTCTGGCATTGAATTCGGACTGGTACCACGAGGCGCTGATCGCCTGTTGGTGGTCGGGAGCAGTGGCCAGTCCCGTCAATACTCGTTGGAGCCCAGCGGAAATCACGTACGCGCTCGAGGATTCCGGCTCGACCTTCCTACTGGTAGACGACAACTTCGCTTCCATCGCGATCGCACTTCGCGAATCGTGCCCAAGTCTGGCAACCGTGATCTACTGCGGCGAAGGACAGGTTCCCGAAGGAATGCTCGACTACGAACTGGTGATCTCGGAATCGACTCCCGTTGCCGATCTACGCGTCGGTGGCGAGACCTTGGCGCTTCTTCTCTACACCGGCGGCACGACGGGCGTGCCGAAGGGTGTGATGGTCAGCCATCAATCTCTGATCACTTCGGCTTTGGGCACGCTCGCCGCGGGAAATGTCGCCGTCAGCGGCGGAGTGAACCTCGCGGTCAACCCTCTGTTCCACATCGCGGGGATAGTCGGATGGTTGGCGCAGTCGTTGATGGGCGGGACTCAGGTCTTCCTGTCGAGATTCAGTCCGGGCGTATTTCTCGAAGCAGTCGACCGCCATCGGCCGACGACTGTCGGCCTGGTCCCGACGATGCTTCAGATGTTGATCTCGCACGAGGACAAGACTTCCTACGATCTGACCAGTGTGCGGGTCCTGAGATACGGTGCATCCCCCATTTCTCCGACGCTCCTGGGTCAAGTCATGCACATGTTCCCCAACAGTGCCTTCGCGCAGGGCTACGGGATGACGGAAACCGCCCACATCAGTGTTCTCAGCCCCGCCGACCACCTGGAAGGCGGCGAGTTGCTCCGGAGCGCCGGTCGCATTCTTCCGCACTGCGAAGTCCGGATCGTAGATCCGGCCGGAACGGAACTGCCTCCGGGAGAGATTGGCGAAATCGCCACGTTCGGCAGTCACATCATGCTCGGATACTGGAACAAACCGACCGAGACCGCCGAGGTACTACGCGACGGATGGATGCACACGGGCGATGCGGGATACCTCGACGAGCGTGGTTACCTGTTCATCGTCGATCGCATCAAGGACATGATCGTCACCGGCGGCGAGAACGTCTACTCCACCGAGGTCGAAAACGCCTTGGCTCGACACGAATCCGTGGCAGCGTGCTCTGTGATCGGACTACCCGATTCCCGGTGGGGCGAACGCGTGCATGCCGTAGTAGTTCTTCGAGCGGAATCGACCGTCGACGCCGACGCACTGCGCGCGCATGTGAAGACCCTCATCGCCGGGTACAAAGTTCCTCGCACCTTCCAGTTTGTCGACGCGTTGCCGGTCAACGGTGCCGGCAAGGTACTCAAACGCGATCTGCGTGCATCGGTCGCAGCGCCGGAGTAGCCAATCTCCGAGCCAGGCGCGGAACCGACCATCACTTGCAGGGAGTTTTCAAATTCCTTGACAACTGCACCTATCTCGGTCAAAGTGAATATGCGCTAACCGCGATTCGAAACTCATTCATCAGCTGGCGGACACTTTCGCCCAGATTCCGAGGAGTTTGTCATGACCAGCCTCGACGCCGGAGTCATCGGCACCCGAATTCCCGAACACTCGGTGGAGGTCGAGCGCGGACGGCTCGCCTTCTTCGCGCGCGCCACCGGTCAGGACGACCCGATCTACACCGACCGGAACGCCGCCGAGCAGGCCGGACACCGCGACATTCCCGTCCCGCCGACGTTCTTGTTCTGCCTCGACATGGAGCGGCCGAATCCGTCCACGTTCTACGCAGATCTCGGAATCGACATACGGACGATCCTGCACGGCGAGCAGGAGTTCACCTATCTCCAAACCGCTTATGCAGGCGACACCCTCCATTTCTCCACTGCGGTCACGGATTGCTACGCGAAAAAGGCTGGTGCACTGCAGTTCCTGGTTCGCACCACCGAGGTGACACGTGAGGGAGAAGCGATAGCAACCCTTCGCTCCACCACGGTCATCCGTGATCCCCGAGCTTGAAAACACTCATTCAACCTAGACTGCAAGGACATTGAACATGGGCACTCTCGACGGCAAGGTCGCCATCGTCTCCGGTTCCGGCCGCGGAATCGGCCGCGACATCGCACTCCGCCTTGCTTCCGAAGGCGCATCCGTAGTGGTCAACGACCTCGATCCCGAACCAGCCCACGAAACGGTCGAAGACATCAAGGCCGCCGGCGGACACGCAATCGCTTGCGTCGGATCCGTGACGGACGACGATTTCGCCGAACGATTTGTCGGCACCGCGATCGATGCGTTCGACGGACTCGACATCATCGTCAACAACGCCGGATACACCTGGGACACCGTCATCCAGAAGATGACCGACGAGCAGTGGGACACCATTCTCGACGTCCATTTGAAGGCGCCTTTCCGCATCCTTCGAGCCGCCCAGCCGTACATCAAGGCCAACCCCACCGACTACCACCGCAAGGTCGTCAACATCTCCTCGGTGGCCGGTCTCTACGGAAACCCCGGACAGTCCAACTACGCAGCTGCAAAGGCCGGAATCGTCGGACTGACAAAGACTCTCGCCAAAGAGTGGGGTCGCTACAAGGTCAACGTCAACGCGGTTGCCTACGGGTTCATCCTGACTCGCATGACCGAAGCGGTTGCCGGCGACGATTCGTTCGTCGAGATCGGTGGCCGCAAGATCAAGGCCGGTGTCAGCGCCGCTGTCATGGAACGAGTCAAGACGTCCAACCCGCTCGGTCGTCCAGGTACTCCCACAGAAGCTGCCGGCGCTGTGTACGTGCTCTGCACGCAGGACACCGACTACGTCAGCGGACAGTGCCTGACCGTCGATGCCGGCTCGCGCTAGTCTCCCTACCAGCGAAAGATGCCTATTTCCATGACGACTGACGCCAGTCCAAGCGGTCCGCTCGCGGGCCTTCGCATCGTCGAACTCGGCGGTATCGGTCCCGGCCCGTTCTGCGGAATGCTACTTGCCGATCAAGGCGCCGACGTGATCCGGATCGACCGTAGCACCGAGGCCGGAAACCAGTCCGGACATCCTGTGCTGCATCGCAACCGGCGTTCGGTAGCCCTGGACCTCAAGGATCCGCACGACGTCGACACCGTCTTGAAGATCATCGACACCGCCGACGCGGTCATCGAGGGCTTCCGGCCGGGAGTCACCGAGCGTCTGGGGCTCGGCCCGGACACCTGCCTGGCCAGGAACCCGAAGCTCGTGTACGGCCGCATGACCGGGTGGGGCCAGGATGGGCCGCTGGCGTCAGAACCCGGCCACGATCTCAACTACATCGCCCTTACCGGCGCACTCGGAGCCATGGGAGCCCCCGGGGATGTCCCTCCGGTTCCGCTCAATCTGGTCGGAGACATGGGCGGTGGCGGAATGCTGCTCGCACTCGGCATCACGACCGCCATGCTGCGAGCACGAATCGACGGCCGCGGACAAGTGGTCGACGCGGCGATGACCGACGGCACCGCCGTCCAGTTGGCCTTGATCCACGGACTACTCGCGCGTGATCGCTGGGTGGACGAGCGGGCATCCAACATGTTCGACGGGGGCGCTCCCTTCTACCGGAACTATCGTTGCGCCGACGGCGGATTCATGGCTGTGGGTTGCGTTGAGCCACAGTTCTACGCCGCAACCATGAGAGTGCTCGGCCTGACCGAGGATCCACTGTTCGCACAGCAGCACAACAGAGATGTGTGGCCGGCGATGGCTGACCGACTTGCCGAATTGTTCGCGACCCGTACCCGCGACGAATGGGACTCTGCATTCGACATGCAGGGCGCCTGCGTCTCCCCGGTGTTGAATTTCGACGAAGCAGTGGCACACCCGCACAACGCCTTCCGCGCCACGTTCGGCACGTTCGGCGACGGGCACATCCAACCGAATCCAGCTCCGCGTTACTCCGATACACCGGCCGATGACCCGCGTCCCGCACCCGTCATCGGTCAACACACCGACGAAGTGCTCGCCGAAATCGGCGTAGTCACCGCCACACGCTGAAACCGAAAAGGATCGCATCATGGGAACACTCGACGGCAAGGTTGCCATCGTCTCGGGCTCGGGCCGCGGTATCGGCCGCGAAATCGCTCTCAAGCTCGCCTCCGAAGGCGCCTCGGTAGTGGTCAACGACCTCGATCCCGAGCCCGCCTCTCAGACTGAACATGACATCAAGGCCGCAGGCGGACAGGCCGTCTCGTGCATCGGCTCCGTTGCCGAGGACGGATTTGCCGAACGCTTCGTGGACACTGCCGTCGAATCGTTCGGTGGACTCGACATCATCGTCAACAACGCGGGATACACCTGGGACAGTGTGATCCAGAAGATGACCGACGAGCAGTGGGACACCATCCTCGACGTCAATCTGAAGGCACCGTTCCGAATCCTTCGCGCCGCTCAGCCGTTCGTCAAAGCCAATCCCACCGACTACCACCGCAAGGTCGTCAACATCTCGTCCACCTCGGGTGTCTTCGGCAATGCAGGACAATCCAATTACGGCAGCGCAAAAGCCGCCGTCGTCGGTCTCACCAAAACCCTGGCCAAGGAGTGGGGCCGTTACAAGGTCAACGTCAACGCTGTCGCCTTCGGCTTCGTTGTCACCCGAATGACCGAGGTGACTGCCGATTCCGACACCAAGATCACGATCGACGGCCGCGACATCCGTGTCGGAGTCAATCCCGACCGCATGGCAGCCATGGCAACCACTATCCCCTTCGGCCGTGGAGCAACCCCGGCGGAAGCCGCGGGCGCCGTATACCTGCTCTGCACACCGGAATCCGACTACGTCAACAGCCAGTGCCTGGTTGTCGACGGCGGACGAGTCTGACACCGACCCCTCGATCATTCGGAGAAACTATGAGCCGCAGAGCATTTGTAGCCGGGGTCGGCATGATCCCGTTCACCAAACCAGGTAAGAGTGACGACTACGACGTCATGGGCGCAAGAGCGGCCACCGCGGCGTTGAAGGACGCGGGCCTCGAGTACTCGAAGGTTCAGCAGGCCTATGTCGGATATGTGTACGGCGATTCCACGAGTGGTCAGCGAGCGTTGTACAACCTCGGCGAGACCGGCATCCCGGTGATCAATGTCAACAACAACTGCGCCACCGGTTCGACTGCACTCTGGCTGGCCCGTCAGGCAGTCGAGAGTGGCGCAGTGGAATGTGCTCTGGCGCTTGGCTTCGAGCAGATGCAGCCCGGAGCCCTCAAAGGCGCCTGGACTGATCGTCCGCGTCCGCTCGGTCGCTTCGACGAGGTACTCGAGGCTGCCGCCGGGATCGACACATCAGTTCCGCGGGCTGCGCAGTACTTCGGTGTGGCGGGTATCGAATACATGGAGAAGTTCGGCATGAAGGCCGAAACGTTCGCCAAGGTTCAGGTCAAGGCACGCAAGCACTCGGCCGACAACCCGTACGCGGTGTTCCGCACACAACTGACCGAAGAAGAAGTGATGGCTGCGCCGACACTCTTCGGCCCGGTCACCCGATACCAGGCGTGCCCACCAACCTGTGGCGCCGCGGCAGCGATCATCTGCACCGAAGATTTCGCCCGCGCCAACGGACTTCGCACAGACGTCGCGATCAAGGCGCAGTCGATGACGTCCGATCTGCCCAGCACCTTCGACGAAGGAAGCATGATCAAGGCAGTCGGCTACGACGTCACCGCCTCGGCCGCTCGCAACGTCTACGAGGCCTCGGGCGTCGACCCCCGCGATATCAGTGTCGTCGAGCTTCACGACTGCTTCACGGTGAACGAGGTGCTCTGCTACGAGGCCCTCGGGCTCGTCGAAGAGGGCGGCGCCGAGCAGTTCATCCTGAGCGGCGACAACACCTACGGCGGACGAGTGGTGGTCAACCCGTCCGGCGGCCTTCTGTCCAAGGGTCACCCACTCGGTGCCACCGGCCTCGCCCAATGCACGGAGTTGGTTTGGCAGCTTCGTGGCGACGCCGGTCCACGTCAGGTGGACGGTGCAACCCTCGCTCTGCAGCACAACCTCGGCCTCGGCGGTGCCGGAGTCGTCACGCTCTACGAAAAGGTGAGCTGAGATGAATACCGGAGACTCCCTCGACCTGACCGTCCCGAAGATCACTCGCACCACACTTGCTCTGTACGCCGGGGCTTCGGGCGACCACAACCCTGTCCACATCGACATGGATGCCTGTGCGGCAGTTGGCATTCCCGACGTCTTCGCCCACGGCATGTTGTCCATGGCATACCTCGGACGACTTCTCACCGATCACTACGAGCAGGAGCGCATCCATTCCTTCTCCGTCCGGTTCTCCGCGATCACTCCGGTGAACTCGACGCCGCAGTGCACCGGCACGGTCGTCAAGGTCGAAGACGGCCTCGGTCACCTCGATCTCACCATGACGCTGCCCGACGGCACCGTGACTTTGCGCGGTTCCGCAGTCGTCGCGGTCAACTAACCCTCCACGAGAAAGCAGGACGAGATGAAGCGCAACCTCTTCACCCAAGAGCACGAGGATTTCCGTGAAACGATCCGTACGTTCATCGCGAAGGAGGTCACGCCGTTCTACGCAGACTGGGAGCGTGACAACCGTGTGCCACGTGAGTTGTTCGACAAGCTCGGCGATCTCGGTGTCATGGGTTTCGACATCCCCGAGGAGTACGGCGGAACCGGCACGATCAGCTACAAGTTCCAGGCGGTCATGGACGAGGAAACCTCGCGCGCGGCGGTGAGCTTCGGCCACTACACGGTCAGTACCGGAATCGTCCTGCCGTACCTCTTGCGTCTGGCGAACGAGGAACAGAAGCAGCGTTGGCTCCCGTCGATCGCCACCGGTGAGAAGACGCTGTGCATCGCCATGACCGAACCCGGTACCGGTTCCGATCTGGCCGGCATCCGTACCACCGCCAAGCTCTCCGCAGACGGCACGCACTACGTCCTCAACGGAGCGAAGACTTTCATCACGGGCGCGGTCAATTCCGAACTGTGCGTGGTGGTTGCACGCACGTCCGCGCCTGCAGAGGACGACCGCCGCTTCGGGCTGAGCCTGATGGTGGTTCCCACCGACGCACCCGGCTTCGAGTACGGTCGCAAACTCGAGAAACTCGGCCTACGCGCCAGTGACACCAGCGAGCTTTCATTCACCGACGTCAAGGTTCCGGTTGCCGATCTCCTCGGCGAGCAGGACAAGGGATTCTCGTACCTGGGGCAGAACCTGCCGCGTGAGCGCCTCTCGATCGGTAGTCGTGGCGTGGCATCTGCCCGTGCTGCAATCGAGTTCGCGAAGGCTTACGTCCAGGAACGCCAGGTGTTCGGCAAGCCCGTCGCAGCGTTCCAGAACACCAAGTTCGTTCTCGCAGAGTGCTCTGCCGAGGTCGAGGCCGCGCAGGCACTCGCCGATCGCGGCATCGAACTCGACGATTCAGGCGAACTCACTGCCGCCGACGCGGCGCGCATCAAGCTGTTCGGTACCGAGGTCGCCGCGCGTGTCATCGACAAGTGCCTGCAATTGCACGGCGGCTACGGCTACATGCTCGAGTACCCGATCGCACGCCTGTACGCGGACACTCGTGTGAGCCGTATCTACGGCGGTACAAGCGAAGTCATGAAGACGATCATCGCCAAGGACATGGGTCTGTAGAGACCAGAGCCAGATCTTCCCAGTCACACGAACGATCGAAGGAGTTCCCATGCGTGACGCAGTCATCGTCGACGCCGTCCGGACCGCAGTCGGTAAACGAAACGGTGCACTTTCCCGAATGCATGCAGTCTCGCTGTCTGCACATGTTCTCGAGGCCTTGGCCGATCGAGTAGATCTCGATCCGGCGCTCGTGGACGACGTGATCTGGGGCTGCGTCGGCACGCTCGGGATGCAGTCCGGTTGCATCGCCCGGTCTTCGGTCCTGGCGGCCGGTTGGCCCGAAAATGTGCCCGGGGTTACCGTCGATCGCCAGTGCGGGTCGTCTCAGCAGGCAGTTCACCAGGCGGCCGCCGGCGTGATCTCCGGCCAGTACGACGTCGCAATCGCGGGCGGCGTCGAGATGATGAGCGCTGTCCCGATGGGCTCCGCGCGTGCGGACGCACGTTTCGGTGAGCCGCACGGGCCGCTAGTCTGGGAGCGCTACAACGGTATTCGATTCAACCAGGGCATGGGCGCCCAGATGATTGCCGAAAAGTACGGCATCTCGCGAGCTGAACTGGATCAGCATGCGCTGGATTCGCACGAGCGCGCTGCCGCGGCCGTCGACGAAGGTCGCTTCAAGGATCAGATCACTGCTGTGACAGTGACCGATGCCGACGGCCGCAGCAGTGTCTTCGAGAAGGACGAGGGTGTGCGCCGCGGTGGCACCCTCGAAAAGCTTGGATCGCTCAAACCTGCTTTCTCCGAAAATGGTTCGATCACCGCCGGTAATTCGTCGCAGATCTCCGACGGTTCGGGCGCGCTGCTCGTGACCACCAGCGAGTTCGCGAAGTCCCAAGGTTGGACACCCATCGCGCGTATTCACACCGCGGTGGTCACCGGTACGGATCCGGTCACCATGCTCGAGGGTCCGATTCCGGCTACGGCGAAAGCTCTTGCAAAGTCCGGTCTCTCGATCGGTGACATCGGCGCGTTCGAGATCAACGAGGCTTTTGCCTCGGTGTCGCTCGCGTGGCTCCGTGAGACCGGCGCCGACTACGAACGCATGAACCCAAACGGTGGCGCGATGGCACTGGGTCATCCGATCGGCGGTTCCGGCGCACGTCTGATGACCACTCTGGTACATCACATGCGAGAGAACGGCATCCGCTACGGGTTGCAGTCCATGTGCGAAGGCGGCGGAATGGCCAATGCCACGATTCTCGAGCTGATCTGAGATGACAGCTACAGCGATCCAGAGCCCTGACATGAGTTCGAGTTGGCCACTCGGAGTACCCCGAAGCTTGGAATATCCCGACTGTGGTGCCGATGCGATCCTGGCGGGTGCGGCCCGCTCGTACCCGGACCGCCTCGCGCTCGTCGACGGCGACACGTCACTGACCTACTCGCAATTGCATGATCGAGCGCTGCGCGTAGCGCAGGGTCTGCGGGAGCGCGGTGTCCAGCCGGGTGACGCCGTGGGACTGCACATGCCGAACTCGATCTGGTTCATCGTCGCGTACTACGGCGCACTGTGCGCCGGAGCAGCAGTGGCTCCGATAAATCCGGCGCAGCCCGTGGCCGAATTGAAGCGCCAACTCGACGACGTCGACGCCAAGGTCGTATTCACCCATCCATCTTGTGCTGCAACGGCAATCGAGGTCAACGCACTGTCCGCTCCGCCTCGCATCCTGGTACTGGTTCCGGGAGCCGGCGCGCAGTCCGGCCATTGCGAAGGTCTCTCCTCCATCACGGACCTCGCCTCGTCGAAACCACTGGCCGATTACCGGGTGGATCCCGAACTTGTTGCTCACCTGCAATTGACCGGCGGCACAACCGGAAAGTCCAAGGCCGTACGAGTACTGCACCGGAATCTCGTGGCCAACGTGCTCCAATCCGCCTGTTGGCGCTCCGGGCATCGAACCGAACTCGTCGACGGGGCACTTCTCGTTCGGCCGATCGACGGCGCAGTGACGCGTTACTCCATCGTTCCGGGTGAGGGCGCGTCGATCTCGATCGCGCCGCTGTTCCACGGCCTCGGTCTGGTCAGTCACAACTTCACCACCTTGCTCGGTGGCACGGTGGTACTCGGGACGCGCTTCGATCCGGATCGATTTCTCGCCGACGTCGACAAATATCAGGTGACGTACATCGGCGGGTCTCCCACCATGTACTACGCGTTGCTACGCGCACGAACCCTGCGTGGGCACGATCTGGGTTCTGTTCGGATTCTCGGATCCGGAGCAGCCCCACTCGACACGACGGCGATCCGTACACTGCGAGAGGTCTTTCCGAACGCACTCGTCACCGAAGGCTACGGGCTCAGCGAAGCAACAATGGGTCTGACGATGGGTTCACCGTGCGAAGAACGCCCCACCCCGTTGGGGAGCGTCGGCCTCCCCTTCCCCGACACCGAGATTCAGATCCGCGACGAAGTCACCGAAGCTGTACTGGCGACGGGTGAGACCGGACAGATCTGGGCCCGGGGTCCGCAGATCGCCGGCGGATATCACGACGAACCAGAACTCAGCGCCGGTCAGTTCATCGACGGTTGGCTTCATACCGGGGACATGGGTTGGCGTGACGAGCAGGGCAACCTGTTCATCGGTGGGCGCTCCAAGGACTTGATCATCTACAAGGGGTACAACGTCTATCCGCAGCCGCTCGAAGAGTTGGTGTGCTCGCACCCCGACGTACTGCAGGCGGCTGTGGTCGGTGCCCCCGACCAACTGGCAGGTGAGATTCCGGTGGCCTTCGTCGTGATCAACCCGGAGTCGGTCGATCGCGTCGAGCAGATTGCCACCGAGATCGTGGATCACGTTGCCACGCAGGTTGCTCCGTACCAGAAGATACGTGAGGTTTACGTACTCGACGAGTTGCCGTCGACCCAGACCGGGAAGATCCGTAAGAACGAGCTTCGTGACAGTCTGGCGCCCTGAGCGTTCGTCCTTCCCACGACTACACCTGCGCGGTATCCGAGAGCTCTACGGATACCGCGCAGCTGTTCGCTCTCTCGTCAGCGTTCAGTGAGGTTGTCCACGGCCGAGCCGTCTCACGACCAGAGCTTCGGTAGCAGATCGGTGTTCGTCGCTGGCGCGGATCAGTTCGGCGGGATCCAGATCCCGGACGGCCTGGAGAATCCTGCCGTGGTCCTCGGAAACCTGCCGACGCGACGACGGTTCGTGGATGTACAGGGCACGGTAGAAGTCCGACATGTACCAGAGCCGATCCACTTCCTGCAGCACGCGCTGCAGGGGCGAGTAGGAGAACAGGCGAAAGTGGAACTGACGGTTGGCTTCCTGAAACTCTGGCCCCTCCTCGCTCGGTTCGGCCTGGTCCACCCGCTCCTGCATTCGTTCCAATTCGGCGACGTCGACGCTACCGAGGTCTATGGACGCCAGGATCTCCGTTTCGAGCAGACGCCGCATCAGGTAGAGCTCGGAAAGGTCTTCACTACTGAATCTGGCGACGGTGTACCCGGTGTTCGACTTGTGTTCGAGGACGCCCTCTGCCTGCAAGGTCGAAAGTGCCTCGCGGACCGGAATTCTGCTGACGTTCAATCGCTCGGCAAGCTCGCTTTGGTGGACTTTCTGTCCAGGCAGCAGCTCACCCGAGACGATCATCTGCCGGATCTGTTGCAGGCAGCGTTGTGCACCGGTTGGTTCCTTCACGGTGGACACGATAGTGGTCGCGTCGACCTCACCTCGCGTTGAACTGCGGTTGCACTCGTGCGAGGTTGGCCTCGATGCCGGCGACGCAGTCTTCGGTCCCCCACAGAACAACCTGCTCCGCCAACTCCCGCTCGAGCACAGTGGCGACCTCGTCCCGCAGCCCTGCGCGCAACGTCGCCTTCATGGAGCGGACGGCCAACGGTGCACTCGAAGCAATTTCGTGTGCGTACGCGAGCGCCTCCTGCCGAATGTTCGCATCCTCAACCAGACGGTCCACCAAGCCGAGTTCGTGTGCCTGTGTGCCGGTCAGCCGCCGCGCCGTATACAGCAGATCGGCGGCAGACTGTGCCGAGACGATTCGGGGCAAGGTGACGCTGAGCCCGAATCCCTGATGGAACCCCAACGCAGCGAAGTTCGCGTGCAACCGTGTCGACGGCCCGGCAACGCGAAAGTCCGCGGCGCAGGCAAGGCCGAGCCCACCGCCCACCGCGGATCCCTGCACTGCCGCAATCACGGGAACCGGAATCTCGAACAACCGCAACGCCTCGGTGTAGATCGCTCGTACCGTGTCGGCACGATCGGGCCCCAGTCCCCCTTCACCGAAGTTCGCGCCGGCGCAGAAGTGTTTGCCTGCCGATGCGAGAACGATCGCTCGAACATCTCCGCCGTTCACGAGATCGGCTGCCGCATCGGCGATTTGCCGCAACAGTGCCTGATCGAAATAGTTGGCGGGTGGGCGTGAGAACTCGATGGTTCCTACGTGTCCGTCGATTTCCACGTGCACGGCGTCGGTCATGATTTCAGCTCCAAGGTCGGTTGCGGGTCGGTGATCAAGCGGGGCAGGGAGGGCGTTGCCGCGATGGCCGTTCCGAGCTGCGTCGCAAGCGCGATTTCGTCGCCGAACTCCGATCGCCAGGCATGCAGTCGACGGGTGAGTTGTTGCAAGCGGTATTCGCGAGTCATCCCGATTGCACCGTGCGCCTGGTGGGCGGCGCGCACGCTCGCGAGCGCATTTTGCGAAACCACCAATTTGGTTGCACACACTTCGAAGTCGGCGTTGCGACTGGTGAGCGCATACGCAGTGCGATCCACTGCCAGCGTGGACATCGATGCCATCTGAGCGAGGGTGACGATGTGCTGCTGGACGGCTTGGAATTGCGCGATGGGCCTGCCGAACTGCACCCGCTCCGACACGTAGCGCCGGGTCAGCGTCGACACCGCCTCCATGGCTCCCGCCATCTGCGCCGAACGCAGGAAGGCGCCGAGTCTACCGAGTATCCGGGGATCGACCGGGTTGTCACCCTCGACGGTCCGCGCTTCGGAGAACGTCAGGCTCTGACGCGGTTGCCCCGCAAAGTCCGTCCCGGAACCGATCTCGGCGTCAGAGATGTTGAGGAGGACAACTCGATCACCGAGAACTGCCGCCAGCACTGACGCGGCGCTCCCCCACGGCACATCGTGAAAGGTTCCCGATACCAGGCCGTCGCTGGTCCGACGCGCATCGTCGCGCTGCGATCTCGGGGCGACGGTTGCGATTCCGGAGGGCACCGGTAGCCCGGCCGCTGCTGCCAGTCTGCCGGCAAGGTACGTCTCGGCGAGGGGCAACGGCGCAGCGTGCCTCGCGGCAGCGCGCTGCACAGTCACGGCGTCGAG
The DNA here is from genome assembly GCF_042670865.1 of Rhodococcus sp. NPDC057135. NCBI lineage: Bacteria > Bacillati > Actinomycetota > Actinomycetes > Mycobacteriales > Nocardiaceae > Rhodococcus > Rhodococcus sp. NPDC057135. Next base: position 156,714 of record NZ_JBHUUU010000004.1, read on the forward strand.
GAGCGAGCCACCGGAACCACCTGCAGATTCGGGAAGACCGACCAGCGGCAACCCCAGTTCCACTGCCGCGTCCCATAAACCGGTGGGCAGACCGTCGATCTCGGCCTGCGCTACCACCTCGGTGCCGGACTTCTCGGCGAAAAATTGCTCGACCATCGCTTCGAGATCGGCGTCGAATGTGTGAGCGTTGATCTCTGACCCCGAATTCATCGGTTCAACCCTTTCACGATCACGGTGCGGAGAATTTCGTTGGTGCCGCCGCGAATCGACCACGACGGCGCCACCAGCACGGCCCGGGCGAGCAGTGATTCGTACGGATCGTCGGACGCAAGGTCTGGCGCCCGGCCGAGGTGCCGCGCGACGGTCGCAACACAGTCCTGTTCGAAGCGTGTTGCCATCTCCTTGATCAGCGCGGCCTCCGTGACCGGCGAGCGACCGGCGTCGACCATCCGCGCAATGGACAGCGACATCCCGCGAAAAGCCCAGCAGCGTGCGGCAATCGAGCCCAGATCGGCGAGGGCAGCGGGACCGCCCCGCACCGCTTGGTTGGCTGCCCAGTTCTCGAGGACCGGCATCAGTGACATCCAACGGTCGACGCCACCTCGCTCGAGTGCGAGTTCACCGGTGTTTTGTCCCCAGCCCGCTCCGACGTCTCCGAGGCGACGCGAGTCCGACACAAAAACGTCCTGGAACGACACCTCGCAGAAGTCCTCGCTTCCGTCGATGAACGGAATGGGTGAGACGGTCAGGCCCTCGCTGTCGCGATCGACGATCAGCTGAGTGAGTCCGTTGTGTTTGTCTGCCGAGGTTCGAAGCAGGGCGAGTATGTGTGTGGCGTGGAAGGCGCCGGTGGTCCAGATCTTGGTGCCGTTGACTTTCCAGCCACCATCGACACGTTCGGCGCGAGTGCGTACCGATGCCAGGTCCGAACCAGAGTCGGGCTCACTCATCCCGATCGAGAACGAGAACTCACCGCTCGCGATGCCGGGAAGGAAGTACCGCTTCTGTTCTTCCGTGCCGTTGGCGGCGATGCTCGGACCCGACTGTCTGTCTCCGATCCAGTGATAACCGACCGGCGCTCCCCGCGCGAGAAGTTCTTCCACGACGACCAATCGATCCACTGCTGACCGTCCGCCCCCGCCGTATTCCTTCGGCAGCGACATGCCGAGCCACCCACGGCTACCGAGATCTCGCGAGAACACCGGATCCACCGCCCCGGACATCCCGAGTCCGAGTGGATAGCTACCGGGGGTGAGCCGCTGGTCCAGGTACTCCCGTACTTCTGCCTGAAGATCGAGTTCCTCGATCGTCAGTTCTGTTGCGTCGAAACGCATGGACGTCTCCGATCAGTTGAATTCATCGACTAGGTTCGAGAAGAACGTATACAAAAATGTATACCATCTTGAATGTGACTGTCCGCCAACAGCACCCGGCTGATTGCGCGGCTAACTGCCCAGCAGGACGGCGGAGCCGATCTCGAACAGGCGCTCAGGCAGGTCGTCACGACGACGTAGTCGACCGATACGCACGGCGTTCTCCACGACCGTCAGAGCGGCGTTGACGGTGATTCTGGCCGTCGCGGGTTCGAGTCCCGGACGAACGTCGTCGAGCATCTTGACCCACAACGCGATGTACTCACGCTGATTCTGTTCACACGTGCGGCGGAACTTGTCCGGCAATTGGTCGAGTTCACTGATCAACAACCCGATCAGGTGACGCTCGTTGATTGCGAAATCAATATGTGCCGCAAGCAATCCGGACAACGCGTCCTCCGGCCCGGTTGCCGCGGCGAGCGCCTGCGCGACACCGATCCGTCGCCTCTCGCCGCCTCTCGAGACCGCCGCGATCAGAAGATCGATCTTGGCATCGAAGTGGTTGTACACATTGGGGCCCGTGGTTCCGGCAGCCTCACCGATATCCTCGGTGTTGACCGCCTGATACCCACGCTCGTCGAACAAACGAATGGCTTCGGTCAACAAGAGTTCACGCCTCGGCATCGCCACCGGAACGTGACCGGTCGGCGTCTCCACCTTCACCTCGGAGTGGCCGAGTTCCGTATGCACCGCCCGCTCCGCCAACTCTGCCAGCAGCAGTTCCATCTGACGTCTCGGCAGGGACACCCGATGCGAGGACACGCTGTTGAAGACGGCAATGAGAGCCCAGGCGAGCAGATAGCTGTCTTCCTCGTCGAGCTCGGGACGTTCCGTTCGGATCAGCGCAGCATCGCGTGCGGCAGCGCTCTTGAGCGTCGCGCGCATTTCCTCCCGTTGCTCGTCAGGTAGGTAGCGAGCTTCGCGTTGCCACAGGAGCGAGAGCCCTCGACGACGAGATACCGACGCCGCAAGCTCGGCGATCAGCGATTTCAGATCCTCGGACCCGGCGACTCGATCGTAGAGCGATTCGATGCCTGCGTTGACCGCGGCGTAAAGCAGATCCGGCTTGTTCTTGAAGTGCCGATAGAGGGCCGGCGCCGTGATTCCGACTGCCGCAGCCACCTGCGCAACGGACACGTTGTGATACCCGTGCTCACGAAAAAGCTCGCCTGCAGCAGCAAGAATCTGCTGCTTACGGTCGTGGGGCCGACGTACGACCATCGTGACTCTCTCCTTCGCGACAACCAAAATTCGAACAACCTCGGCTGCATCGTCAAACACACATCTATGAGTTATTATTCACTTATTGCTGGAAAACAACAGCTCATTCCGCAATTTTCTCTCAACATCTGGTTAGAGAACCTTACCTCGCCGCAGAACCGGACACCTGACTTCAGGGTACCGACCCCAAGGAGAATCGCGTGCAACGAACCGTCTACAACAGCGATCACGATACGTTCCGTCACATGATTCGGACGTTCATCGCCCGTGAGGTCGTCCCACACTTTCCAGAATGGGAGGAAGCCGGCATGGTTCCTCGATCACTGTATCGACAGTTGGGTGACCTCGGAATATTCGGAATCGAACTGCCCGAGGAGTATGGCGGCGGCGGCGAGACGAGCTTCAAGTATCAGGCCGTGATCCGCGAGGAGACCGCACGGGCAGGGGTCACGTTCGGCGCCGACGTCGTCCATACGTGCCTGGTCCTGCCTTATCTGGTGGAGTACGGCAACGACGAACAGAAAGCGCGATGGCTTCCCGGTTTCCTCTCCGGCGAACTGATGACCGCCATCGCGATGACCGAGCCTGGCGCCGGCTCCGACCTTGCCGGGATCAAAACAACGGCCCGCCTGTCCGCCGACGGCAGCCACTACGTCGTCAACGGATCCAAGACGTTCATCACCGGCGGAGTACAAGCCGACTTGATTCTCGTGGTCGCCCGCACCAGTCCGCCGAGCGAAGTGAATCGCCGCGCCGGTCTGTCGATTCTCTGCGTCGACACCACGTCGGAAGGCTTCAGCGTCGGTCGCAAGCTCGAGAAGTTGGGGTTGCGAGCGCAGGACACCGCAGAACTCTCGTTCACCGACGTCCGCGTGCCGATCGAGAACCTCCTCGGTGAGGAGGGTGCCGCTTTCGGCTACCTCACCCGAAATCTCGTCCGGGAACGGCTCGGCGCCGCCGTGGGGTCTTACGCGAATGCCAGCGCAGCAATCGAGTTCACGACCGAATACGTCAAGGAGCGCGAGGTCTTCGGCACCCCCGTGGCTCAGTTCCAGAACACGAAATTCGTCTTGGCAGAATGCTCGGCAGAAGTCGCGGCCGCGCAAGCTGCGGTCGACCGAGCACTCGATCTGGACGAGATCCGTGAGCTGACCGTCGCGGACGCCGCGAGGATCAAGCTCTTCTGCACTGAGATGGCCGGCCGCGTCATCGACAAGTGCCTGCAACTACACGGCGGATACGGCTACATGCGTGAGTACCCGATCTCTCGTCTGTATGCGGACACACGGGTCAACCGAATCTATGCGGGTTCGAGTGAAGTGATGAAGACGATTATCGCCAAGGACATTGGCATTTGACACAAGCCAAGGACATTGGCATTTGACACAAGCTGATTCGGCCCCACCTCGAATATCGAAGTGGGGCTGAACCTTTTCTGACTTTCGCCGGGTCAGGCGGGAAGGAAGATGCTCTTGGCTTCGAGGTACGCCGCCAGACCTTCAGGACCGAATTCGCGCCCAAGCCCGGAATTCTTGTAACCGCCGAAGGGACCAACGACGTCGAATCGTTGGCAGTTCACCGAGAAGGTCCCCGTCCGGATCTGCCGTGCCACCTCGACGCCGTGTGCAGTGTCCGCGGTCCAGACCGCTCCGGAGAGCCCGAGATCGGAATCGTTGGCAATCGCGACGGCATGGGCTTCGTCTTCGAACGGAATCAGGCAGACGACCGGTCCGAAGATTTCCTCACGAGCAATCCGCATGGAGTTGTCGACGTGACCGAAGACCGTGGGTTCGACGTACCAACCCGTCGAAAGCCCCTCCGGAACAGACCCTCCCGTCAAGATCTTCGCGCCTTCTGCCTCACCGATTCCGACGTAGTCGAGCACTCGTCGCTGCTGGGCCGCACTGGTCATCGGACCGATCACAGTCGCCGGATCGGTCGGATCGCCAACTTTCATCACCGCGACCGCAGCCGCAAACTTCTCCGCAATCTCGTCATACCTACTGACCGGCAACAGAATACGCGTCAACGCGACGCAAGCTTGACCACTGTTGGCAAAGGATCCCGCCAGGATGTTGGGCAGCGCCTGATCGATATCTGCGTCTTCGAGAACTATCGCAGCCGACTTGCCACCGAGTTCGAGGGTCACTCGTGTGAGATTCGCGGCTGCAGCAGCCATGATCGCCTTACCTGCTGCCACCGACCCGGTGAAGGCCACCTTGTCGATTCCGGGGTGGGACACCAAATGTGCGCTCACGTCCCGGTCGGCAGGCAAGACACTGAGCACTCCCTTCGGAAGTCCTGCCTGTGAACAGATTTCGGCCAGCAAGTTCGAATCGAGCGGCGTCTCCGGAGCCGGTTTCAAGATCACCGCACATCCGCTCAGAAGTGCCGGAGCAAGTTTCGCAGCGATCACCAACTGCGGCACGTTCCACGGAACGATTGCTGCCACGACACCCACCGGTTCGTGACGGATCAACATCGGGCCACCGACGCCCGCACGCGACTCTTCGAACGGAAACTGCGCCGCAACGGCGCACGCCGTGCCGTATGCTGCAACGGCTCCCAACACCTGCGTGCGCATCGCCGAACTGGCCGGAGCACCGTTCTGCCGCGAGATCAGCGTTGCGAATTCCTCACTCCTGGCGAGGATCGCGTCCTTGATGCGAGTGACCACCGCAATGCGGTCAGCGAGGGGCGTCTGCGCCCACACCCCGGAATCGAATGCCGCCCTCGCGATCTCCACTGCGCGGTCGACATCTGCCGTCGACGCGGCTGGGACCGAACCGATCACGCTCTCCGTATGCGGGGATATCACCTCGATGACGCCGCTACCGGACGGTGTCACCCATTCTCCGCCGATGAATAGTTCCGTGTACTCGACACATGCTTCCATGCTCGCCCACTCCTCAGGTTTAGTGTTCAGTCGATCAGTACTCAGATCACGTGAATCTTCCGTAGACCATCTGATTCAGATCATAAAGTTAATTTGCAATAACGCAACCAAGCGTCTTGCTGACCCTTGACACAGTTAAGGATTGAGCCTTACCGTAGCGGAAGACCCCCACCCGAACGAGTAAGGACGACGGACATGACGGCATTCGTGAGCGGACAGATCTACCCGGTAGCAACCGATCCACTCGCTGCTTACGGGCCACTCGTGGCCTCACGCACCGCCGAGGGATTCGACGTATTGCCGTACACGCGTTTCACACTCACTCCGACGACGCCTACCATCGGTGCGGAAATCTCGGGAATCAGCCTGAGCGGCCAACTCTCGGACGAGACGATGTCGGAACTTCGCCGAGCACTACTCGAATGGAAAGTACTCTTCTTCCGCGATCAAACCATCGACCGCAGCGAACACCGAGATTTCGCGAGCCGATGGGGCTCACTGGAGCAGCACCCGTTTTTCAAGTACACCCAACCAGGCCAGAGCGAGGCCGACATCGTCACTCTCGCCAAAGATGCGATGACCGGCGGTGTGGAGAACAACTGGCACAACGACGTCAGCTGGCACGAATTCCCCTCGTTCGCAGCGGTCTTGCGTGCAGTCGAGGTTCCGCCAGTCGGCGGCGATACCTTGTGGGCCGATACCGGAGCGGCATACGAACTACTCCCGGAGCGCATCAAAGAACGCATCGATCACCTTGTTGCCGAGCACGATTGGATCAATTCGTTCGGCAAGCACATGGATCCGTCGACAGTGGCGAAGTTGCGCCCACAGTTCCCTGCGGTTCGACATCCCGTGGTGCGGGTGATCCCCGAGACCGGAAGGAAGGTGCTCTTCGTCAATCTCAGCTTCACCCAGAGAATCGTCGGGGTGTCCGAAGCCGAGTCCAACGAGCTACTCACCCTGCTCTACCGGCACGTGCATCGCCCCGAATTCCAAGTACGACTCAAGTGGCGCAAAAATACGATTGCGTTCTGGGACAACCGAACTTGTCAGCACTACGCCGCCAGCGACTACTTTCCCGCTCGCAGAGTGATGGATCGAATCTCGATCGTCGGCGACAGGCCCGTGGGCACTCGCTGACGCGGGAGCCTCAGGAGCTGACGAACGACTCGACCATCCGTCGTTCGGCGGCCCCGTCTGCGAGAGGCCATGCCAACAACATCAACACGATCCGAACCACCCACTGCGACTCTTGACCTTCAGGATCCAATCCTGCAAGTTCCAGCGCAGTACGCGGCAGCAACGGCGAGGACACGAGATACTCGTCAATTCCGTTGGCCCGCGCCGCCGCAAGCCCGTGGCTCATGGCGGCGTCGGATCTGATCGCGTCGACGGCGACGAGGATCGACTCTACGATCCGCTCGTCGCCGCGCAGCGATGCGACGGCAGTCGCAACCTGGCTCGCCACGGATGCCGCGCCTCGTGACAACAACCCCTCGCGGATCGCGGACTTGCCACCCACGTAGCGGTAGAGCGTTGCCCTCGAACAGCCTGCGCGGGCAGCGACGTCGTCGGCATTGAACCGATCGAATCCCTGTTCTCGAATCAGCTCTGCCGCAGCCGCGAAGATGCGCTCGGTAGCGAGTTCACTGCGGTCACCGCCGGCCAACCAGTCGGCGGTACGCCGCTCGTTCGCACCGGTCACTCTCCGTCACCTCGTCTCACGTTGAGACAGATTCAATCAGAAATCTCTGCGATGGGGAAGGCAGTGAGCCTCTGACCTGGGAGAAGAACGGACGGCTCAAAGGGCGTGAGATTTTCTCAAAATGCCAGTTCAGAAGCACTTTCCACCTGTTGACTTCTCCTTCCTAGCCGTGAAATCTTCCCTTCGTGACACCATCGACGCTCGACATCAACCCCTTCCTCCCGTCGAACATCGACGACCCTTACCCGCTCTACGAGGTACTCCGGCGCGAGCACCCCGTGTACCGAATACCCGATACCGACTTCTATCTGGTGTCGACGTGGGAATTGGTCACCGAAGCCGTCTCCCGTACCGAGGACTTCTCCTCCAACCTCACGGGAGTACTGGTTCGTACACCAGGCGGTTCGGCCGTGACATTCGACATGAACGGAGGCGGGCAAGCTGTTCACGTTCTCGCCACTGCCGATGAACCCGACCATCAGCACCAGCGCAAACTTGTCTTACCGACGCTGGTCGCCAAACGTATCCGAGCACTCGAGCCGACGATGCTCGAGTACACGCAGCAGTTGTGGGACAACGGCTTCGACGGTCGACGTATCGAATGGGTCGCGTCGGTAGCGGACACGCTGCCGCTACAGATGGTTGCCACACTGATCGGCCTGCCGGCACTCGACGTCCCCCAATTGCTGACGTGGTCGTACGACAGCACCGAACTTCTCAGTGGTGTCGTGACGGCGGAGCGGTTGACAGACGTCGTCACCTCCGCTGCCGAACTCACCGGATATCTTTACGGCAAGTTTCGCGAGGCACGGACTCACCCGGTCGATGATCTACTCGGCGATCTCGTTCGTTGCTGTGACGCAGGCGAACTCAGCGAAGACGTGGCCGTGCTGATGCTGGTGCAACTCGTCGGCGCGGGTGGCGAATCGACCGCCGGGCTGATCGCCAACTCTGCACGGTTACTCGCCGAGCGCCCCGCGATACAGGCGCAACTACGCGAGGACCCTCTACTCGTGGGCGCGTTCCTGGAAGAAACGCTCAGGCTCGAGTCCCCCTTTCGCGGACATCACCGACATGTCAACGCGGACACAACACTCGGCGGCGTGCCGCTACCTGCCGGCAGTCATCTCATACTGCTGTGGGGCTCGGCGAACCGCGATCCTGAGTCATTCACCGAACCACAGGCCATGAACCTCGACAGGGTCAATCCCCGAGCGCATTTCGCCTTCGGCAAAGGAGCACATTTCTGTGTCGGGGCCGCGCTGGCTCGTCTGGAAGCAAAGACCTCGATCGCAGTCCTTCTCGAAAACAGTTCGCACGTCACAATCGATTCCGAATCCCCACCACGTTGGGTCCCGAGCATGTTCGTGCGCCGCCATCAAAGTTTGCACCTGAACGTCTCACCCTGTCGAGAGGTCACACCATGAGCCCCGAAGAACTGGTCACCGCCTTCTGCGCCGAGTGGAAGCTCGGTAGTGCCGAGACAATCGCGTCGTACTTCAGTGAAGATGCTGTCTACCACAATATTCCGATGGCGCCGATCGTCGGGCGCACCGAAATCCTGACTTTCCTGGAAGGCTTCATCTCGACCTTCGGTGGGATCGAATTCACGATTCATCACCAGTCCGCCAACGGTGCGACCGTACTCAACGAACGGACCGATCGTTTCGACCTCGGCGACAAACACGTAGTCCTGCCGGTCATGGGAATCTTCGAGATCGCGGACTCGAAAATTGTGGCCTGGCGCGACTATTTCGATCTCGCACCGATCAACAAACTGTTGGCCGTGCCCCCGGGTCCGGAGACCCGGGGGCACAGTCGAGAGGTCGAGTGATTAGCCGCTACCCGAAGTCAGGCATGTTCTGCCCGCTGTCCTTGTAGAACTTCCACGTGCCGTCCTGCGGCGACTCCATGATGCGGAAGACCTCGGTTGCCCCCACAATCCACAACTGGCCGTTGTACCAGTGCAGGGTGGAACCCGATTCGACACGGCCGCTTGCGAGTTCGTTGCCGTCGGCGTCGACGACCGCAACCTTGTTTCCACCCGCGGTCCAGCCTCCGGTGAGACCACCATTCTCGACTGTGTCAGTAAACACCGGCTTCGGGTCCTCCGTCGGAGAAGTCTCCGGCGACGTGGTTCCCGGCGTAGTCGGTGCCGGGGTTGTCGTGTTCGGTGTCGTCGTGGTGGTCGGGGCCTCGGTTGTGCTGGTCGGCTCGGTAGGCGTTGTCGGAGAGGCGGTCTCGCTCGTCGACGGAGCTTGTGAGGTGGTCGATTCCGACTCGACAGCATCCGGCTCGGTCGCAACCATCGCTTCGGCCTGCATCCTGCTCAGGGGGTTCCCCCCATTCGGCGCCGGGGTGCTCGGATCCCAGGTGGAGACGTTCTCCCAAGCCTGGTTTGGCTTGCTTGTGCTCGAACTACCCTCGCACGCGGTGCGACCACTAACCCAGTCTTTGAAAGACATGCCGGCGCCGGTTGTATATCCCGACGAGGTCATCGGGCCATTTATGGTGTAGACCCTGATGTAAAGTCCCGAGCGATCCGAGTCAGATACGCTCGACCACTGAAGTTGCGTAGCGGTGAAGGTCCTTGTGTCCTTGACGGTGTTGTTACTTCTGTTCATCAGTTCGACCTTGTAACCCGTTGCCCCGGGTACAGCGCTCCAATAAGGGTTTCCACGTTGGCTCGTGACAGAACCCGAGGTCGAGCACCCGATACTTGCGGTCAGCGGCGTCGGATAGAAGTTGCCCGTCGCCACCTGTGCGCCAGTCGAATTGACCACATCAGTTGGATTGGCCAACGTCCCAGTGGCCTGAGCCAGACCGAAAGCCATTGCAGCAGCGCCGCCGACGGCGATCAACGACCGCAGCGACTTCATGCGGGTGCTAGCCCGTCGCATTTCAATCATTATGAGCCTCCTGAAGCTCCCCGCAGGTTTCGTCAGCATCGACGCGGGCGTCATTTGTAGTGGCGGCGCGGGCATTCTCCAGACGCCGGTCTTTAGTTCGTCCAAATGCGATGACCAGCACCGCGCCTACCAATCCGCCGCCGAGGAAAGTTGCGAGCGGGCTGGAAAGCCAAGCAACGACGTAACCGAGCCCACCGACGCTGATGAACACGCGGTCTGCCTCGGTAATGGTGTAGGGCAGTCGATCAGCCACATTGTTGGCATCGCCCTTGAGCGTGGCGAGCACGGTGTCCGCGCCGGCCGGTTCGAGTTCGACCACGCGGTGGGTGATGCGCACGCCTTGGTCGTTGTCGACGCTGATCACGTCGCCGACTGAGAGTTCAGTTGCAGGCACGGTCTTCGCCAGCGCCAGCGCACCGGTGGAGATCGCCGGTTCCATCGAACCCGAGCGAAACACCAGCGGCTTGATCCCGAATATCAGGGACGCGAGAGTAGCGATGATGCAGATGAGCCCGGCGACCGCAGCCACATTCAAGGCAATTTCCTTGCCACGACTGCGTCCCACGGTCACCTCCTCATCGGTGCTGTCCATCTCGATGATCACTGCCCCGTTGCGGTGAAGTTGAAGCCGAGGTCGGCGATCTTGAACTGCTCGGTCTGACCCGCGGTGGAATCGACGGTGACCTTTACGCACACCTGCTCCGACACACCAGCTGCGAGTGACCTGCCCGAGACGAGCGTCGGGTTGCCGGAGAAGCCCTGTTGCGTGCCGATGATCGGCCCCGAACAGGTGCTGCCGTCATTGGCGCCAGTCTGATGGAGGGACACCTTGAGCTTGCCGATCAGCGCGGGCGAGCCTGTGGCAGCGGCGGATACCGCCCACTGAAAGTTGGCCGTTCCGGTGTTCTGTACCGTCAACGCCCCGGCCTCGCTCTGGCCTGGCAACATGCTGTTGCGCTTGAGTTCGGTGAACTGGTGGGCAGGCCGCTGATTGTCGACTTTCAACTGGACCGACGAGGTGCTGAACATACCTGTGGTCGCGGTAGCGCTGTCGGACCACGCCGCCATCGTGCCGACCGCTCCGAGGCCCAGGACCATGCCCAGTGAGAGCACGGCCCGGGTTCGTATCCAACCGGTCTCGCCCAGACGGCTTCGCATCCGCGCCCCGAGACGCGCGTCGCCGCCCGATTTCTGTTCTGTAGACATTCTGCTGTCCTATTTCGATTCGGAGGTTGGTGCCGATGGGTCGGCGGGCAATACTGGCGCGCCGAACTCTGGGCCGGAAGGAGTCGAGTCGGTGCCGCTTTCGTCGTCATCGGCTTTGCCCCGCTTGTCGCGGATACCGCTGACGACCATCCACACGGCATATACAGCCAAGCCCGCAGCCACGCCCGTGGTGAGAATCGAACGCGATTGCCCGTTGATCACCGAGTTCACCCGGCCCAGATACGGCACCGAGTAGATGACACGACCACGGATCTGCTCGGGCACCAGCGACCACGAGTCGGCGACGGGGTTGTTGTCGCCTCGAGTGTGGATGCGGCGCTCCCCTTCCCCCGTGTAGTAGATGCCTTCGATGCGGTGGGTGACCACCGCTGGATCGCCGGAGACGGGCTGGAACGTGATCACGTCCCCGGTGGTCAGATCCTCGTTGGGTGTCGGCTTGACCACGATGAGCGTGCCAGGGGGCATGGTCGGTTCCATCGAACCGGTGAGCACCGTGTACGCAGTGGAGCCGGTGAGCCGAGGGATAACAACCATCACCGCGAGAACGCCGACCATCAGCAGCAGCAGTACCCACGAGACGATGGTGCGAGTCCACCACCAGAGGGTGGTCTTCTCGTTTGCGTCTTGTTCGGGATCATGTTGCCGCTCAGATGTTTCCACGTGTGCGCTGTGCCGGGGTCGATACTCGGCACGTTCGCCCGCGCGACGGCTTCTCGCGGTGACGGTCATGACTGGCTCACTGAGCTTGCATCGAAAGTGAATGTCGCGTTGGACTGTTGGCTCGCTGCTGCGCCCTGGCCCAGCGTGGCCCGCAGGCACAACACCTGCATCTGCCCGGCCGGAACCAGCTGTTCGGAAAAGGCCGCGCCGTCCATGGCACCGTTGTAGAGCTCAGTGCCCACGTCGCCAGTGGCGGTGCAGGCCGCCTCGTTGGCTACCTTGGCCACGCGCAGGCTCAGCGGCGGTGGGGTCGCGCCGTTGAGCACAACATCGGAAAGCACGTAGTTCATCTGCACGTTGCCGGAGTTGATCACCGGCAGAGGCATCTGAATGCTGTCGCCCGGGCCCTTGTTGTCCAACTTGAACCCATCGAGGTTGAACTGCTTGACCCCTTCACCGCCGGCAGAGATATCGAGCATGCCTGCCTGGATAGTGCCGCCGGTCGATTCTGCGGTATCGCGCCACAGCGCGCCGGTCTGCTGCACCGAGACGAACCCGATGAGCAGAACCGACGACGCTGCGATCGCCCATTTGTATTGGGTCTTCACGTGACCTTCTTCTGGTCTCGAATTACGGGGTGAGCGTCTGCTCGAGGGTGACCGAGGCTCCGGACAGCGTGGCTGCCTCGCCCGCACCGTCCGTGTTGGTGGTGTCCGGCTTGAACGTGATCGTGGTGGTGATAGCCCGAGTGCCGCTGCCCGCAGTGACGGTCGCGTTCTGCCCACCGGCAGTCGCGACCTCCAGCTTGCTCGCGAGAGCCCCGGAGATACCGCCGACGGTCGGTGTGAGCGTCGCCTTGAGGTTGGTGCCGACGAGGTTGTAGTTGTACGTCGCGGTGTAGGTGAGGACGTCACCGGGGACGACTTTGTCGGTGGTCGGGTTGAATGCATTCCCGCCGAGCTTCCACACACCGGAGCCCGCCGCTTCGCTGATCGTCATCGAGCCCGCGCCGACGGTCTGGCTTCCGCCAGCGCCGGTCGACGCGTTCCACGCGGCCATGGTGCCGGCACCGCCTGCGAGCAGAACGGCAGCCGCACCAGCGGCGATGGCACCCTTTGTGGTCTTGTTCATCTGGTATTCCTCCTGTGCAGTTCGCGGCGGGACATCCGACGCGCTTGGTTGAGCCCGGGCCGTGCGGATGTGCACTCCGGTGAAACAGCCCTGGAAGGGGCATGGGAATCGAAGCCGCCGAATGAATTCGGTGGCCGAGAAGGCTGGCGATGCGCGGATAGTTTCGAGATCGCCCCGCGCATCGCGAGGTCTAGGTGGTCGCGTGGGCCGGAGGGCTATCCCCCGAGGCTGCCGAACAGGTCGAGACTTCCGAGCGAACCGGTGCTACTTCCGAGCGAACCGCTGCTGCTGCCACCTGGATCGGTGGTTTTCGCCGTCACCTTCACTGTGACCGCCGTAGAGGCGGGGCTGGTCCCACCCGCATTTGTCGCAGTGGCGGTGATCGGATGACTGCCGGGCGTGGTGATCGTCAGATTGCAGCTGAAGTTCCCACTCGTATCCGCGGTGGCGGTGCAGGTGGCGCCGCCTCCGGTCACGGTGACGGTACTGTTCGGCTCTGCGTTGCCGGAGACCTTGACGGGTGTGCCCGCCTCAACCTCGGCCGAACCCAGAGTCAAACCGGTCGGTGCACTGGGAGCGGCCACGGCGGGCTCGCCCTCCACGAGAACGAGACCCCAGCCGGGGTTGATCTCGTATCCCTGCACAACTTCGCCGGCCGGGATGCCGATCATGAAACCGGCCATCACGTTGACGTTCTGCGCGAGAGGCGTTTTCACCAGCTCGATCCGAGTCGACGAATCCGCATTCGGCCCGATGACGAACTGCTGGCCGACCTGGCCGTCGAGCTTGCCCCGCACTGTCGCAGTGCCGCCGCCCGAGACGGACCAGCTCTCACTGAAAAGAGTGAGCGTGGCAGGAAGGTCGCAGACATTACGAACATTGAAGGCCAACTGCGTGCCCTCGTCGCCGGGGATCGGGATGTAGTCGGTTCCACTGGGATCGAAGGCCGCTGGCTTCACCCAGGGTCCACCGTCCTGGGACATCTCCAGGCACTGGTCCGTGATGTCGTCGCCCGGGGCGGCCGAGGCGATACCGGGTGCGAGCAGCGCACCCGAAGTCGCGAGAAGCAGTGCAGCCGGCAGCGCCGCCAACACAGCAGTGGCGCGCCGAGGGAGACGGGATTCGTGTCCGTCCCCGACCGGGAAAAATCGAGGCATGTGAAGACTCATTTCATCTGTCCCGTTGCCGGGTATGGAGGTGAAGAGACAACGGATCCAGGTACATCCGCCATCGGTGCCGAACGTCGAAAATGCCGAACATCAAAAGTGCCAAACATGTTGCAGAAGGCTTGCGAGTCGAACCGAAATGCTGTGCATGCCCTCGCTCATGCATAGCTACTGTTCCACTTCGGATCAATTTTTATCACACGTATCAGCTTTTGTGGCGGTTTTACTGGTCAAACGTTCAGGAGCAATTTCGACATCCGTCACGAGCGAATTTTGCACCCTGACCAGTGTCATTGGAAATAGTTAGCTGTGCATCATAACTAGTTCTCCGAAAACGATCTGTTATCGAACGGGCGATTCGTTCCAATCCCAACGAGAACACGTTCTACATGACCTTGGTGTGCCCGCGAAGATTTCACACACTTAGCTGCAGACAACAGCGACCCTCGAGCAAACAGAGGGAACGAGCCCCTTCGATGAGCCGTCACATTCATTTTGCGAGCGCGGCCGACGAAAGACGTCACCGATCGCTGCACCCGTTCGGATCAGCCGACCGCGGCAACTCGCGTGCGCACCGAAATCGATACTCCACCAATATCTTTGTCGAAACCATCGAATCGCGGACGCTTCACTGCGCCCAAAGCAACAGGCCGGGAAGCACATTCGCTTCCCGGCCTACGTACACCGACAGTCACCGACGCCAGTAAGGAGTTGACTATCGGCACCCAAACGCAAAGTAAAACAACGTGTGCGACTACACCTCGAAGACGGTCTCACCGCCGACAACCGTGCGCAGGATCGCCAGTTCATTCAAGTCCGCCGAAGCGCTGTGCAACGGATCTCCGTCGAGCACAACAAAATCCGCCAAAAGTCCCACCGCTATCCGACCTTTGTCCGATGACTCACCGGTGAGACGAGCGGCAGCACTCGTGTAGCCGGCCAACGCATCGGATGCGGAAACCCGTTGATCTGCACCCAGAACATGACCTTCTCGCGTCACTCGATGTACGGCAGTGTTCATGGTGAAGAGCGGGTTCACCGGAGTGACTGGGCAGTCGCAATGCAGCGCGTAGGCAAGCCCGGCCGCCACCACCGACGCCACGGGGCTGATCCGTTCGCCGCGACCCGGTCCGAGAAAACGATCGCGGTGCCGGTCGCCCCAGTAGTAGACGTGGTTCACGAAGATCGACGCCACCACCCCGAGTTCGACCATTCGCGCGATCTGATCTTCCCGCAAGGTCTGAACGTGCTCGAGTCGATGCGAGACTTCGACGTCCGGGTGCGCTGCCCGAGCCGCGGCAATTGCGTCCAATGCAAAATCGATGGCCTGATCACCGTTGGTATGGATAGCAACCTGCCGGCCGGCAACGTGATGCTCCTCGACGAGTGACCCGAGTGCACCTGCCGGGATTGCCATTCCGCCGCAGTGACATCCATCCAGATCGTGGTAAGGCTCGCTCAGAGCAGCAGTGTGCAACTGAATCGACCCGTCCGAAATGAGTTTGACGCCACCCACACGGATTCGGTCGCTCGAATCGGCGAGTTCACCCAACTGATCGTGCACCCCGTGGCCGAGATAGAGGCGCGCACGCAGACGCAGTTCACCATCGGCGTCGAGTTGCCGGTACGCCTCGTACATCTCGGCCGTGACGTACATGTCGTGGAAACTCGTCACGCCCACCGACGCCATGACTTCCTGCGCCCGCAGCATCGCAGTCTTGGATGCATCCGGATTCATTTCCGGAACCAGGCCGTGTACCAGAGACATTGCCGGAATCTCACACAGCTCACCGGTGGGTACACCGTCGCTGTCCCGAATGATGACACCGCCCTCCGGGTCAACCGTGGTGGCATCGATCCCGGCCTTCTCCAATGCGACCGAGTTGACATAGATCCCGTGAGCAGACAAGTGCCGCACCAGAATCGGATGGTCGGTGGAAGCCTTGTCGAGATCAGCTGCGGTCAGGCCACGATCGTCCGCCACGAGGCTGTCGTCGAAGCCCCAGGCTTCGATGGGCTCGCCGACCGGTGTGATCGCGGCCCGCGCAGCCAACGCCGTGATCAGCTTCTCGATGGTGGGGCACGCACCCGTCGTTGCGTCGACCCCACTGAGCATCAAGCCCCACATCATCGGATGCAGGTGCGTCTCGATGAACCCCGGAACGACCACCGCCCCGGCGAGATCGACGACAGCGGTTTCGTGATCGGACAGCGCCGAGATCTCGGCATCAGTTCCGAGGGCGACGAATCTGCCGCCCTTTACAGCCATTGCGGTCGGGTTGTGGCCGACCGTACTGTCCATGGGCCTGATATCGCCGTTGATGTAGATGCGGTCAGCCGCCGTGGTCATACGCTTGTCTCCATTCGTTTTCCGACAACAGTCGTCGAGGACTTCTTCGGGGGTATCCGTGTCGCGACAACCACTCCGGCCAGAATCATTCCGGCACCCGCGAGTTGGACAAGTGTCGGGGCCTGCGCAAGCAGCACCGCACCGAACAGCAGTGCCGACGCCGACTGCAACACGAGGCTGGCGGCGACGGCACTGGCGGGCAGGCGTTGACTGGCGCTGGCCACCAGCAGCCACCCGATCACCTGAGACACCAACGCGAGCAGCACAAGCCAGCCTTGAGCTACGAGCGAAGGCGTCAGATCCAAAGTTCCACTCACGAGGCCGTAGACACCTGCCGTGAGGGCAGTGGCTCCGGTCGAGACGAACATCGGCAACGCCGTTCTGCCCGCCGCCCGAGTAGCCAGACCCATGAGGAAGATGTAGACCGCGTAGGCACCTGCGGCGATCACGGCAAACGACGCTCCGACAGCAGGATTCGATCCCGTGAGCGTGGTGCTCGTCCCGGCTACCAGGGCAACTCCGACGAAGAGCAGCGGAAGGCTCGCGACCAATTCCCGGCCGATCCGTTGACGCAGAACAACGTAGCCGAGGATTGCGACGAACAGCACCTGCAGGTTCAGGATCACCGTCGAAAGACCTGCCCCGATCGAATGAATCGACTCGTGCCAGAGCACCAGATCGACTCCGAGGAAAGCTCCGGCAAGTAGAGACTTCACAATCCAGGGCGCCGCCGCCGACCGCCGGGGTGACCGGCGACGCTGGACGAGCACGAGTACGCCGAGTGGGACGAGTGCATAGAGGCACCGAAAGAACGCACCAGTCGACGGCGACACCCCGGAGAGTTCGTAGAGCACCGAGGTCAACCCGAGGATGCATGCACCGGTGACGACTACGCGCAGGTCACGACGACGCAGGTGGTCGCCGGACATCTCACTCGGCAATGCATCATCACTCATGGTGATAAGGTATCACCTACGCGAGGCCTGTCATACAGGGAAGATGCGTACATGAGAACTCCGGTTACCCGTGAACGCGTGATCGCTGCCGCTGCCGACCTGGTCGACAGCAAAGGCGCCGACGCTCTGGTACTGAGTCAACTCGCCGAGACCCTCGACGTCCGGCAGTCAGCCCTCTACAAACACGTCGACGGGGTGGACGACGTCCAACATCAACTCAGCCTCCTCGCACGCAACCTTCTCGCCCAACAACTGCGCGCCGCCGCTGTCGGCCTCTCCCGCGACGACGCCGTCACGGCGCTCGCCGACGCATGGCGCGCCTTCGTCCGGGCGCACCCCGGTCTCTACGCCATCACCGATCGCTACCCCACCGCTCCGCATCCCGATCTGGTCTCGGCTGTCGGCGAGGTGGTCGAGGTCATCAACCGGGTGATCGCGGGATACGGTCTGAGCCCGGATGATTCAGAGCAGGCGGCGTGGTCTCTTCGTAGCGCGCTGCACGGTTTCTGCATCCTCGAATCGGTAGAGGGCCAACCCGCAGGAACCGACCCCGATCTGGTGTATCGACGACTGGTCGAACTTCTCTGCGCCGGCATTGCTCGCATGTAGACAACGCTCGCATGTAAATACCGACCCCTGTTATCGTCGGATGAAACGACACAGACCAAAAGGATCAGACATGGTTGGTGAACTCGACATCTCCGGATAAAACCGGGCATGACGGCCACCGGTAGACGCTTCGAGCGCTGCCGTCGTGGCCATGTTGTCGTTCACTCACCCGACTCTTCGCGGAGCAGCGTTGCCGCGCCCGCACGACTTCTGAGGTCTATTCATGCCCGATACCTATATCGTTTGCTCGAATCTGTCTTTTGCCTGGCCGGACGACACTCCGGTCTTCGACCAACTGTCCTTCACCGTGCCTGGTGGCCGAACCGGACTGGTTGCCCAGAACGGCGTCGGGAAAAGCACTTTGCTCAGACTGATCGCCGGTCAACTGCACCCGCGCTCGGGAAGTGTGTCTGTCGACGGCGTTCTCGGATACCTTCCGCAGGATCTGCCACTGACGGGCGATCTGACCGTTGCCGAGGTCTTGGGCATTGCCCCGATTCTTGACGCGCTTGACGCCGTCGAATCCGGGGACACGCAAGAAGAACACTTCACGACAATCGGGTCCGACTGGGATATCGAGGAGCGCACGCGAGCCCAACTCGGCCGACTCGGTTTGGGCGACATGACGTTCGATCGTCGCCTCGACACTCTGAGCGGCGGGCAGGTGGTCTCCCTCGGACTGGCGGCTCAACTACTGCGACGCCCCGATGTCCTTCTCCTCGACGAACCGACCAACAACCTCGACCTCGACGCGCGCCACAGGCTCTACGACGTTCTCGACGAGTGGAGTGGTTGCCTGTTCGTCGTCAGCCACGATCGAGGCCTACTCGACCGCATGGACCGCATCGCCGAACTCCACAGCGGCGAGATCAGCTTCTACGGTGGCAATTTCACCGAATACGAAGCTGCTGCACGTTCGGCTCGCGAAGTGACGGAGAAGAACATCCGCAACGCGGAGCAAGAGGTCAAACGCGAGAAGCGCGAACTGCAGCAGGCCCGAGAACGAGCCTCACGACGCGCAAGTAACGCTGCCCGCAATCTGGGGAATGCGGGCTTGCCCAAGATCTTTGCGGGGACCATGAAGCGCAATGCCCAGGAGTCGGCGGGCAAGGCCAACGAGACACACCTCGCCCGGGTCGACGCGGCAAAGGAACGACTCGACCAAGCCGGTCGAGCTCTCCGAGACGACCAGACCATTTCGCTCGAATTGCCGGGAACCTACGTACCGGCCGGCCGGACGGTATTCCTCGGTGAGCGAATGCAATTCGCGTTCGACAAACGTACGATCTTCGTCGAACCCGGAGCTGACCTGGCCATTCGAGGACCGGAACGTATCGCCTTGACGGGGCCGAACGGCGTCGGAAAGTCGACGTTACTGAGAATCGTCAGTGGGGACTTGGCGCCGACTTCCGGTGAGATCAAGCGAGCCGACGGTCGGGTGGCCTACCTGTCACAAAGGCTCGACCTCCTCGACCCCACGCGCACCGTCGCGGAGAACTTTGCATTGTCTGCTCCGAATCTCCCGGCGCCGGAACGCATGAACATACTGGCACGCTTCCTCTTTCGGGGTGCGGGTGCTCACCTGCCCGTCGCCGCCCTCTCGGGTGGTGAACGATTGCGAGCTACGTTGGCATGCGTTCTCTTTGCCGATCCGGCCCCACAGCTGCTGCTTCTCGACGAGCCGACCAACAACCTCGACTTGGTGAGTGTTGCTCAACTCGAAAGCGCCCTGAACGCATATCGGGGGGCGTTCGTGGTGGTCAGTCATGACGAGAGATTCCTGGCCGAGGTGAAGGTCGAACGCTGGCTTCGACTCTCGGACGGCTGTTTGACCGAGGTCGCGGCGCCGGCTCTAGCGGACTGATCAAGCGCTGAACAGACGAAGGCCTTCACACACATCGTGTGTGAAGGCCTTCGTCTGCACGACCGGTCAGGGAATCCTGGTGTAGACCGGGTCGTCGAACGATCGACGCTGCGTCACCCAGTCCGTGGGTAAGACGTTCTCGATCACGTCTTCACGCGATTCGTCGAATACGACGATCCGATCGGCGATTCGCCATTCACCATGGCGCCTTTCGAACCTGTCGACGTACCGACACTTGATCGTCGCAAGGGTCTGCACGGCATCCGGACCTGATCGCTCCTGACGCAGGAAACACAAGCAGTACGACTCGCACTGAGCGACATCGCCGTTGACGTCGATCAGAATGTTGGAAATGCAGTGAATCGACGAGTCGATCGTCTTGTGTCTGAGCTTCATGTCTTCGATGAGCCCGTCGACGGTTCCGATGTAACCACCGTGGTTGTCTATCGCATCGTCGAAGTAGCAGAGGGCAACGCTGTCGAAGTCTTTCCGATCGACGGCCCGAGCATAGCGATACAGAACTTCGGTGATTGCTTGCTTGTCAGCGAGGGACACGGTCACGCTCCTGTTCTACCCGGATGATCAATCAACCTGCAGCTCAACACCCTTGGTCTCCTTGATGAAGAAGACCGTGACGAGGGTGATCACGGCGCAGAAGACGAAGTATCCAGCCGGAGCGAGAGAGTTACCGGTCAAGCTGATCAGATAGGTGGCGATGAAAGGCGCGGTGCCACCGAGGAACATGTTGGTGACGTTGTTACCCAATGCCAGACCGCTGTACCGCACAGATGCTTTCAGCATCTCGACATAGGTCACGTACGAAGCACCGTTGACGACGGAAACACAGATGAAGAGCACCGACTGACCCACAACCGCCTGCCAGATGCCGGAACCGGCCATCATCATGAACATCGGGATTCCGAGAACCACGGCGGCGGCACTACCGGCGAACAGCACCGGCCGACGCCCGTACTTGTCTGCCATGTATCCCGAGATCGGCAACGTGATGACGCCGAGAACCAGTGCAAGGGAGGTGGAAAGGAAGGCAACCCGCGACGAATGACCGCCCGTGGTCTGCAGGTAAGTCGCGGCATATACCGAGGCGATGTAGTAGCCACCGGTGATGAGTGCGCCCAGCATGATGATCTTGACGACGCTGCCGCCGGAGGTGCTGAGCAGTTCCCGGATGGGAAGCTTCTTGGTCTCACCCTTGTCCTGCAGTTCTTCGAACTGAGGAGTGTCTTCCATCTGGCTACGGATCCAGATACCGATGCCACCGATCAGCAGGCTGAGCAGGAACGGGATGCGCCAAGCCCATTCGAGGATCTGCTCTTGCGAGAACACCGAGGTCAGGCCGAGAGCCATGAGCGAAGCTGCCAACGAACCCAGGTAGGTGCCGGTGTTGACCATCGACGTCTGCGTCGCACGCCACCGCTTGGGAGCGGACTCGGAGACGAACGCGTTGGCGCCGCCGAGTTCACCGCCGGCCGCGAAGCCCTGCAGGCAACGAGCCAGAACGAGGATGGACGTCGCCCACACACCCAACGTGGCGTAAGTCGGCAGCAAGCCCATTCCTGCTGTCGCCAGAACCATCAGGAGGATGGTCCAGGACAAGGCGTTCTTGCGGCCGTACTTGTCGCCGATATGGCCGAAGAAGATTCCGCCTGGCACACGTAGGAAGAAGGCCACGGCGAATGCCGCGAAGGTACCGAGCAGTGCTGCGTTCGGGTCGTGGGAGACGAAGAACAGCGCGGCGATGGTTGTCGCCATATACCCGTAGATACCGAAGTCGTAGTACTCGACGACGGTACCGACGATGGCCGCGCGAATTACCTTCGTCGTCGACTGTCGTTCGGTTGCCACGCTGCTGCCCTCGGTGAATTCGGCTCTCGCCATGGTCTCATTCTCTGACATGTTGTTCCCTGCCTGGATTGGATACTGACTGGATTCGGTGCCGCGCAGACGTCGGACGTCAGGAGTGCGCGATGGAATGGACCGGTGCGCGCTCAGCGCTGGTCCTGGTGTAGTTCGCCGCATTACGTCCCGCTACGCGGCCCATGGTCAAAGCGTTGGCAACTGCATTGCCACCGCCCACGTATCTCAGTCCGAGGATTCCCGCGCCGGCCTCACCGGCCGCGTACAGACCCTCGATTGGTACTCCGGTGCGCCCGAGTACGGCCGCATCGGTGTCGATCTCCATTCCCGCATGCGTGCATACGAGCTCTGCCGGAAGGATTTTCGCGGCATAGAACGGTGCTGCCGCAATAGGATCCGGGTTGCCGACGGCGCCCTTGTTCCGCAACGTGCGATGGCGGAGGAAGTCGTCGTCGTGGCCGCTGGGCAGTTGCTCGTTCCATCGACGCAGCGTTTGCGTCAACGTCGCAACCGGAACACCAGTCGCCACTGCGAGGGCTTCGATCGTGTCAGCGCGAATCGTGCCACCGGCGGCAACTTCTTCCTCGATGCGTTCGGGATTCCAATCCGCATATCCCGGAGCCAGATTCACGCGAGCGTTCTCGTCGAAGATCATCCATCCGTATCCGCCCTGATGGTCGATGATGCCGGTCGAGACGGCGTACGAGCTGTCCTCGTCCATGAATCGACGGCCGTCCTGGTTGACGTAGATCCGTGACTTCGGCGGAAAACCGGCCTGCCAGTGATGGAATCGCTGGAAGTAGACGGTGGGCAGCATCAAGCCCCAGCCGTCGCCGGCCACCGAAGCCCCGAGGTCCTCGGCAAAGCGAAGGTGATCTCCGCGGCTACCCGCCGCCGCGACGACGAACAACGCGTCCCCAGCCTTGTTCGCGTCCGGGAAGTGGCGTTCCACCAACCCTGGATCCTGCGCGAATCCTCCGGAAGCAACCACGACTGCGCCTGCAGGTACCTCGATGTCGTCGGCGACAACACCGACAACCCGGCCGCCTTCCTCGATCAGCTTCTGCACCCGAGTCCCGAAGATGACCTCGATGCCGTGCTTACGACGAGCCTTGTCCAGCACCTGAATCAGTCCGTATCCCTGATCCTTCGGCACGTGGCCGCGCCAGACGTCCTCGACGCCGGCTTGGGCGAGCCCAGGTTGGTGGGCATTACCCGAGATCGCCGCGGGAATCTCGACGCCGAGTCCGATGAGCCATTCCAGTGTCGGACCGGCGTTTTCACAGAACGCACGAATCAATCCGGGCGCGAGCATCCACTGGTTGAGGTCCATGTAGTGCTGGAAGAACTTCTCCGCCGAATCGTCGACTCCGAGACTTGCCTGCACGCTTGTTCCTGCGGCCGTGAAGATTCCGGCTGAAAGCGCGGTGGAGCCACCGAGTTCGGTTTCGGACTCGAACAGCAGAACGGATGCGCCTTCTTCTGCTGCCGACACCGCAGCGGCGAGACCTGCTCCGCCGCCACCGATGACAACGACGTCCCAGTGATCAGTCATGAAAGTTCTCCAGTCTCCGCGATGATGCGGTGGTAAAGACCGTTCGACACCAACCCGCCGTCGACAGTGAGTTCCGTACCGGTGGTGTAGGTCGAACTGTTCGAGAGCAGGAACAGCACTGCTTCGGTGATCTCGTCGAGAGTGCCCATGCGTCCGAAGGGAACCGACTTCAGTGACGCGGCGACGAAGTCGTTCGCGCCGCCGAGCAGCGCGGTACCGACCAGTCCCGGGTGCACCGAGTTGACGCGAATCCCCCACTGCGCGAAGTTGCCTGCCGCCGACTTCGACAGACCGGTCAGACCCCACTTGCTCGACGAGTACGCCGGAGAGAAGTATCCGATCTGACCGGCGATGGACGAGATGTTGACGATCGATCCGCCACCACTCTCGCGCATCAGCGGCGCCACCGCCTTCATACCGTAGAACGGGCCGAAGAGGTTGATCTTCATGGTCAGTTCCCAGATGTCGTTCGGGGTGTCCATGAATTCGAGCCGACGCGAGATGCCGGCATTGTTGACCAATCCGCCGAGTTCCCCACGGGTGGTGCGAATTTCGTCGACAACCCGGTCCCAGGCATCGGCATCGGTGACGTCGAGAAGGTGAGCGGACGCCGATCCGCCGGCGGCGACGATGTCGTCGACCACGCCGGATGAATCCGAAACATCGGCAATGCAGACATGCGAACCGCGCGCGGCGAGCGTGCGCGCGTGATGCGCTCCCATCCCGGCAGCACCGCCGGTAACGAGAACGACGCCGGGATACGTCATGGACTCAGACATGCCGCGAACCACCGTCCACCGCAATGCTGTGCCCGGTGACGTAGCGCGCGCTGTCCGAGAGCAGGAACAGCAGCGGGCCGAAGACCTCTTCGGGCGAGCCCAGACGATGCAGCGGTACCGCGTCGAGTGCGTTCGCGAGCGCGATCGGATCTTCCTGGACCCACTTCGTCATCGCCGTGTCGATGTAGCCGGGCGCAATAGAGTTGACCCGAATACCCTTGTCGCCGAACTCCACTGCAAGAGACTCCGTGAGGTGCGCGACGGCAGCCTTCGACGTGCAGTATGCCCCTCTCCCCTTTCGCACACGCAGCGCAGACACCGAGGACATGTTGACGATGGCGCCGCCGGGACCGAGGTGCCGCGCCGCGGCCTGAGCGCCGTAGAGCACTCCTTCGACGTTGACGCTCAACGTAGCCCCGATCTGCTCCGGGGTGATCTCCTCGGCCAGTGCGAACGGGAAGATTCCCGCATTGTTGATCCAGAAATCAACCCGGCGGAACTCCTTCAGTGCCAACTGGGCAAGCAACTCGTGCTCGTCCGGCTTGGTGACGTCGACCCTGGCTCCCACGACGCGACCCGGCTTGTCCGCCAGTGCATTCGACTCCAGGTTCGTGTTGATTCGCGTGGCCGTGGCGAGCATCTGCTCTTCGTTGATGTCGGCGCCGACGACATGTACGCCGCGTGTTGCCAGTCCTTCGGCGAACGTCGCACCCATTCCCTGGGCCGCACCGGTCACCACTGCGACCTTGCCTGCCAACTCCGGGTATACCGCCGACATCTGCGTCACTACGGTGCGGCCCGGGTTCGTCTGGTCAGAGCTTTCGGTCATGATGAACTTCTCCTACTGAATATTGTTGTGCAAGAAACATTTCGGTACTTCAAGCGTGTTCGGACGCTCGGGGCGCGTCGTCACGGGAGACGGAGCGGCGGGCGATCTTCCACTCCTCACCGACCCGAACCACACGATCAGCGACAGTCGTCATCCGCACCAGTCGCGACTCGCCGCCGCGAGCGGTGGCAACGATCTGCAGGTACCCGCGCACTGCCAGAGCACTCTCGTCCACCGCCTCGACGACGACATTGGTCAGAACGTGACGATGCACCTCGTCGGCAGCTTCCGCCGCAGCGTAGAAGCGAGCAGCAAAAGCCGCAAGGTCGTCGAAACCGACCACGGGTTCCGGATAACTGGGGGAATGAAACTCACCGCCTTCGGTGAATGTCTGCGCCCAATCCTGCTGGCGCCCAGAGTCTATGCAATGACTCTGGTGGCCGTACAGCTGATGGATTGCGACAACGTCCTCCGTTGCCACGACGCGGTAGTTGCTCATGAAGGTTCTCTCCGAACACGCTGCGCTGCATCCACCCGAAGGTTGTGCAGCTTCGTAAAGTGTGCGATAATCGCACACACTGTGCGATATGTTCAAAGCGTAGGTGGCATACCTCACAAACGTCAAGAAAGGGATTTGATGTCAGAGCTGAGCGAGGAACACCGACCGCGCAAAAGTGCAGTTCAAGTGGACTCGAGCATGTCGAAAACGCTGCACCACGGACTCGAGATCCTGAAACTCCTGACGTCCTATCCGCACGGCTTGTCGGTCACCGACATCGCCGACGGCGTGGGAGTCCACCGAACCGTCGCACATCGGTTGATCCGCACACTCGAGGCTCATCACCTGTGCCGCAAGGACTCCTTCAAGCGCGTCACTCTCGGCGCCGGGCTGGTCACCCTTGCCGAACCGGTGGAACAAGATTTGCGCACCCTCGCTCGCCCGATTCTTCAAGAACTCGCCGAGGCCACCGAGGCGACCGCACACCTGGTGGTCCGCGAGAGCGACACCGAAGTGCGCGCCCTGATGGTGGTCGAACCGCGCAGCGCCAAAGTCCACGTCGCGTTCCACCCAGGGCAGGTTGATCCGATCGACCGCGGCTCCGCCGGGCTTTCGATCCTTGCCTCACTCCCGCCGACGAGTGGGGAACGAGAGGAAGTGACGGCCGCACGCGCACGTGGCTACGCAGTGACCGTCGGCGAAGTCATCCCGTCCGTCCTGGGAATCTCGGCAGTGATCCCAGGCAGACGCCGCGACGCCATTTCCAGCCTCGGAATTTCCGTCTTCGACTCCCAGGACCAAGCAGCGCTGGGCGCCGAGGTCATGGCAGCCGCAAGAACCCTCGGCAGCATGTTGCGCTGATCCAGAGAACAGGCCGATCCGAACACCAGTCGGGCCCCGGGAATACCCGGGGCTCGACTTTGTTGACTCCTGATGAGATAGTTGAACAATCAACTACCTGACTTCAGCTTCACGGACACGAGGAGTACGACATGCCTGCTGTGACAGTCGAGAACATCTTGGCCCTGCCCCGCCTCGACGAGCCGGCAGCGTCGGCAGTCGACCGCCCGGTCAAGAGCATCACCACCGCACCGGTCGGATACGAAGGTGAAGGCTTCCCCGTTCACCGCGCCTTCGCAGGCATAGACCTCTCCGCCCTCGACCCCTTCATCCACATGGACCAGATGGGTGAGGTCAACTACGCACCCGGCGAACCCAAGGGCACACCGTGGCACCCGCACCGCGGATTCGAAACCGTCACCTACATGATCGACGGCATCATGGAGCACCAGGACTCCAACGGCGGCGGCGGCATTATCGGCGGCGGCGACACCCAGTGGATGACGGCGGGTGGCGGCATCCTCCACATCGAAACTCCGCCGGAACACCTCGTCGTCAGCGGCGGCCTGTTCCACGGTGTCCAACTGTGGGTCAACCTGCCCCGCGACAACAAGATGGCAGCGCCGCGGTACCAGGACATCACCGGTAACAAGGTGGCATTG
The DNA here is from genome assembly GCF_042670865.1 of Rhodococcus sp. NPDC057135. NCBI lineage: Bacteria > Bacillati > Actinomycetota > Actinomycetes > Mycobacteriales > Nocardiaceae > Rhodococcus > Rhodococcus sp. NPDC057135. The sequence goes on from NZ_JBHUUU010000004.1 coordinate 183,820, forward strand.
CTCTCCTCCCCCGACGGCGGAGCCTTGGTACGCGTCATCGCCGGAGACATCGCCGGCCACGCCGGACCCGGTTCGACGTACACACCCATCGCGCTCTCCCACACGACTGTGGCCCCGGGTGCGAGCCTGACACTTCCGTGGAATCCCGAGTTCAACGCGATCGTCTACGTCCTCGCCGGCGAAGGCACCGTCGGGGCCGAGCGTCGGCCCATTCGTGCCGGACAGACAGCTGTCTTCGGACGTGGTGACTCCATCACCGTCGCCGCTTCCGATCGCCAGGATTCACGGACCGAATCCCTCGAGGTCTTCATCCTCGGCGGCAAGCCGATCCGCGAACCCATCGCGATGGCCGGGCCCTTCGTCATGAACACCAAGTCCGAGGTCATGCAGGCTTTCGAGGACTTCCAGGCCGGACGCCTGGGATCCATCCCGGCGGCACACGAGACGCTGAGCTGACATGTCGTCGATAGTCGTCCAACGAGCTGACGAACGTGCGCATCTCAACTACGGCTGGCTCACGGCGCGTCACAGTTTCCCCTTCGCCGGAAACTTCGATCACGCCGCGTACGCGCACGGACTTCTGTTGGTGAACAACGACGACATCATCGAAGCCGACTACGGTTTCGACACTCATCAGCACCGCGACACCGAGATCGTGACGTGGGTGCTCAGCGGATCCCTGGTTCACCAGGATTCCGCTGGGCACTCCGGAGTCATCCATCGAGGCCTCGCGCAAAGAATGAGCGCCGGTACCGGAATCCTGCACTCCGAACGCAACGACCGCTGGCGCGCCGACGGCTCACGTGTCACCGAACCCGTTCACCTCGTTCAGATGTGGATACCGCCGGACGAATCCGGAGTGACTCCGAGTTATCAAGAACTCGACATCAACACCGAGCTCGACGCCGGTGGCCTGATCACCCTGGCGTCGGGGATGCCCGCGCATCGTGATCACAGCGCGATCAGCTTGCACAACAAACATGCGGCCCTTCATGTTGCACGCCCCGAGACCGGCGGGTCGGTATTCCTGCCAGACGCACCGTACGTGCACGGCTTCATTGCCAGTGGCACTGTCGACGTCGAGGGAGTCGGATTGCTCGGTCCGGGAGATTCGTTGCGTCTCAAGGATACTGGTGGTCAACGAGTCGAGGGGATCGACGATGCGGAGATACTCGTGTGGGAGATGCACGCGTCGACGAACTGACGACACCACCGAGTACGCCCAATGCTCGGACTACACAGCAGGTTCGTCGTAGGGTGGATTCCGGTAGTGGTGGATCCGGCAGTGATGGATCCCGGTGGCACAGAAGGAGGAGCCATGGCATCTGGTCGAGCACAGGCCCCACGGACGACACCGCACATCGATGTGCACCGCTCCGGTGATCGCTTGAAATCCCGCGTCTCCTGGCTGGATTCGAAACATTCGTTCTCGTTCGGACAGCACTACGACCCCGACAACACCCATCACGGATTGCTGCTCGTCAACAACGACGACACCGTACTGGCGGGAACCGGTTTCGACACCCATCCGCACAAGGACATGGAAATCGTGACCTGGGTGCTTCGCGGTTCGCTCGTGCACCAGGATTCCATCGGTCACACCGGCGTCATCTATCCGGGACTCGCCCAGCGCATGAGCGCCGGTACCGGAATCATGCACAGTGAGAAGAACGATTCGTGGCGTATTGGCGGCGAACAGCATTCCGACCCCGTGCATTTCATCCAGATGTGGGTGGTCCCGGACGAAGGTGGACTCACTCCCGGGTACGAACAACTCGAGATCGACGACGAATTGCTGCGCGGCGGTCTGATCCCGGTTGCCTCCGGAATGGGCCGCTACAAGGATCATTCGGCGATTCGCATCAACAACAAGAACGCCGCCATGCACGTCGCGCGAATTCTCCCCGGCACCTCGGTATATCTTCCCAGCGCACCGTTCCTGCACGTCTTCGTCGCGCAGGGTACTGCCGAGATGGAGGGCGTCGGCACACTGTACGAGGGTGATGCCGTCCGGTTGAGCGATTCGGGTGGGCAGCAACTGACCTCCGACGCCGGGGCCGAAGTCCTCGTCTGGGAGATGCATTCACGTATCGGTGGTTGAGACCCGGTCTCGGCAAGACTGGGTGCGCTGGAGATACTCGACGCATGAGCATCGACAACTCCGCCGCGCCCGTCAAGAAACTTGACCCCCTCAACACGTTGATGGGTGTGCGCGCCGTGTCGGTCGTGCCCGGGGACCTGGCCTTCGCGCAGGCCGTCGGCGAGCGATTCCACGATCACCGTGGCAAGACCGTGCTCGGTTCCATCGGAGTCATGATCGACGGTGCCATGGGCGGCGCGGTGTACTCGGGACTGACCTCGGGCCATCAGTCCGTGCTCGCGCAGGTCACAGTCAGTGCGGGCGCCGACATCCCCGCTGTCGCCGACGTCGGCGCCACCGGCACACTCGTGCATCTCGACGACGGCGTCGGGCTCGCGTCCGGTCAACTTCGCGACGAGAACGGCTCGCTCCTGGCGGTGATGGCCGGCCGTGCCATGGTGGTCTCGCGTCCTCCCATCGTGGGAATCGACGACTACGTGGAGGGTGAGCCGTTGCCCGTCCCGACGCCGGAAAAGACAAGCAACCTGAGCGGGTTGTCCGGGTCCGACGTCGTCGAAGGAATCCGCGACGGCGAACTCGAACGCGGTCCGCTCGCCGGGCTCCTCGATCTTGCGGTCGTCGACGTGACCCCGGGTTCCGTCGTGGGCGAGTTCGCCCCGGTCGCCTGGATGGCCAACCCGTTGGGCGCCGTTCAGGGAGGTGTCCTCATCTCAGCGGTCGATGCCATCACCGGTTTGGCAGCGCAGACGCTGACCAGCGTCGATCAGGACTATCGCGTCCTCGACCACAAGATCGACTTCCTGCGCTCCCCCGACATCGGTGGGCCGATCATGCGCGCCGAGGCCGTCGTGATTCGTGCCGGGCGCAGGCTCGCACTGATCGAAACTCGCATCGTCGACGCCGGCGGACAGGTCTACGTGCGGGCCACCTCGAGCATTCAGATGCTCTCCCAGCAAGTTCACAGCGGATAACCAGTTCCGCACCAGGTCGCCCGTCCACCATTGAGACAACAGCCCACACAATGGAGGTACAGCGGCGTGAACAAAGACATCGAAGCAAGCCGGCTACGCGTGAGCCGTCGACGGGCCCTCGCACTCGGCGGAACCATCAGCCTGGGCGGGCTCATCGCAGCCTGTTCCGGCAACAGTGGCACTTCCACGACTACGTCGGCTGCGGCTGCATCGACGACAACAGCTTCCGGTACTTCCGCTGCGGCCACGTCCGGCGATGCCGTGACCGCACTTCTGGCCAAGGCACCCCAATGCGTCATGAGTAAGGAAGAGACACAGGGCCCCTACTGGTTCGACGTCGACTCCATTCGCGGCGACATCCGCGAAGACCGTCCGGGCACCACGCTGCAGGTGGCGATGCGTGTGCAGGACAACAGCCAGTGCAACGCCGACGGCAGTATCGGCGCGGTCGGTAACGCCGTCGTCGAGATCTGGCACTGCGACGCCGGCGGCGTGTACTCCGGTTTCGAATCCGGCTCCCTGAGCGCCAACGGCGGCGGTGGCGGCGGAACTCCCCCGGCCGGCGGAATGGGGGAACCTCCGTCAGGGGCACCCGGCGGCGGAATGGGGGAACCTCCGTCAGGCGCACCCGGCGGGATGGGCGGCGACATGGGTGGTTCCGGTGAGACGTCGGACGGTTCGTACAGCGTCGGCGACACCGAAGCCACCACCACCGACGACGGCACCTACCTACGCGGGGCCCAGACCACCGATGCAAACGGCATCGCGCAGTTCACCACGATCTTTCCCGGCTGGTACATGGGCCGCACGACGCACATCCACGTCAAGGTGCACATCGACAAGAAAACGGTCCTCACGTCGCAGACCTTCTTCGACGAGACGCTCCTCGACGAGGTGTACTCACAGTCCCCGTACAGCGAGCACACCGGACGTGAGAACAACACGAACAACGCCAGTGACGGCATCTACGACGACACCGGCCTCATGACCGTCGAAAAGCAGTCGGACGGTTCCTACCTCGCCGTCATCAACCTGGGTATCGACGCCTGAGGTAGGAGCCAGGTCAGCCGCCGACGTATGCCGCGAGGTGCTTTCCGGTGAGGGTGGAGCCGTCGGCGACCAGTTCCTCGGGAGTGCCCTCGAAGACGATCCGACCGCCGTCGTGACCGGCACCAGGGCCGAGGTCGATGATCCAGTCGGCGTGTGCCATCACCGCTTGGTGGTGCTCGATGACGATGACCGACTTGCCGGAATCGACGAGTCGATCGAGCAGGCCGAGCAACTGCTCGACGTCGGCCAGGTGCAGTCCGGTGGTCGGCTCGTCGAGGACGTACACGCCGCCCTTCTCGCCCAAGTGCGTTGCCAGCTTGATGCGCTGACGCTCACCGCCCGACAGCGTCGTCAGCGGCTGGCCGATCGTGAGGTATCCGAGCCCCACGTCGACCAGTCGGACAAGGATCTTGTGCGCAGCGAGGGTCTTGGCCTCACCGTCGCCGAAGAACTCCTCGGCCTCGGCCACCGACATCGTGAGAACCTCGTTGATGTCCTTGCCACCGAATTTGTATTCGAGTACCTCGGCTTGGAAGCGCTTGCCCTCGCACTCCTCGCAGAGAGTGGCAACGCCGGCCATCATCGCCAGGTCGCTGTAGATGACACCGTTGCCGTTGCACGTCGGGCAGGCGCCCTCGGAGTTGGCACTGAACAGCGCCGGCTTCACGCCGTTGGCCTTCGCGAATGCCTTGCGGATCGGGTCGAGAAGCCCGGTGTACGTCGCCGGGTTGCTCCGACGCGAGCCGCGGATCGCGCTCTGATCGACCGACACCACGTCTTCGCGTTTCGCGAGCGAGCCGTGGATCAGCGAACTCTTGCCCGACCCGGCGACACCGGTGACCACCACCAGGACGCCGAGCGGTACGTCGACGTCGACATCCTGCAGGTTGTGTGAGTTCGCTCCACGAATCTCGATTGCCCCGGTGGACTCGCGCACGGTCTCCTTGATTGCGGCCCGGTCGTCGAAGTGACGGCCGGTGACGGTGTCGCTGGCACGCAAACCGTCGACGGTGCCCTCGAAGCAGACGTTTCCGCCGGCGCTACCCGCGCCCGGACCGAGGTCGACGATGTGGTCGGCGATCACGATCGTCTCCGGCTTGTGCTCGACCACGAGCACCGTGTTGCCCTTGTCCCGCAGACGCAGCAGTAGGTCGTTCATCCTCGCGATGTCGTGCGGATGCAGGCCGGTGGTGGGCTCGTCGAATACATACGTGATGTCGGTAAGCGAGGAACCCAGGTGACGAATCATCTTGGTGCGCTGAGCTTCACCGCCGGAGAGGGTTCCCGACGGCCGATCGAGGCTGAGGTAGCCGAGTCCGATCTCCACGAACGAGTCGAGCGTTTCACCGAGCGTCGTGAGCAACGGCGCGACCGACGGTTCCTTCAGTCCGCTGACCCATTCCGCGAGATCACTGATCTGCATCGAGCAGGCGTCGGCGATGTTGACGCCCTTGATCTTCGACGACCGCGCCCCCTCGCTCAGTCGCGTGCCGTCGCATTCGGGGCAGGTGGTGAAGGTGATCGCGCGCTCGACGAAAGCCCGGATGTGGGGCTGCATCGCGTCGACGTCCTTGGCCAGGAACGACTTCTGAATCTGCGGAATCAGACCCGTGTACGTCAGGTTGATTCCTTCGACCTTGATCTTGGTCGGCTCTTTGTAGAGAAGGTCGTTCAGTTCTTTCTTCGTGTACTTCTTGATCGGCTTGTCGGGATCGAAGAAGCCGCAGCCTCGATAGATCCGGCCGTACCAACCCTCCATGCTGTAGCCGGGGACCGTGATCGCACTCTCGTTCAGCGACTTCGTGTCGTCGTACAGTGCGGTCAGATCGAAATCGTTGACCGCGCCTCGTCCCTCACACCGCGGACACATACCGCCGGTGATCTTGAAGCTGCGACGCTCTTTCGTCTGGCGGCCACCACGTTCCATGGTGACCGCGCCCGCACCGGAGATGGAGGCGACGTTGAACGAAAACGCCTGGGGCGAACCGATGTGAGGCTTTCCGAGACGGCTGAACAGGATGCGGAGCATCGCGTTGGCGTCGGTTGCGGTTCCGACGGTCGAGCGAGGGTCGACGCCCATCCGCTGCTGATCGACGATGATCGCGGTGGTCAGGCCGTCGAGAACGTCGACGTCCGGCCGCGCGAGCGTCGGCATGAATCCTTGAACGAAAGCGCTGTACGTCTCGTTGATCATCCGCTGCGATTCCGCGGCGATCGTACTGAACACCAGCGAACTCTTTCCCGAACCGGAGACGCCGGTGAAGACCGTCAGCCTCCGCTTCGGGATCTCGACACTGATGTCTTCGAGGTTGTTCACCCGCGCGCCTTGCACGCGGATCAAATCGTGGCTGTCTGCGGTGTGCAAGGCAGTCATCGTGTCTCCATCTGTCAGTCGATCGCCGACGGTCTCAGCGCAGTTGACGGTCTCAGCGCAGTTCTTGAATACGGATCAGGTTTCCCGCTGGGTCGCGGACGGCGCAATCGCGAACACCGTAGGGCTGCTCGGTCGGTTCCTGCACGACGTCGATGTCGCCGGCCTGAAGCCGCTCGAACGTGTCGTCCAGATCTTTGGTGGCCAGGAGAAGTCCGCCGTAGGTGCCCTTGGCCATCATCTCGATGATGGTGCGGCGCTCCTCGTCGGTGATTCCGGGATCGACGGCCGGCGGATGCAGCACGATGGAGGTGCCGGGCTGGCCGGGCGGCCCCACGGTGATCCAACGCATCCCGTCGTAACCGACGTCGTTGCGAACCTCGAAGCCGAGCGTGTCGCGATAGAAGTTCAGGGCGGCATCAGGGTCGTCCTGCGGAAGGAAACTCGAGTGAATGGTGATGTCCATGGCGATCACGTTAATTGCGGTTGTGGGGTCTGCGCTTCTCGATTCCTGATCGGTCTGGTGACTTGTTTCGACACACAGGACGGCATTCCGGCCGTCGACTGCTCGGCCTCGCGCCGATAGACACTGGGCGGAACCCCCACCAATTCGGTGAACTTACTGCTGAAAGTGCCGAGAGAGCTGCAACCGACCTCGAAGCAGACGTCCGTGACACTGAGGTCTCCGCGCCGCAGCAAGGCCATCGCTCGCTCGATTCGCCTGGTCATCAAGTAGGCGTACGGAGGTTCGCCGTACGCCTGGCGGAATTGACGACTGAGATGCCCCGCAGACATGTTCACTCCCCGCGCGAGCGCCTCCACGTCCAGAGGCCGTGCGTACTCGCGGTCGATACGGTCACGAACGCGTCGTAGTCGCGCGAGGTCCTGCAGGTGCGGATCTGCGGCAGGTCTGCTGGTCACGTAATCGATCGTGCCATGCCATACCGACGTTGCCCAGCGCAATAGTTGAACTGGGGCTCGGAGCGATCATGCACACACCGAGCAGTTCGTCATGATCGTGTAAGGATGGAGAAATGACCACGGCTCATCGCTCAGGCATCGACCTCACCCACCTCGACGGCGACACACGGGCGCAGGACGATCTGTTCGTCCACGTCAACGGAAAATGGCTCGCCGAATACGAGATTCCGGCAGACCGCGCCGTCGACGGAGCGTTCCGCACGCTCTACGACAAGGCCGAAGAAGACGTACAGACCATCATCACCGAAGCCGCGGAGTCCAACGCCGCCGCCGGTACCGATGCTCAGCGCATCGGCGACCTGTACTCGAGCTTCATGGACGCCGATTCCGTGGAAGCCGCTGGTCTGAACCCCATCGACGACGAACTCGACGCCGTCGCAGACGCACCGGACCGTTCGTCTCTCGCCACCGTGATCGGACGCCACCAGCGCGTCGGCGTCGGTGGCGCCATCTCTCACTACGTCGACACCGACGCCAAGAACTCCGAGCGATACCTGATTCACTTCAGCCAGTCGGGCATCAGCCTGCCCGACGAGTCGTACTACCGCGAGGACAATTACGCGGAAATCCGCGAGAAGTACGTCGCGCACATCGACAAGATGTTCACCCTCGCCGGCGTCGGGTACGACGCACAGCGTGTGTTCGAACTCGAGAAGAAGATCGCGGCCGGGCACTGGGACGTCGTCAAGCGTCGTGACGCAGATCTGAGCTACAACCTCGTGGGCTTCGAGGAACTGACCGAGCAGAACCCCGGGTTGGACTGGGCGGCGTGGTTGTCGGGTCTCGGCGCCGATTCGGAGAAGTTCGCCGAGATCGTCGTCCGTCAGCCGGACTTCCTCCACACCTTCACCGCTCTGTGGGCGTCGGAGTCACTCGACGACTGGAAGGCGTGGGCGGCGTGGAAGGTGCTTCATGCCCGCTCCCCTTACCTGCATTCGGCCCTGGTCGACGAAACCTTTGCGTTCTACGGCACCACGCTGTCCGGGACCGAAGAAAACCGTGAGCGCTGGAAGCGCGGGGTCAGCCTGGTTCAGGATCTGCTCGGAGAGGCCGTCGGCAAGCTCTACGTCGATCGGCACTTCCCCGCAGAGGCCAAGACCCGGATGCTGGAACTGGTCGCAAACCTGCAGGAGGCGTACCGCCGCAACATCTCCGACCTCGAGTGGATGAGCCCGCAGACGCGTGAGGCCGCATTGGCCAAGCTCGAGAAGTTCACTCCGAAGATCGGTTACCCCGACAAGTGGCGGGACTACGCCGGTCTCGAGATCTCGGCTACCGACCTGGTGGGCAACTACCGTCGTGGATACGCCGCCGAGTACGACCGTGACCTGGCCAAGCTGGGCGGCCCCGTCGACCGTGACGAGTGGTTCATGACGCCGCAGACCGTCAACGCCTACTACAACCCGGGCATGAACGAAATCGTGTTCCCCGCAGCCATTCTCCAGCCGCCGTTCTTCGACGCGGCAGCGGACGACGCTGCCAACTACGGCGGCATCGGCGCAGTCATCGGACACGAGATCGGTCACGGCTTCGACGATCAGGGCGCGAAGTACGACGGCGACGGCAACATGGTCGACTGGTGGACCGACGAGGATCGCAGCGAATTCGGCAAGCGCACAAAGGCTCTCATCGAGCAGTACAACGAATTCGAGCCGAAGGAACTGCCAGGCCACCACGTCAACGGCGAGTTCACGATCGGCGAGAACATCGGCGACCTCGGCGGACTGTCGATCGCGATCGCGGCGTACAAGATCGCAACCGAAGGTACCGAACCGCCGGTCATCGACGGACTCACCGGCTTGCAGCGCGTGTTCTTCGGTTGGGCGCAGGTGTGGCGCACGAAGGCTCGGGAGGCCGAAGCGCTTCGCCGCCTGGCCGTCGACCCGCACTCGCCGCCGGAGTTCCGGTGCAACGGCGTCGTCCGCAACCTCGACACGTTCCACGAGGAGTTCGACGTCAAGCCCGGTGACGCACTGTACTTGGAGCCGGAGAAGCGTGTGAAGATCTGGTAAGTGGGGCAAGCCCCTGTGCGCGCTTAAGGACCCTCTGGACTCCTCGAGCGCGCACGGGGCCGAAGGCCTTACCGGGCGTACATGATCACCCCGACACCGACCAGACAGATCAGCGCACCGACGATGTCGAAGCGATCCGGGCGAAATCCGTCCATCACCACCGCCCAGAGCAGCGACCCCGCAACGAAGATGCCGCCGTACGCGGCGAGGATACGGCCGAAGTTGGCATCAGGTTGCATGGTCGCGACCAGGCCGTAGAGGCCGAGCGAGATGACACCCAGCCCTACCCAGATCCAACCCTTGTGCTCGCGAATTCCCTGCCACACCAACCACGCGCCCCCGATTTCGAGCAGCGCGGCGAGAACGAACAACAACAGCGAACGCGCGACGGTCATGCCGCACACAGTATCGCTACAGACGGACCCCGGTCTCCGCGGAGAAGAAGTACACCTCACCTGCTTTGGGCAGCAGGTGAAGCGACTCCCCTGGTGTCACGGACATCTTCCGGTCGACGCGAATGACAATCCGTCCGGATCGGCTCTGCCACTGGCAATCCGGCGACCCCTTCGCGTACACGAACGATTCGGCGCCCAACTCTTCGAGCAGATCGGCATCCACGGCCAGCGAGCCCTTTCGCCACGCTCCCACCAGATCCCACGACTCCGGGCGAACTCCCACGACGACCCGTTCCCGCTCGGATGCCCCGGTGGGCAGCGGTATCCGTAGATCACCGACCACTGCGACGGTGCCCTCGACCGGCGCTTCGATCAAGTTCATGCCCGGCGACCCGATGAAGGCGGCCACAAAAGTGTTGACGGGGTTGTCGTAGAGTTCGCGCGGCTTCGCCACCTGCTGCAAGCGACCGTCCAGCATGACCGCCACCCGGTCTCCCATCGTCATCGCTTCCACCTGATCGTGGGTGACGTAGACCGTTGTGGTGCCGAGCCGACGTTGCAGGGCGGCGATCTGTGACCGCGTACTGACGCGCAGTTTGGCGTCCAGATTACTGAGTGGTTCGTCCATGCAGAACACCTTGGGATGGCGAACGATGGCTCTACCCATGGCAACTCGCTGACGTTGCCCGCCGGAGAGCTTTGCCGGTTTCCGTCCGAGCAAGGGTTCGAGTTCGAGCATCCGCGCGGCCTCGAGTACCCGCTCCCGGCGCTCCGTCTTTCCCACTCCGGCATTCTGGAGCGCGAAGCCCATGTTCTGTTCGACGGTCATGTTCGGGTACAGCGCGTAACTCTGAAACACCATGGCGACGTCACGTGCTCGCGGAGCGAGGTGCGTGACGTCCGTGCCGCCGATCTCGATCCGGCCGTCCGACGCGGATTCGAGACCGGCGAGCATTCGCAGGCTGGTGGACTTACCGCAACCGGAAGGTCCTACGAGTACCAGGAACTCACCGTCGGCGATGTCGAGGTCGAGACGGTCGACTGCCGGTCGATCGGTTCCTTCGTAGCGGTGCGTTACTCCCGCGAATTGCACGTTGGCCATGAGTGTTCTCTCCTACTACTTCGGCAGCTTGGGGGTGATCTGCCGGTCGATGATCTGCTGCAGCTGGGTCGCGACACCGGCGAATGTCGATGCGACGTCGGCCTTCTGGAGAGCGATCTGCTCGAGTCCGGTACCGATGATCTGATCTCCACCCGGCACGAACACGCGTGCGTAGTCCTGCGAGCGCGTGCGCGCAAGCTGATCCACTGCGGTTCGGGAGTTGGGGTTCGCGTCGAGGAACGCCTTCATGCTCGGCTCCGACGTTGCCGACTTGCGGACCGGCATGTAGCCGACGTTCTGCGAGAAGTACGCCGTGTTCTCACCATTGGTGATGAAGTCGATGAACTTGAGCGCGTTCTTCTTACGCTGATCGGAGATCTTCGACGGGATGGCAAGCCCGGCGCCGCCGGTGGGGCAACCGGGAGTTCCATCCACCGCGGGGAGGAAAGCGGTGCCGAAGTCGAAGTTCGCGGTCTTCTTGATGCCGGACAGATCACCCGTCGACGCAATGGTCGACGCCAGAATGCCGGTACCGAATTCGTTGGCGATGTCGGTGGAGACCGCGGCGTACTTCTTGTCGTGAATCATGCTGGAGAGGAATTGCCCCGCAGCGATGGTCTTCTCGTTGTCGAGCTGCAGATTCCACTGGTCGGAGTACGATCCGCCGAACGTCCAGATGGGGCCTTCGTAGGTCCACCCGAGGTAATCCTTCGCGTTGCCCCAGCCGTGTGCCAACTTGCCGTTACCCACGACCTTCTGCAACTCGGGTCCCCACTCGTCGAACTCCTGCCACGTCGCGGGCCCACGGTCGGGAAGGCCGGCCTGCGACCAGACCGCCTTGTTGTAGTAGAACAACGGCGTCGACCGGGCGTAGGGAAGCGCGTAGTGCTTACCCTGGAAAAGGTAGTCGGCGAGCAGCGAATCGACGTAGTCGGCCGAGTCGACGCCCACCTCGGAGAAGAGTCCGTCGAGCGGCTCGATAGCGCCCGCCAGTGCGTAGTTGAACCACCAGACATCCGACAGCACAACCACATCGGGAACATCTCCGCCGGAGAGTGCAGCGTTGAACTTCTGTGCCACCTCTTCGTAGTTCTTGCCACCGTCCACCAAGTTGACCTTCAGGTCCGGGTACTTGGCCTGGAAGCGGTTGATCAGTTCCTTCTCCACGTCGGTGGACTTACCCGGGTGGTTCGACCAGAAGGTGATGGTGTTGGAATCACCTGCAGCACCGGATGTTCCCGCAGCATCAGCGCTCGACCCGCCCGAACCCGCGCACGCGGTCAGTGCGGCGCCGGCGGCGATTGCGCCGCCAAGGCTCAAGAATCCGCGCCTGTTCATGTTTGCCATTACTGCTCCTCGAAAAAGAAATGTGACGGGAAAGCTGTCAGCCCTTGACCGCACCGGAGGTGAGGCCCTTGATCATGTGTCGTTGCAGCAGAAGGAAAATCACCAGGATCGGTAGCATCGTCAGCACCGTTCCTGCCATGACCGGACCCCAGTTGGTGAGTCCGTCGTTGTTCTGCAGTTGGGTCAATCCGATCGGCAGCGGCGCTACCGAGGAATCGTCGGACATGAGGAACGGCCACAGGTACTCGTTCCATTCGTTCACCACCGTGATGATGCCGAACGCCACCATCGTCGGCCCCGACACGGGAAGCACCACGCGCCAGAGCAGTCGCCAGTGGCCGGCGCCGTCCATCCGCGCCGCCTCGATGATCTCCGAAGGGATCGAGAGGAAATGGTTGCGCATGAGGAACGTACCGAAGGCTACACCCGCGAGCGGAACTATGATGCCCTGGAACGTGTTACGCCATCCCCATTCTGCCACGAGCGCGTAGTTCGAGATCACGGTGATCTGGTTCGGAACCATCAACGCTGCGATGATGCCGAGAAAGACGAAGTTTTTCCCCGGGAAGCGCAGGAACACCAATCCGTAGGCACTGAGAGTCCCCAGAACGAACTTCGCCGCGGACAGAATCGTCGTGATCACTATCGAGTTCCGCAGAAACATCCAGAACGGGACCGATGTTGTTGCTTCGGAATAGTTTTCGGGATGCAACGACGACGGCCACCACGTTGCCGGCTGGGTGTAGATCTCCGGTCGTTCCTTGAACGAAGTCATCACGATCCAGTACATCGGCAGGACGATGATGACCAAGGCGATCACCATTGCCGTGTAGCCGAGGATCTTGACGCCGACCTCACGCTTATCCACGTTCCTGCGGTCCGGGCCTGGCCGGACGACGGAAGTCGGAGCAGCGCTTTTCTTTTCCTCTACGGCTGTCATTTCTCTTCTCCCCGATCCATGGCACGAACCTGGTAGACGGTGATGATCAGCAGGATCAAGAACATGATGGTTGCAACCGTCGCGCCGTAGCCCGCCCGGAAGTTTCGGAACGTCTCGTTGTACACCTGGTAGACCATGGTGGTCGTCCCCGTCCCCAGCGGGCCACCTCGGGTCATGACATTGATGATGTCGAAGACCTGGAGCGAGTTGAGCATGACGGTGATGGAGAGAAAGAACGTCGTCGGACGCAACTGAGGCAGGAGCACGCGGCGGAACTTTGTCCACGGCTTGGCGCCGTCGATTTCGGCGGCTTCATTCAGCTCTTGCCGAACTCCCTGCAGCGCAGCGAGATAGATGACAAACGTGTACCCGAGATTCTTCCACATGTACGTCACGGTCACCATGAACAGTGCCCAGTGGGGATCCTGATAGAAGTCGGGCGATTGGAGTCCGACACGGTGCAGGAGATCCTGGATCAATCCGAAGTTGGGGTCGAAGACGAACTGAAACGCCACACCGATCGCTGCACCGGAGATCACAAAGGGAGCGAAGATTGCCGATCGGACCAGGTTTCGTCCGACGAGTTTGCGATCGAGCAGCATGGCCAACGCCAAGCCGATGACCATCGAACCCACGACGGTGACCAACGTGAATACCACTGTGTTGGTGACGATCTGCCAGGTGTCGCTTCGTCCGAACCACTCGCGGTAGTTACTCAGACCGATGAACGTCGCCTTCGGGTCCGCAATGTTCCAGTCGAAGAACGAAAGTCGGATGTTGTCGACCAACGGACGATAGGTGAACAAGATCAGCAACGCGAGATTGGGACCTACCAAGAGCGCAAAGAGCGCATAGTCACGCCATGGTCTGCCCCACAGACCTGGCTTGCCTGAAGTGGGCAGCGTTCTTTCCGGACTCGATCTCACTGAGGCAGTCTGACCGCCCGCAAAGAATGAATGGTGAACGTACAAGACACTCGAGCTGAACGCGACACGAAAAAGGCCCTGCGCGAATACTTCTCGCGCAGGGCCTTCGTCGACGAGGTCTAACGGTTCCAGTCACCCAATCCGTCGGCGCCGCTGAGGACTCCACCTGCGGTGTTCTGCACGATCACCGGGTCGCCCTTGCCTGCGTTCTCGAAGAACCACTTGGCATTCTCGGTGCTGACATTGAGGCAGCCGTGGCTGACGTTGGTGAAACCTTGTTGCGCAACCGACCACGGAGCGGCATGGACGAAGATGCCGCTGTAGGAGATTCGTGTCGCGTACTCGACGTAGGTGCGGTAGCCCTCCGGAGAATCGATCGGAACGCCGTACGTGGACGAATCCATGTACATGTCACGCAACTGCTCGCCGACGATGTACGTGCCGTTCGGTGTTTCGTGTCCCGGCTTGCCGAACGACGTCGGCATGGTGCGCACCACCTCGCCGTTGCGGGTGACGGTGACCTGCTTGGTGTTGTCGTCCGCGACGGTGACGAGTGCGTCACCGATGTTGAATGTGGAGTGCGAATCGCCGGCGTCGACGGTCACGGAGATGTTCGCCGGCCAGAACTGTGCCGGCTTCCAACGGACCTGACTGTTGTTGATCCAGTAGAAGTTGCCCTCGACCGGTGGATTGGTGGTCACGCGAATAGCGCGTTCGGCCGTCGCACGGTCATCGACGGCCTCGTTGAAACGAATGATGATCGGCTGCGCGATGCCGACGGTCTCGCCCGCGGACGGGTTGAGCGACGGCGCGGAGAAGTTGGGGGCACCGATGGGCGCCTGAATCGGCGTACCGGGGATGCCCGGAACCGGAATTGCCGGGTCGAGGTACGGAACGCCGGGGATCACGGGCAACGGAATGTCGGGTCCACCGGGAAAGAGAGGAACAGCCGCGGAAGGTCCGGCGAGAGCGAGGCCGGCAGCCACCGCTCCGACGATTGCCACGGCAACCCGCGACGTCCGACGACCCTGTTTGCTGCCCATGTCACTACCTTCGCTCGACTGACCACGTACTCACGTGGATCGTGCGCGGCCGGCATCGATACCCGCCTGGTACCGATGCCGATGCACCATTCGGACGCACCCGCCGGGCGCACACCTACACACCCGAGCACGCCGAAGAGAGCAAACCGCACATTTCCATAGTCATTAACACACAAATGCGGCAATCGAGCAATTCGGATGTTCGCCCAACCGTTGCTATCCCTCGCTGCGGGCAGCCGCCAACATGGATTCGATGGAGATGAGTTTGGTTCGCGGCCGTCCGGCCGCGGCACCGGATGCACGTTCTGCCTTGTCGATACGCTGCCAACCTTGATAGTCCACCTGATCCGGCGACCTGTCTGCCAGCAGAACCTGCAACTTGTCGGCATCCTCGGTGGGATTGGCGAGGCGTCCACCTGCGAAGTCGTCGAAGATCATCGAAACGGTCTCCGCGGAGCAGTACTTGTTCGTGCCGATCACGCCCGTCGGTCCGCGCTTGATCCAACCCGCGACGTAGACACCCGGGATCGGTGTGCCGGTCTCGGTGTCGATCACTCGGCCGTTCTCGTTGGGGATCACGCCGCGAGCGTCGTCGAAAGGCAAGTCGGCCATCGGCGTACCGCGGTATCCCACGGATCGAAGCACCAGCGACGTGTCGATCGTCTCCTCGGTTTCGGTGGGTCGGGCGGAGAGCTGACCGGTCGGCGTTGCAACCAACTCGTTTTTCACGATGCGCACCTGAGAGACCGCGTCGTCACCGAGGATCTCGACGGGAGAGGTGAGGAACCGCAGAACAATCCTCTTGCGAGACGGATCTGCAGTACGTGAAGCAAATTCTTGCGCCTGCTTGACCTTGAGCAACACGGACGGCTCGGCAGCATCACTGTCCACGAATGCCTGGCTGGCCTCGTCGAGTTCGGCCTCGACCGGGTCGACCACGACGTCCACGTCCGCCATCTGTCCGAGTGCCAACAGTTCGGGGTTGGTGTACGCGGCCTGAGCCGGCCCGCGCCGTCCGAGAATGACGACCTCACGAATCTTGCTGTTGCGCAGCGCGTCCAATGCATGCTCGGCGAGGTCCGTCTTCGCAAGCTTGTCAGGGTCGGTCACCAGGATTCGCGCGACGTCGAGTGCGACGTTGCCGTTTCCGACGATCACCGCTCGCTCTCCGGAGAGGTCGAAAGTTCGGTCGGCATATCCCGGGTGGCCGTTGTACCAGGCGACGAACTCCGTGGCCGCGTTACTTCCCGGCAGATCCTCACCCGGGATCTCGAGCTTGCGGTCCCCCGCAGCACCCACCGCGTAGATCACCGCATGGTGATGGTCCAAGAGTTCGGAGTGCGAGATGTGCGCGCCCACCTCGACGTTGAAGTGGCAGCGCACGGTCTTCTTCGCGACCACGGCACGGAACTGGTCGGTGACGCCTTTGGTTCCGGGATGATCCGGAGCCACACCGGCACGCACCAATCCGTAGGGAGTGGGAAGTCGATCGAACATGTCGACCTCGACACGGGGCTTTCCGGTCAGTTCCATCGCCGCGTAGCAGGCGGCGGGGCCGGAGCCGACGATCGCTACTTTCAACGTTCCCAGCTCGGGGTCGATCTTGGCCATCGTGATCGGCTCGGGCCAATCCGGGCCCATCGGATGCTTCTCGAAGTACGACGCGTTCATCTGCAGATACGGCGCGTCGTCCTCGTCGAGTTCGTTGTCCGGAAAAATTGCCTCAACAGGGCATTCGTCCACACACGCACCACAATCGATGCAGGTGTCCGGGTCGATGTAGAGCATTTCGGTGGTCGCGAACGGAGCTTCGTCCGGTGTCGGATGAATGCAATTGACCGGACACACGTCAACACACGAGGCGTCGTTGCAGCACGGCTGCGTGATCACATACGCCATGACATTCCCCTATCCCTGAAACACGAAGCTCGAACTGGTTCCCAGACTATAACGTGTTCCAATTTGGCGCGAGAATCGTTTTCAGATCACGCCATTGCGCTTCAGCAGCCACACCGCCTGCACGGTGGCGTGACCTCGCCATTCCAATGCAGCGGCGGGCGAGTAGCTGTCGAAATCCACCGCCCATCCGCCGTCATCACGTTGTCGCGCAGCGAGCGCGGACAGTTCGGAGTCGATCACCGATGCATCGAACAACGTGCGGGTCGGACCACCTGGAAGTGGTGAGAAATCGAGTGGCCGCATGAATTCGCCCTCCGCTCCGCCGTCCACGTGAACCAAGCCGTCAGCTGGTATCCGCGAACCAAGAGCGGTCACCAATGACGACGCTTCGGGACTGCTCCGGTGAACCGCGTCGAGAAACTGCAACGCAAAGGCCAACTCGAGGGCATGCAGAGACTCCGCCCCGTCGATCGAGTCGAGGCAATATCGAACGGCAGAGACGAACCACGGATGTTCGGCGACAGCCTCGTCGAATTCGGCGACGCTGGCCGCTGCAGCACACACGATGCTGGTGATCTGCAACGACGGCGCAGTCGGATCCGCGCTCACCCAGAAGGGCGCACAACCGGCCGGGTCGGCGATCGGGAAGGCGAACGGCAAACCGCCGCCGGCCAGCGAATTCGCCTGCAACCAATCGCACAGTTCGACGGCTCTGCGCGTCGGCGTTCCGATGTCGGCAAAAGCTTCGAAGGCATGCAGCGCTCCGCCAGGTTGGCTGGTTGCCGAGCGGAGATCAGGTTCGAGTCCCCAGCCGTACCCACCGTCCGGGTTGCGATAGCTGTCCACAGCCGCCAATGCCGCGGTCCGGTCACCCTGTCCGAGAATCAGATTCAGTCGATGCCGATCGAGCGTCCTGGCGTGTCCTGCCATGAACCCGACGGCCGCCGTGAGATCGACACTCATCAAGGACGGCTCAAGATTCGTCGCCGTCGAGCCGGAAGCCGACCTTCAACGTGACCTGGAAGTGCGCTACGGCGCCGTTCTCGATGTGCCCGCGGGTTTCCACCACTTCGAACCACTCGAGGTTGCGCACCGTCTCGTTCGCCCGGGCGATGGCGGTGCGAATTGCCGCGTCACTGCTCTCGGTGGACGAGCCGACGATCTCGGTCACCCGGTACACGTTGCTGCTCATGGCATTCCCTTCGTGTCAGATTCGACGAACCAACTCCTGCGCCTCGGCACCGAGCCTCGCAAGGCGAAGATCACCGAGAGCTGTCACAGCACTACCCAACCTGTTGGTGGTGAAACCGAGTGAGAGTCCGCTGGACAGGTCCGCGTACGCGCCCGAACCGCCGACTCCGTAGTGGCCGATCGCATTACGCGGCTGCCGACGCGCGGCGATGATCGGCGGGTGGTAACCGAGAGTCCAGTTGGGCCGCACCGCAAGGACGTAGTCACGATCGCGAGTCTGAATCGTCGACATCTGGTCGATGGTCGATTCCTTCAGGAACCGCTTCCCGTCGATCACGCCGCCGTTCGCGATGGCGCCGTACATCTTCGCGAGAGCACGTGCGCTGAACACTCCGTTCCAGCCCGGCATCACGGCGTCGTGGACAGCGGGGTTGCGCACCATGACGTCGAAACCGTCCGGCATCGCGGCCTCCGCAAGTCCGCGAGTCGGGCCGACGTGTGAGAGCACGGTCGAAGCGAAGGCCCAGTTCAGGCCCGCAGGATTGATATGTGGGAACAGCTTCGCGATACGTGGACGCTCGGTTTCGGGTACGCGGTACCAGAATTCGTCGACTCCGAGGGGCTTCGCGATTTCGGCCTGCACTACGTCGATGAACGACTGACCGGACACCCTGGCGACAAGTTCGGCCACCAACCAGCCATAGGTCACAGCGTGATAGCCGGGGCCTCGGAGTCGACGAGGGTCCGGCTTCTCGGCAGCCAAGGCAGCCACGACCGCGTCGTAGTCCATCAGGTCGAGGGGATGCGGCATGAGCCCACGCACTCGGTGAAGGCCCGCTCGATGCGACATCAATTCACGGACGGTGATCTTGTCCTTGCCTGCCGCCGCGAATTCGGGCCAGTACTGAGCAACCGGAGCGTCGTAGTCGATGAGTCCTCGTTCGGCGAGCCGATGAACGACAGTGCTGGCGACGCCTTTGCCGGTCGAGAACGACAGCGACACCGTGTCGTGGTCCCAGCGCCGATCGCGATCGGCATTGCCGGCCCAGATATCGAGCACTTTCTCGCCGCCCAGGTACACGACGAGCGCGCCGCCACCTTGTTGTGGTTGGCGGTACATCGCGAAGAAGCGGT
Organism: Rhodococcus sp. NPDC057135; assembly: GCF_042670865.1. NCBI lineage: Bacteria > Bacillati > Actinomycetota > Actinomycetes > Mycobacteriales > Nocardiaceae > Rhodococcus > Rhodococcus sp. NPDC057135. The sequence continues at coordinate 203,283 of NZ_JBHUUU010000004.1, forward strand.
CTGCCAGAGGAAGGAATCGCCGGTCCACGTACAGCTCGGTGCGCGAAGGCACCTCCACCCGGGCGAGCGAACCCCGTCGTGCATTGGGAGTCATCGCGTCCTCCGATCCCCACTGATCAAGTTGCCCGGTCACCCGATCGGTGACAGGAGCTTGACACCATTGTGACCACTGTCACGCAAGAGGCTCAGGGCCGGGGTGCCCTCACGGGGTGACCCACGTCGAAGTGCCGTCGCTGAAACATCCCTGACCTGTGGCGATGTTGAAAACAAGGGTGGGGCCTCCCGAGCAGATCGCCCCGACGTCCGCGTCACCCACCGCCGCTCTGCCGCCGGGCCCGCTGAGCACCACGGCAAAAGGCGAGGAGTCGGTGCGGCCGAGTGCCAGCGAACCCGGACCGTACGCAACGGCGGCAAGTAGACCACCGCGCGACTCCGCCGCCGCGACTCCGCCGAAGAGTCCCACGCCCGCCGACCGGCCACCGTCTCGCGAATCCGCGACGCCGACGCCGTCGCCCTCCACGTGTGAAATCGCGTAGCTGGAGGGATCTGCCACCGCTCGGCACGCGGACGCCCCCTCGACGATCGTCTGATCTTGGCCGCGCGCCGAACAATCCAACGTCGCAGCTGAGGCCGTTCCGCTACCGAGTGACAATCCGAAGGCGGCAAGAATCATGCCACCCGCCGCTATACCTACTGCTCGCGTTTTCCGGCGATCCATATCCAACCCCCACAGTGCATTCGACGTGACCGTACATTCGACGTCTAATCGAATTACCCGATATGTCCGCCTCTGACGCTACCCGTCTTTGTTCTTCCGATCGCGGTCCTTGCTCGGTTGAACACGTTTGGGTTCACCGGGCATTTTGGGATAGTTCGGCGGGTACGGCAGATCGCCCAGTCCTGCCGCAAGATCCTTCTCCCACATCTCCAGCAGAACGTCGAGGGCAAAGGCCTTGTCGTGCATCGCTTCCATCGGATCTCCGCGATCTGCGAGCAGGCCGGGAACCGTGGCGATGGTGCAGTCGTCGGGATGCACGTCGCGCAGTTCGTTCCACGTCACCGGGGTCGACACTGTCGCGATCGGTGTCTTACGGGCGGAGTACGCCGCCGCGATGGTCCGGTCGCGGGCATTCTGATTGAAGTCGATGAAGATTCGCTCCCCGCGCTCTTCCTTCCACCACGCCGTGGTGGCTCGATCGGCACTGCGACGCTCGACCTCACGAGCGAGGGCGATACCCGCGTGACGGACCTCGACGAAATCCCAGCGCGCTTCGAGCGGGATGTAGACGTGAAGGCCTCGGCCACCGGACGTCTTGGGGAATCCCTCCAATCCCAGCTCGTCGAGCAGTGGGCGAAGAACTTCATCCGCGATGGCAACGGCCTCGTCGAATCCGGTCCCCGGTTGCGGATCGAGATCGATGCGGAGTTCGTCCGGGTGATCGGTGTCCGGGCACCGCACGGCCCACGGATGAAACGTGACGGTCCCGAGATTTGCAGCCCACACGATGTTCGCGGCACTGCGCACTCGAAGGACATCGGCCTTGCGACCCGACGGAAACGTGACCTCGCAGGATTCGACGTGCTCGGGCCGCTTTGCCGGCAGCCGCTTCTGGTAGACCTCTTCGCCCTCGATGCCGTCGGGGAACCGCTGAAGATGTGTGGGGCGATCTTGGAGCGCTCGCAGCGCTGCGCCCTGCAGCGCCACCGTGCGGTAGTACTCGACAAGATGTCGCTTGGTTCCGCCGTCCTCACCCAGCTGCGGATAGTAGATCTTGTCCGGGCTCGACAACCGGACCGCGATCCCGTCGACGTCCAATTCCTCTGCCGGACTCGCCATCACTTACCACCTGCAAGTACATCCGCGAAGTCGTATCGCACCGGAACCTCCAACTGATCGAATGTGCATTCGTCGGGCACCCTGTCCGGACGCCAGCGCAGGAATCGTGCAGCGTGCCGAAAGCGTTCCCCTTCCATCTGGTCGTATGCCACTTCCAGCACCCGCTCCGGACGAAGCGGAATCCACGAGCGGTCTGCGGCAGATCTCCACCGACTGGCCTCGCCTTCGGCCACAACGTCGTCCCCGAGCCGCAGAGGCTCGAGCTCTGCCAGCAACTCGATTCGCCTCGCCGCGGTGAAAGCCGAAGCGCCACCGACCATCTTCAATTCCGAACCGTCGAACAGACCCAGAAGCATCGACCCGATACCTGGCTGGCTCTTGTGGGGACGGTAGCCCAGCAGTACGACATCCGCGGTCCTGGCGTGTTTCACCTTGATCATCTCGCGCTTGTTCGGCAGGTACGGCCCCGCCAGCTTCTTGGCGACAACCCCGTCGAGACCCGCGCCTTCGAAGGTTTCGAACCAGGCCATTGCTTCGGCACTGTCCGCCGTCGCTGCTGTCACGTGGCAACTCGGTCCGCCGCCGACGGAATCGAGGAGCAGCGCACGCCGCACACCGAAATCCTCGATCGAGACGTCTCTATCCCCGAGCGCAAGTAAATCGAACCCGACAAACTGTGCGGGCGTTTGTTCCGACAACAATGCAACGCGGCTCGCGGCTGGATGAATACGTTCGGACAATGCTTCCCAACTCAGGCGCGTCACACCGTCGATTTCACGGGGAACCACCAGTTCGCCGTCCACGACGCATTTCTCGGGCAATTCAGCTTTGACAGCTTCAACTGCTTCGGGAAAGTAACGCGCCAAGTCTTTTCCTCCCCGCGACCCGAGCACCACTTCATCACCGTCGCGAAAGACGATTGCTCGAAATCCGTCCCATTTCGGCTCGTACGACCACGTCGGATCACCGGACTCGGGCTGAGACGGCACGGTGGCCGCGGCCTTCGCGAGCATCGGGGCAAGCGGCGGCATCAGGGGTAGGTCCACCTACCCATACTGACAGTCCGGTTGGCAATTCGACTACCGATGTATTGGAATAGGTCCCGAACAATCTACGAACCATCAGAATTATCCAAGAATCAACAAAGGGGTCCTTATGTCCGGAATCGTCCGGCGACTTTGCACTGCGGTGATCGCAACTTCTGCAATTGCCGCCTTCACCGTCGGTTGCGGTTCCGACATCGAGCCGAAAGCCATCGCGGAATCATCGTCCTCGGTTGCCGATTCGACAACTACCTCAGCGTCCCCGACCACCTCGAAGATCACCGGCCAGGAAGGTTCGGACGACGGCGGCGACGTCGACATCGACGTGTCGATCGGTGATTGCGTCAAGCTCGGCGGTACCACGACGGCCGCGGAAATCGACAATGCGGACTGCGGTAGCAAGGATTCCAACTACAAGGTGGTCGCCAAGGTTCCCACCTCTGATCAGTGCGCCTCCGATGTCGACTCGTACTACTACGAGACTCTCGCGGGTGACGAGCAGGGCGCTGTCTGTCTCGACGTCGACTGGGTAGTGGGCGGATGCATGGATCTCGGCAGCGGCATGGACGAGCCTGCCCGCATCGAATGCTCGGACACCAGCGGCACCAATGTCGTCGAGGTCGTCGAAATTCTGCAGAACTCCACGTCGATCGACGAATGCGGTTCGGGGGCAGACTCGGGATTCGAGCACCCGGAACGTAAGTTCACGGTCTGCGTCGCCACGCTCTGATTCGAGCGCCTTTCCCGAAAACACCTGTGCGCCTTGCCAACCGAACTCGGTTGACAAGGCGCACAGCGCTTTCTGCAACGAGTGCTTTCTACAGCCAGCCTCGACGCTTGAAGATCGTGTAGAGACTTCCACAGGTCAGGAACATCATCGAGAGCGCAAACGGATAGCCCAAGTGCCAGTGCAGTTCCGGCATGTCGTCGAAGTTCATCCCGTACACGGTTCCGATGAGCGTCGGCGCGAAGAGAATTGCCGCCCACGCCGAGACCTTCTTGATCTCCTCGTTCTGCGCGTAGCTTGCCTGCGTCAGATTGCGCATCTCCTCGTTCTGGTTCTGCGACACCAGAGTTGCGTTCACCGTGAGGATGTTTCCGAGCAACTGACGAAATCCGTCGGCCCGCTCCACCACCGTCGTCGCATGGTCGGTGACGTCGCGGAGGTAACGCTGGAGTTCTTCGTCCGTGTGGTACTTGTCGAATCCTGCCGACAACCCACGCAGCATTCCCAGCAGCGGACGAGTGGCCCGCTGGAATTCGATCACCTCACGGGTCAGTTCGTAGATGCGACGCGATACTCCGGGATCGCCACTGAACACTTCGGTTTCGATCTCGTCGATGTCGTTCTGCAGGCCGGCGACAACCGGCGCGTACCCGTCGACGACTGCGTCGAGAATGGCGTAGAGAACGGCTTCGGTACCCAATCGCAAGAGGTCGGGATCGTTCTCCATACGAGTCCGCACCGCCGACAGATCCGGCGATTCACTGTGCCGGACCGTCAGAATGAAGTTCGGACCACAGAAGATGTGCAGTTCACCGAATTCGACCCGCTCGGTCTCGTCGCGGTACCGCGCTGCCCGCAGGACCACGAAAAGCGTCTTGCCGTAGCGCTCGAGCTTGGGGCGCTGGTGCGCGACGATCGCATCCTCGACCGCCAGTTCGTGGAGGTCGAAATGCTGTGCAGCGGCATACAACTGGGCGTCGTCGGGGCGGTACATGCCGATCCATGCCATCGACTGCGAATCTGGAAGACAGGACAGCGCTTCCGCCAGCGTGGACGGTGACGCTATCCGCTCGCCGTCGCGGTACACGCCACTGTTGACGACGGTCGATTCGACGGGCGCCACTGCCTCGGGCGGGGCGGCCTTGACGACGGTGCGCGCGGCACGCGAGTGCCCGGGATGCGAGTCACCGAGACCCGCAGAACGACGTGGCAGTACCGACCGTGAACGACGAAATTCGCGCATGCTGAACAGCTTTCAAGGGAAGAGTGAACGACGACGCTTGCTTCACAGCAAAGCCGAAGCCGATGAACACACGATGAAGCTGCAGCAAAATACCGGATCAACCCGGACGGCTACAGCTTCAGTTGGTACTCGGAGGTTGGCCACGCATTACAGCCACACCTCCTCTTCCCTGAATTCCTGCGCAAGTCCGCGCACGACGCCAACATGCTACCCCGACTGCCAGGGCACGACAAACCGAACGACAAGCCGCAGGACAGCCCGAACTGGCCGAAGGAAATCCGCACGGTGAATGCAGCTTTCAGTCAGCTCGAGGCGCGCAATCCGCCGACCAAGAGTTCGACGATCTGGTCCGCCAACGACTCCGTCTCCGCCAACGTCTGCCCTTCACGCCTTCGGTACCAGAGGTCGATGCCGTTGAGACTGCTGAGGAGTACTTTTGCCGCCATTCGAGGTGAGCCCGCACGAATGGAACCATCCGCGACACCTTCGGTCATCACGTCGACGAACAGATTCTCGTAGTCGAGCCGCAGCGAATTCAGTTCCACCAGGGCTTGCTGTTGCCTCGGTTTGAGCGCCGAGTTCATCTGGCCCCGGACCCCCTGGTGGATCGTGTGGTGATACCCGAGATGTGTCATGAGGTTGACCAGGTGGGCGTGCGACATCGCTTCGAGACGCGTGAGGCCGCTGTCTGCTCCGTCCATCCGAGCCTGGACCTCGGCGCGAAGCATGCTCATCCCGCGCTCGTAGATTGCCAGGTAAATGTCGAACTTCGAGCGAAAGTGATAGTAGACAAGACCTTTGGTGGCACCGATCCGATCGGCCAGTAAATCTACAGTCGTGGCCGCGTAACCGTCTTCGGCGAAGGCGTCAGCGGCGCTGGCGATGATCGCGGATCGCACGTCCGGCACATCACTACTCGTCTGACTACTCACGACTTCGATTCCTCCTCGCTCAACGGTCGGACCTTGACTGATTCCGTACTTTCGCATAGTAATACTGAGTAGTATCCCAGATCAGAGAGGTTTTCCAATGTCGTTGGATTTTTCCGGCAAGGTAGCGATCATCACGGGCGCAGGCGGCGGACTCGGCCGTTCACACGCATTGGCCCTCGCGGCACGCGGTGCCCGCGTCGTCGTCAATGACATGGGTGGCTCGGTCAACGGCAGTGGCGGCGCCGATACCGCAGCAGCCAAGGTCGTGGCAGAAATCGTCGAGCTGGGCGGCGAAGCCATCGCGGACCACTGCGACATCACCGATGCCGACGCCGTTGCCGCCATGGTTGCGACGGCAGTCGCCAAATGGGGCCGCGTGGACATCTTGATCAACAACGCGGGGATTCTGCGTGACAAGTCCTTCGTCAAGGCCGAGCTCGACGACTTCCGCAAAGTCATCGACGTGCATCTGATGGGTTCCGTCATCTGTTCCAAGGCGGTCTGGCCGCACATGGTCGAACAGAACTACGGACGCATCCTCATGACTACGTCTGCATCGGGAATTTACGGCAACTTCGGCCAGGCAAACTACGGCGCCGCCAAGTCCGGCGTCGTCGGCCTGATGAACGTTCTGTCCATCGAGGGTGAACGCAAGGGCATCCGGGTCAACTCGCTGGCCCCGACCGCCGCGACCCGCATGACCGAAGACCTCCTCGACGAGAAGACTCTCGCTCTGCTTGCACCCGAATCGATTTCACCCGGCGCACTGTTCATGGTCTCCGACGATGCGCCAACCAAGACCATCCTCAGCGCGGGCGCCGGCGTCTTCGCGATCGCTCGCATGGAGGAGTCGCAGGGCGTGTACATCCCCGAAAGCGCACTCTCCCCCGAGGTCGTTGCCGAGCGGTGGGCCGAGATCAGCGACATGACGAATTCCGTTCAGGTACCCGCGGCATTCGATCAGACCCGCCGGTTCGTCGAGAAGGCTGTAGCGGAGCAGCCGACCAACTGAGCAGGCCAACCAGCCAACTGATCGACCATGCTCCCCCTAAGGTGTGGTGGTGACCACACCCACGGGAGTATCGATCGTCGACATCGTCGACAGACTGGGAATGACGTTCCTCAGCGGTGGCGACACCGTCGACGGCGCCCGCACTGTCAGCCGCGTGACCCTGCATGAAGGGTCCGAAGCTACGCAGGACAGTGCGGGCGCCGTCGTGCTCGGTGCAGGTCTCGCCGGCTCGGCCGATATCGCAACGGCGGTAAGAGAATACGGCTCGGCAGGCGCGGTAGCACTGATCGTCAAGGAACCCCTGGACTTCGACGGACTCGTCGAGCAGGCGGTAGCCGACACCGACGTCGCGCTCCTCGGAATGGTCAAGGATGCGAGCTGGCTCCAAAGTGCGTCGTTGATCAACGAGATCCTCGAATCCGGCAACAACGGGGACCGCACGACGGCCGCCGACGCCGACCTGTTCGATCTCGCCAACTCGATCGCTCAGGTGATGGACGGCCCCGTCACCATCGAGAACCAGTCGAGCCGGATCCTCGCGTTCTCGGCGGATCAAGCCTTCGGCGACGAGGCACGCAAGCAGAGCGTCCTCGGACATCAAGTGCCGCAGCACTATTCCGACCGACTCAGGTCCATGGGGTACTTCAACAAGATCTACGGCTCAGCCCTTCCGGTCTTTCTACCGGGTATCGGGCCGGGCATCAGGCCCCGAGTCGGCATGCGAATACATGCGGCATCTCAAATCCTCGGTTCGATCTGGGTGATCTTGGACGAGGAGCCGAACGAATTGCAAGTCAAAACGCTCGTCGAGGCTGCGGGCGTGGCCGCCATGAGTTTGCTTCGCGCCAAGCTGGCCGCGGATTCGGCACGCCGGCTGAGGCTGGGTGAGGTGATCACACTACTCAGTGGCGGTACTTCGGCCAAGGAAGCGGCCGAGCGACTGGGCTACGGTCGTTCGAAGGCAACCGTGCTGGCGGCCGGCTTCCGTGGCGGCGCCGGCGCGTCGTTGGAGGCCGAAGCCGACGTCGATCAACTGGCCCTGACACTCAATACCTATCTCCACCAGGTATTTCCGCTGTCGGTGGCGGCAGCGATCGGCGGTACCGTCTACGCCGTCATCCCGCACACCCGGCATCAGACCGACGACGACTACGTGCGCCGGATCGCGTCGGAGTTCGCAGACCGTTCCCGTTCGGAGAAGTCGGTGGTCATCGGAATCGGCGCGACGGTGGCCGACGTGATGACGCTGGAGAAGTCACGCGACGAAGCCGACCGAGCGCTTCGCGTTCTGAGGTCGACGTGGAATTCCTCGGGCCGGACCGTCGCGCGTGCCGACGACGTGCAGATCAATTCCCTGCTTCTGCGCCTCTCCGACGCCCTGGCGGACGAGAACGAGACCGCGTCGGGTCCACTCGCCGTGCTACGTGAATACGACCGCACGCACGACATCAACCTCGTCGACACTCTCCGCGCCTGGCTCGACACGTTCGGTGACATTCCGGCGGCTGCGTCCTTGGTTCACATCCACGTCAACACATTCCGGTACCGCCTCAAGAAGCTCGCCGGAATCGCCGGCATCGATCTCGACGACCCCGAGACCCGATTCAGCCTGATGCTTCAGATTCGTCTCTTCTATTCGACGGCGTCGTAGCGATCTACCAAATCTCACGGAACCTTCGTAAATTCGGACGATGCTCTCCTTCTTTCGTTGGGTGAAGATTCATGCAATCGTCTTTTGCTCCCCACTCGAGAGACCACGCGTCGCTCGGGTCGGGACTACATCTTCCGGAGGCACCATGAAACAACGGTCCTACGCACTACTGGCTGCAGCAACCGGCACCGTTCTAGCCTTGACCGCGTGCTCGTCGGGCGGCTCGTCAGGTTCGGGCGGTGGGGAACCCGTCACCGACGGCACCTTCAAATTGGCTCTCGTCGCAGACCCGGGTGCACTGAATCCGCTGATGACCGCCGCCTCGCCGGCACACCAACTGGCACGTTTGAGCTACGACTATCTGCTCCATCCAGATCCCGATACCGGTGTCACCAAGCCGTGGCTCGCCGAAAAATGGGAAGAGACAACCACTTCCGCGTCCTTCACCATTCGCGATGGCGTCACCTGCAACGACGGATCCGCTCTGACTGCCCAGACCGTCGCCGACAACGTCAATTTCATCACCAACGCCGCAAACAAATCCGCTCTCCGCGGGGTGTACGCACCGGCTACCGCGAGCGCCACCGCCGACCCGGCGACACGGACAGTAACGGTCACAACTCCGGAACCCTCTCCGTTCCTGCTTCTCAACCTGGCGCGAATACCGATCATGTGCGAGGCCGGGTTGAAGGATCCGACGGCGGCAAACAAGACGACCTTCGGGTCGGGCATGTTCCAGATGACCGAGGCAGTCGCCAACGATCATTACTCCTACGTTCGGCGCGACGGATACAACTGGGGACCGGACGGCACCACCTCCGACACGGCCGGAGTACCCAAGAATGTCGTCGCGTCCATCATCACGAACAACAGCACCGCTGCCAACCAGGTGTTGTCCGGCGATCTGAATGCCGCAGCTGTTTCCGGCCCCGATCAGGATCGCATGAACGCCGCGAACCTGGATACCGTCAAGCAGCCTGCTCCGGCGGGCGAGATGTTCTTCAACCACAGTCCCGGCAATCCGACGAGCGATCCTGCCGTACGCAAGGCTCTGATCCAGGCTCTCAACCTCGACGACCTCGCCGAGATCTTCACGGCCGGTCGCGGAACCCGGTCGACCACGATGGTGTCCATCGAACCGCGTGCCTGCATCTACGACTCCATCGCCGGAAACCTGCCGGCCTTCGATACCAGTGCAGCCGCAGCAACTCTCGAATCTGCGGGCTGGAAGGTCGGGGCGGACGGAAAGCGCAGCAAGGACGGCACACCGCTCCGCATTCGGATGGTCTACGAGACGTTCGGTGACGCGACCGATGCTGCCGCCGACGTTGCGGTCAACGCGTGGAACGACCTGGGCGCCACCGTTGAACTCGCCAGTGGGGACTCGAACAAGATCCTCGACGTAGCACTCAGCGGCAAGGACAACACGGCGTGGGATGTTGTGTGGGAGCCGATCAACGTCGCGCTGCCCAGCATGCTGGTCCCCTTCCTCTCCGGTCCTGTGCCCGCTGCGGGAATGAATTTTGCGTCGATCTCCAACCCGGCCTACGACGCAGCCGTCACCAAGGCCTCCGGACTGACCGGCGAGGACGCTTGTGCCGCTTGGGCAGACGCCGAGTCCGAGATCATCAAAGCAAACTCGGCGGTACCTTTTGCCGACAAGATCACGACTCTCTACTTCAACAATGCGGGTCTTGCATTCGGCCGCAATTTCATCGGTTCGGCCCTGCGCCTGTACCAGTAGACCGCCGGTAGCGACCGGGGAAATCGTCGTGTTTCGCCGGTCGTTGTCGGTATACGGACAGGTATTCACTGATCCTGGCGGTTTTCGTGGGAGCGGACGAAAATCGACCCGATTTTCGTGAGGATCGACAGAGATGCGCGTCACGTCATGCGCCAAGATTTAGCAGTCAACACTCAATCGCGCCCTCACGTTTTTCGCTCGGGCCCCAGCTCCATCCCGGAGGCACCATGAAACACCGCTCCTATCCAACACTTGCGGCAGCCGCAGGGCTCACGCTTGTGTTGTCTGCTTGTGGCTCGGGAGGCACGTCCTCGGGCGCCAGTGGCGGTGAACCGGCCACGGACGGGACCTTCCGTTTCGCCCTGCAGGCCGATCCGGGCGCACTCAACCCGATCATGTCGGCCTCTCAGGCAACCGCCGAGTTGTCTCGTTTGGCCTACGACTACCTGATCTACCAGGATCCCGATACCAGCGAAGTCGGACCGTGGTTGGCGGAGAAGTGGGAGGAGACCCCGACCTCGGCGTCCTTCACCATCCGTGACGGGGTGACCTGTACCGACGGATCCACGCTGACTTCCCAGACCGTCGCGGACAACATCAACTTCGTGGCCAATCCGGACAACGGTTCACAGTTGCGCGGGTCCTCCGTTCCGACTGGTGCCACAGCGACCGCCGATCCGGCAGCGCGCACCGTCACGGTCACCACTGCGGCGCCGAGCCCGTTCCTGCTTCTCAACGTCGGTCGACTGCCGATCCTGTGCGAGGCCGGGCTGAAAGATCCGACAGCATCGAACAAGAAGTCGCTCGGCACCGGCATGTTCGAAGTCACCGAAGTCGCCGCCAACGACCACTACACGTTCCAGCGTCGCGAGGGCTACAACTGGGGCCCCGACGGCACCGCTTCCGATACCCCCGGCGTCCCCAAGACGGTCATCGCCGCCATGGCACCGAACGTGAGCACTGCCGCAAATCAGCTTCTCTCGGGTGAACTCAATGCAGCTCCGATCGCCGGGCCGGACAAGGACCGCGTCGCGGCAGCCAATCTGGACTCGGTTGGCCGGCCGGTGCCCGCGGGCCAGATGTACTTCAACCAGATCGCCAGCAACCCCACCAGTGATCCGGCAGTGCGCAAGGCGCTGATCCAAGCGGTCAATCTCGACGACCTCACTCAGGTCATCACCGCCGGAAACGGGGTCCGGGCAACCAGTCTCGTCGCCGTCGAACCGCGCGCCTGTGTCTACGACACTGTCGCAGGCAACATTCCGGACTTCGACCTCACAGCTGCAAAGGCAACACTGGACGGCGCTGGTTGGACTGCCGGCGCTGACGGCAAGCGCAGCAAGGACGGCAAGCCGCTCAATCTCCGCCTCGTGTACGACGGCACCGACGATCCGCGCAACGCGGCGGCAGAACTTGCTCAGTCGGCGTGGTCCGAACTCGGCGCAAACGTCGAGGTGACCGGGGGTGACTCGAACAAGATCATCGACGTCATTCTGAGCGGCAAGGACAACTCTGCCTGGGACATCGCCTGGGTCCAGGTCAACTCCTCGCTGCCCAGCACGTTCACCGCGTACTTTGCCGGGCCGGTCCCCGCAGCAGGCAAGAATTTCGGATCGGTCAGCAACCCCGCCTACGAAGCAGCAGCCACCAAGGCTTCCGGTCTGACCGGTAGCGACGCTTGTGACGCTTGGGCCGACGCCGAGTCGGAGCTCACCAAGACGGTCGCGGCCGTGCCCTTCGCAGATTCAGTCATGAACGTGTACTTCAACAAGGCCGGACTCTCATTCGGTAAGACGCTCACCGGTTCTGCGTTGCGTCTCTACCAGTAAGTCGTTTTCCCGCTCAGCATCTCTTCCCGCCCTGCATCTGTTCCCGCCCTCCGGAAAGACAGCCCATGAGTCAAACTATTGAAGCCGCGAAACCAGAAGCGGCGCCTCAGGCTCGAGCAAAGTGGCTCGAGTCCGACAGCTGGCCCGCATATCTTCTGCGTCGTTTCGGCACCTTCGTGATTTCACTCTGGGCGCTGGTGACTGCGGCGTTCCTGATGCTCCAACTGATTCCGGGAGACCCGGTTCGGTTGGCACTGGGAATGAACGCACCGGTCGAACTGGTGGAGACAACGAGGTCTCAGCTCGGTTACGACCTTCCCTTGTGGCAGCAGTACTTCCGATTCGTCGGCGGGTTGCTGAGCGGGAATCCCGGTGACTCGATCACCTTGAGGACTCCGGTCTTCGAGGTGATCGCGTCCCGCCTACCGGCAACACTCGAACTGGCTGTACTCACAGTCGTCACGGTGCTGCTACTGGGCATTCCGATCGGCCTCATTTTCGCTGCGCTGACCCGCAACGGTCGACGACGCGGAGTCGAGATCGGTTACACCGCAACGTCGGGCACCATCGCCGTGATCCCCGAGTTCATGTTCGGTACGGCGCTGGTCTACCTCTTTGCCGTCACGTTCCCTGTTCTGCCCGTCGCCGGCCGCGGTGGACCGGAAAGCTACATCCTTCCGGTCGCGGCCATGTCGATCGGCGCCATCGCCTCGATGTCGCGCATCGTCCGTGCAGAGGCGCTCGGCGTGTTGGACATGGATTACATCCGCACCGCACGCGCCAAGCGAATGCCTGTGGCGCGAATCTACTTCCGTCATGCAATGCCCAACCTCATGACGTCGACGCTGACGCTCGCCGGACTCCTCCTGGGTGGTCTGATTGCCGGCACCGTGCTCATCGAGAGCATCTTCGCCTGGCCCGGCATGGGCATGGCGCTGGTCAAGTCCATCACCGAGAAGGACTACCCGCTCGCCCAGACGCTGGTCGTGATCTACGGCGCCATCGTCCTTCTCATCAATTTCATCGTCGACGTGGTGCTCGCTCTCATCGACCCACGATCCACAATTCGGGAGAACTGAGTTGAGCACCTCACCTACGGCCCCCACTGCGGCCCCCAAGACGCCTCCGCGACGACACTGGATCGTCGGAACGTTTCGCACCCCATTGGGAATCCTGGCCCTCACCTTCCTGACCGCTCTGATCGCCCTCGTCATCTTCGGACCGATGATCTGGGGTGACGCCGCTGTCGCAGCCAACCCGAAGGCACTGTCTCAGGGACCGAGTTCCGAGCACATCTTCGGCACCGACGCCGGCGGGCGTGACGTCTTCGCCCGCACGATGACCGCCGCGAGACTGTCGGTGCTCATGGCTCTCGGAGCCGTCGCACTCGGTGTCACAATTGGCCTGATACTCGGTACGCTCCCGACGCTCGCTCCCCGCTGGGTCGGACGAATGGTCGTGGCATTCCTCAACTTTGCCATCGCGTTCCCCGGTCTCCTTCTGGCCATCTTCCTGTTGGTCGTTCTCGGACAGGGTGCGGGCAGCGCGGTGATCGCCATCGGTCTCGCCCTGGCCTCGCCGTTCGCGAGGTTGACGTACGCGCTGGCTTCGTCGGTCAACGGACGCGACTTCATCGACGCAGCACGCATCCTCGGGGTCACCAAGCCTGGGTTGTTGTTCCGCCACATTCTCCCCAACATCCGTGAACCACTCATCGTCAACGCCAGCATCGCTGTCGGCAGCGGCCTTGTGGTCTTCGCCGGACTCTCGTTCCTCGGCTTGGGCATTCAGCCGCCCGCGTTCGACTGGGGCCGGATGCTCAACGAAGGCCTGTCGAAGATCTTCGTCAACCCGGCCACCGCACTTGCTCCCGGCATCGCCGTCGTGCTCGCCGGTTTGACCTTCACGTTGCTCGGCGAGGCCATTGCACGCGGTGCGGGAGTTCGCAGCCCGATCAGCAGTCGTCTGCCGAAGTGGAAGCCGATCAATGCACGCACAGCTCAGACGGATTCGACACCCAGCGACGAAGACGCGGTACTGACCGTTCGCAACATGTCCGTCGCGGTCCCCGCGGGTGACGACTGGCGTCGCCCCGTCGACAACATCAGTTTTACAGTTCATCGCGGCGAGACCGTGGGCATCGTCGGTGAATCCGGTTCCGGAAAGTCACTGAGTTGCATGGCAATCGCGCAGCTGACCGACCACCCCACCGTGGTCGACGCCGGGCTCATCGAGTTCGACGGCACCGTGCTGATGAAGGACGGGAAGCGGCCGGACGACGCGGCTTCGCGCAAGGTTGCCCGCCAACTCGGCACACGTATGGCGATGGTATTCCAGGATCCGATGTCGTCCATGAATCCGTCTCTCAAGGTCGGATACCAGGTCGCCGAGATCGGTTGGCTCCACGAAGGTATGAGCAAGGCCGACGCGAAGAAGGCGGCAGTCGAGCGACTGAACGCCGTCAAGATCCCCGACGCGCCCAGGCGTGCGAAGCAGTACCCCCACGAGTTCTCCGGCGGTATGCGTCAGCGCGCGATGATCGCCATGGGTCTGATGGGCAAGCCCGCTCTGATCATCGCGGACGAACCCACCACTGCGCTCGACGTGACCGTTCAGCGTGAGGTCCTCGGGCTGCTCCACGAGGTTCGCGAAGAAACCGGCGCCGCAATCCTTCTCATCTCGCACGACATGGCCGTCATCACCGGCATGTGCACCCGTGTCCTGGTCATGTTTGCCGGCGAAATCGTCGAAGACATCGCAGTCGACGATCTGACTGCCGGTCGTGCAAAGCATCCGTACACCCGCGCGCTGATCGCCGCGGTCCCCACCATGAGCACCGATCGCGACAAGCCGCTTGCCACCGTCGACGAAGCCTGGCAGGTGGAGAGCCTCGACGCCGAGGAGAGCACCGCCGACATCGAGTTGGAAGAACTGTTGGCTGTTGCAGAGGAGATCCGATGAGCAGGCTCGAATTCCGTGACGTCAACGTCCACCTCGGTAGCGGTTCGAAGAAATTCCACGCTGTCAAGAACATCAATCTCGACATCCCCTCCGGATCGGTGGTCGGTCTCGTCGGTGAATCGGGTTCCGGAAAGTCGACACTGGCGCGAGCAACTGTCGGCCTGGCCGAGCCCAGTTCCGGCCAGATCCTTCTCGACGGTGTGGACGTCGCTCACGCCCGCGGCGCGACGGCTCGTCTGCGCCACCGGATCCAGATGGTCTTCCAAGATCCGTACTCGTGCCTCGATCCGAGAATGACCATCGGCCAGTCACTCGCCGAGGCGCTGCGGTCCACCGAGCGTCGTGACAAAGCTCGCCGCAGCCGCGGCGACCGCGCTACCGAGGTGGCTCGACTCCTCACCACTGTCCAACTGCCGGTGGAGAAGGCGCACGAATACCCGTCGTCGTTGTCGGGTGGTCAGCGCCAACGCGTTGCCCTCGCGCGGGCTTTGGCAGCCGCACCGGCAGTTCTGCTTGCCGACGAAATCACCTCCGCTCTGGACGTGTCCGTGCAGGGCGCGGTTCTGAATCTGTTGGTGGATCTGCAGAAGCAGCTGGGTCTGACGGTTCTGTTCGTCAGTCACAACCTGGCGGTGATCCGCTATGTCTGTGACCACGTCGCAGTCATGCTCGGCGGCGAGATCGTCGAACACGGGCCGGTTCTCGACGTGATCGATTCGCCCAAGGAGCCGTACACGGCAAAGCTGTTGTCCGCGATCCCGACCTTCGGGGAGCCGATGTTCCAATGACAACGCCGACCACTCTCGACTCCCCCGCTGCCGTAGCCCGTGCCGAAGAACGTCGTTCGGCGAGAATCCAGGATTACGCGTCCGTGGTTACACCGACCAGCATCGCCGTATCGGCGTCGGGACGCATTGCATACGTACGTACCGAAGCGAATCCGGCCGCGGATACCAACGAGCACTCGATCTGGTTGGCTTCCCCGCAACTACAGCTCACCGCGGGACCTGCCGACACCTCGCCGGCATGGCATCCCGTTTCCACGCTGTTGGTCTTCGTTCGGCCGGATTCCTCGGGCACACCGCAACTGTGGAAGGTCGATGCCACCGGGGGACCCGCCGTTCAGATGACCACCGCGGAACAACTCCCGCTCGGCGCTGGGGCACCGGTGTTCTCTCCCGACGGTGCTCGAATCGCCTTCAGTGCCCCGGTCGACCGCACTGCCGCCGGATCGTCACGCCTTTTGGTGGCGAAACGCCTCAACTACAAGGTCGACGGATCCGGCGTCCGGGGCAGCGTTCGTGCGCACCTGTTCGAGTTCGATCTGGCCGCCGGCTCGCTTCGGCAACTGACGGACGGCGATTGGGACGCTTCGCATCCCGCGTACAGTCCCGACGGCACCGAACTTGCTTTCACCGCGGCAATGGACGGCAATGCCGATCTGACACGGGCGAGTTCCGCGTGGACCTTATCGCTGACTGATCTCGCCTCGGCTCCGCGGATGCTGGGGCACGCACGCGGCATCGCCGGACCACTTGGGTGGACACCTGCCGGCGACGCCGTCGTAGCAGTCGGTTGGCACACGCCGATCATTCACAACAACGAACTTCTTGTCCTGCACCGCGACCAGCGAGTGGAAGACCGCAGTCTGACGTCCGAACTCGACCGAAACGTCATGCCTGGCGGGACCGGTTATCCCGGTGGCGCACCGTGTTTCACCGCCGACGGCGACATCGTGTTCTGCATCCGCAACCACGGCTCCACAGAACTGCACAAGGTCGATTTCGGATCAGGCTCCGCCTCAACACTTCTCACCGGAGAACAGAGCGTGGTCTCCGGCCTTGCCCTGACGTCCGGGAAGGCCGTCGTCGCGCTGGCAACGGCGACGTCCTTCGGTGAGGTCGCCGTCATCGATCTCGAGACTCGCGCCGTCGAAACCGTCACCGAATTGAACACGGAACTGACAACTTCCGTCGCGTTCCCAGTCGCCACCGAGCGTTGGTTCGACATCAGCGACGGCACCCGTGTTCAGGGTTGGATCCTGCGCGACCCGAACGTCACAGGCGCCGGACCGCTGGTTCTGGACGTCCACGGCGGACCACACAATGCCTGGACCGGAACGCCCACCGTGATGCACGCGTACCACGCGGAACTGGTCGCGCTGGGATACACGGTCTTGATGATCAATCCGCGCGGAAGTGACGGCTACGGAAACGACTTCTTCGACGGTGTGCGGGACGGCTGGGGCGAGGCGGATCGCGCTGACCTGCTCGAACCAGTCGAAACGCTTGTCGCCGAAGGGATTGCTGATCCGAAACAACTGGTGCTCACGGGCTACAGCTACGGCGGGTTCATGACGTGCGCCCTGACGTCGGTCACGGATCGGTTTGCCGTCGCAGTCGCCGGTGGCCTCGTCTGCGACATCGCGAACACGGCGGGCCCGTCGGACGAGGGCATCTTGCTGCAGACGGTCGAATTCGACCCGCAGTCATCTCGAGTACAGGAACTTTCGCCGTTGGGGCGAGTCGCGAAGGTGACAACACCGACGCTGATACTGCACGGCGGCAGCGACGTCCGGTGCCCGGTCAACCAAGCCGAACAGTGGTTCGGTGGACTGCGTTTGGCCGGCACACCGACCGAACTGGTGGTCTACCCGGACGCGTCACATGCCTTCGTGTTGACGGGCCGCCCGTCCCACCGACTGGATTACAGCACCAGGCTGGTCGAGTGGCTCGACCGTCACCTCTCCCCCACGCCGGCACTCATCACGGTCGACCCCGACTACTGGCAGTACCGACTCGACACCCTGAGCGCGAAGTACGGGGTACCCGGTGCCTCGCTGGGAATTTTGACCACAGGTCGCAGCGGATTCGACCGCACCGTGGTCACTTCCGGTGTCGTCAGTACCCGGACCGGTGTCGCGGCCACACCTGACACGTTGTTCCAGATGGGTTCGATCAGCAAGGTCTGGACGGCCACACTGATCATGCAACTCGTCGAAGAAGGACTGCTCGACCTCGATGCACCTGTTCGGAACATCCTGCCGGACTTCGCAGTTGCCGACACGGTAGCCACCGAAACGGTCACGACTCGCCACCTGTTGACTCACACCAGTGGCATCGACGGTGACGTCTTCATCGACGGCGGACGCGGCGACGACTGCGTCGAGCGATACGTCGCAGCCCTGACATCGACCGTGCAGCTCTTCGCCCCCGGCACCGATTGGTCCTACTGCAACACCGGCTTCGTCATCGCCGGACGAATCATCGAGGTTCTCCGAGGTAAGAGTTGGGACGCGGTTCTGCGCGAGCGGATCATCGAGCCGCTCGGCCTGACCAAGACCACGACTCTGCCCGAGGAGACGGCACTGCACCGCGCCGCAGTCGGTCACGTCGTCGGCGCGGCAGTCGGTCACGTCGGCGGCGCCGACAATCTCGAGCAGACACCACAATTCCTCATCCCTCGTTCGATGGGCCCCGCTGGTCTCATCAACAGCACAGCCGAAGACCTACTCCTGTTCGCGCAGGATTCGATGCGCGAGGATCCGGTACTGCTTCAGCGTTCCACTCATCTGGCGATGCTCGAGGAACGCCGCCAGATCAGCGACGTGTCGTCTGCAGACGTGATGGGAACTACGTGGCTGCTGCACAATTGGGGCGGGGTACTGGCGCACGGCCACAACGGCGGAACTCTCGGCCAGCAATCGTTCTTGCGGGTGGTCCCGTCCTGCGGCATAGCGGTAGTCCTGATGGCCAACGGCGGAGCGATGGACGGTCTCTCGGGCGATCTTCTGGCTGAGGTGATCGGTTCGATCGGCGGCGTCGCCGTGACACCGGCATTCTCGCCTGGTGACCCCCACACCCGTATCACGTCCTCACCCGAGGAACTCGATGCGCTGTGCGGTCTGTACCGCGATGCTGCCGCCGATTTCGTCCTGGAACGGACCGGCAGTTCCCTGACCGCCCGCCGCACCGATCACATCGATCCTTCGCTCAACACCGAAACGGCAGAGTCCGTCTCTCTCAACCTGATCGAAGTTCACCCTGGAGTGTTCGGGACCCGACTCCCTCAAACATCGAGTTGGATCCGGATCACTTTCTCCGACAACGGGAGTACACAATTGTTACACGTCGGAAGCCGCGCATATCCGCGAGTGAACAACCGATGACCGTTCTCCGCGATCTGGCCGAGCGCCAACTTCCTCAGATCCTCGAGGACGCCATCGCTCTCATCGAAGTCGAGTCGCCGTCCCACGATCTCGAAGCTGTTGCCCGCAGCGCGAAATGGACGTCAGACCTTGTCCACGAACGACTCGGCGTTACACCGGAGTCGATAGTCAGGGAAGGCCGAACCCATCTGGTGACCCGTTTCGGTAGTTCACCGACGCGGCTGATGCTGCTCGGTCACCACGACACCGTGTGGCCGATCGGCACCCTGACGCGCCTGCCCGCAGCCGTCACCGACGGAGCACTTCGAGGTCCTGGCGGCCTCGATATGAAACTTGGTGTTGTTCAGGCAATTCACGCCCTCGCCATCGTTCGAGAGTTGCACGGCGACGATGCACTCGACGGGATCACACTCCTTGTGACCGGTGACGAGGAAATCGGTTCACCCACGTCACGGTCCCTCATCGAGGAACTTGCTGCGGGCGCGGTGCTCGTCCTCGAGGCCGGCGGCGACGGCGGTGAACTCAAGACCGTCCGCAAGGGCGTGTCGCTGTATCGGATTCATGTCGCCGGCCGCGCTGCGCATGCCGGGTTGGAACCGGAAAAGGGCATCAACTCGGCAGTCGAACTGGCTCGTCTCGTGATCGCGATCAACGACTTGTCCTCTCCCGCGCAGGCAACCACCGTCACGCCGACCGTCATTTCGGCCGGAACCACCACCAACACGGTTCCGGCAGAAGCATTTGTCGACGTGGACGTGCGCGCAACCAGCGCAGCCGAGCAGGAGCGGGTCGATTCGAATATCCGAGCCCTGCAGGCAATCCACCCCGAAGCAGTAGTAACGGTCTCGGGTGGCGTCAACCGGCCTCCCCTCGAAGCGGCGATGTCCGCACCGTTGCTTGCCTTGGCGGAACGTGTTGCGCTCGAGCATGATCTGACTCCTCCCGTCGGCCTCGCCGTCGGTGGAGCCTCGGACGGAAACTTCACTGCCGGCATCGGCATCCCCACCCTCGACGGCCTCGGTGGCGTCGGCGGCGGTGCACACGCCGAGACCGAGCATGCGCTCGTGTCCGCTATCGCCCCGAGAACGGCGTTGGTTGCGGGCCTAATTCGTTCGATCACGTCTGAAGGGGGCCCTCGTGTCGAAAAGCAAAGCGGTTGAGTTTCGAGAACTGGTCGACACCCGCGAAATAGCCGATCTGTCTGCCGTTTTCGACGAGATCTGGGCAACCAGTCCCGGACCGGCTCATTTCGGCACGGCGATGTTGGTTGCACTCCATCACGGTGGTCACTACGTGGTGGGAGCCTTCTCCGAAGGCGAAATGATCGGCGGTTGCGTCGGATTCTTCGTCGAGCCTCTCGGCGAGGTTCTGCACTCCCACATCGCCGGAGTTCTACCAGGGCATGCAGGCAAGGGAATCGGCCGCGCTCTGAAGCATCATCAGCGGGACTGGTGCATCGAGCGCGGTGTCAGAACGATCCGTTGGACTTTCGATCCACTCGTCGCACGCAATGCCTACTTCAACATCCAGCGTCTCGGTGCCGAACCGGCTGAATACAATCCGGATTTCTACGGATCGATGGCAGACGGTATCAATGCCGGCGACGCCAGCGACCGAATGCTGGTCAGTTGGGATCTCGACGCCGATGGATCTCCGAGTTCTACTGTGGCCGTGGATGATACATTCAAGGTGCTCCAACCCACCGAGGACGGTACACCTCGGATGCTCCCGATCCCACCCGACTGCATCGACATCGCAGTCGGAATACCCAGAGACATAGAGCATCTGAGAACCGTCGACCGCGCCTCCGCCTTTGCCTGGCGACACGCGCTTCGTGAGTACCTCGAACCATTGATCGCCTCGAAGGAATGGCAATCCACCGGCTTCGACCCCAGTGGCTACTACATGTTCACGAAAATCTGCGAGACAACCGGAGAAGAGCAAGTCCATGCACATTGAGTCCGTCGAATTGCGCGAACTGCGCATCCCTCTCGTCTCCCCTTTCACCACGTCATTCAGCACCCAGCTCGAGCGCAACACGCTCGTCCTGAAGGTGAGTGGCACCACCGAGGGCCCCAACGGTCCGGTGGAGACCGTCGGCTGGGGCGAGTGCGGCTCGCTCAGCGATCCGTACTACAACTCGGAGTACACCGCCGGCGCGCGAGCGATGCTGCGCGAGTATCTCGTTCCTACGCTTCGTAAGTCGCAGTCGGATCAGCCGCTCTCGGCCGAGACGGTTGGCAGCGTACTTCACCACATCGTGGGTCATCAGATGTCGAAGTCGGCTATCGAAATGGCAATCCTCGATGCTGAATTGCGTGCTCGTGGACAGTCGTTCGCTCGGTACCTCGGTGCCACTCGCACGCGGGTTCCGTCCGGTGTCTCCGTCGGTATCCAGGACAGCATTCCGCAGTTGCTCGAAACCGTCGGCAATTATCTGTCGCAGGGTTACGTGCGCATCAAGCTGAAGATCAAGCCGGGCTGGGACATCGAACCTGTCGCAGCAGTGCGCAAGGAGTTCGGCTACGACGTCCCGTTGCAGGTCGACGCGAATGCCGCGTACACACTTGTCGACGCGCAGTTGCTGCGCCGCCTGGACGAATTCGCACTGCTCCTCATCGAACAGCCGCTGGCCGAGGACGATTTAGTGCAGCACGCCAAGCTTGCCCAGTCCCTCTCGACTCCGATCTGTCTCGACGAGTCGGTCGAGTCGGCCAAGGATGCGGCGGATGCCATCACGCTCGGCGCCGCTTCGGTCATCAACATCAAACCGAGCCGCGTCGGTGGATATCTGGAAGCCAAGCGCATCCACGATCTCGCCTCGGCGCACGGTATTGCGGTGTGGTGCGGCGGAATGCTCGAGACCGGAATCGGTCGCGCTGCCAACGCAGCTCTCGCGGCGCTGGACGGCTTCACGCTGCCCGGCGATATCTCGGCGTCCGATCGCTTCTACAAGGAAGACATCACCGAACCGTTTGTCATCGAGGACGGCCACATCGCCGTGCCCCAGGGACCAGGCTTCGGTGTGACTCCGCGTGAGGACGTCATGGAGCGCTTCACCGTCGGAACCGAAATTCTGTAGGTTTCCACAGCGTCGACAAACAGTCACCTCCGCCCTCACCGGGCGGAGGTGACTGTTTGTCGTTTGTGTCGGTAGGGAGGTGCATAGTGATTCGGACATGATGCACCGCACCGAAAGGCCCCCGATGAGTAGCTGGTCCGATCGCCCGATCTGCGCGTTCGACCTCGAAACCACGGGACGAGATCCGTCGACCGCTCGTATCGTCAGTGCCTGCGTAGCGGTGATCGACGGTTCGAGGGTCGAAACACGCACGTGGCTACTCGATCCCGGCGTCGACATCCCCGCCGGCGCCTCGGCCATTCACGGCATCAGCACCGAGTTCGCGGCGCAACACGGCCAGAACTACTCCGAGGGCTACGAAGAGATCCGTGAGGCCCTGCACAATTCCTGGGCGCGCGATCATGCTGTCGTGGCGTTCAACGCCTCCTATGATCTGACGGTCATGCATGCCGAGGGTCTGCGCATCGGCAAGCCCGCCTTCGTTCCGGGGTTGGTCATCGATCCGTACGTGATCGATCGCGCCATGGACACCTTCCGCAAGGGCAAACGAACGCTCGCGGCCGTGTGCGAGCACTACGGGATTTCCCTCGAGTCGGCCCACGAGGCTGAGGCCGATGCCAAGGCAGCGGCAGCGTTGGCTCGCGAGCTGGCCGTGCGGTTCCCCGACATCCTGGGGCTCGATCTCATGGTCGATCAAGCCGATTGGCACGCCGAGCGCCAGCGTGATTTCGCCGAGTACCTACTCAGCCAGGGCCGGGACGTGGGAGATGTCAACGGTCAGTGGCCGATTCGCATTATCGCCTGACGCCCTCCCCTCGCTCGAACAACCGCGCGCGTTACACCGGGACCGGCGGCCACACCGGCGCAATGGACCACGGACGGGCCGTTTCGAGCTGCGACGCAACCTGGATCAGCAAATCTTCGCGCCCGAACGCGCCGACCAACTGCACGCCGATGGGCACACCGGCCGAGTCATGACCCATCGGCAAGGAAATCGCAGGCTGACCGGAACTGTTGAACGGACTGGTCAAACCGCTGTACCCGGCCGAATGCTCCCAGATCGACATAGGATTCGCCGTATCGAGCAGACCGAGCGGAGCTGCCGGCCGAGCCATCGTCGGCGTCAGCAGCAGGTCGTGATCGACAAAGAACGCACCGATCACCTGGGCCGCCCGCTCGAGTTCCTGCAACGCCGTGACGACGTTCGTCGCAGTTTCGGACTTCGCACGGTCGTAGATCATCCGGGCCATCGGTTCGAGGTCGTCGTCGCGGATTGCGCGGTTCAGGGCGGCGAGTCGTTCGTCGACCTCGATCGTCATCGGAATACCCATCAACACCGAAAGCCCGGCAGTAAGCGCATTGAGGGGAAAGTTCGGGGCACCCTCGGTGACATCGTGACCGAGTTCTTCGAGCAAGCCCGCGACACTGGTTGTGACGGCCGCACACTCCGGATCAACCGGGGTGCCGTCCGGCAGCGCGTTACTCAGGCCAATCCGCAACCGTCCGGGATCCGCACCCACTTCCTCGACGTACGGCCGCTTCGGTGCCAGGATCACGTAAGGATCGCCCACTGTCGGTCCGGCGGAGAGATCGAGAAGCAGCGCGGTGTCGCGGACACTTCGGGTGAGGGCGTGATGAACACTCATCGGCGACGAGAAGAGCGTGCGCGCCGGTGCCGTCGGAGTGCGTCCGCGGCTTGGCTTGAGGCCTACCAAGCCGCATGCCGATGCGGGTATACGGATCGATCCACCACCGTCGCTGGCATGTCCGCCTGGCACGATCCCGACGGCAACAGCCACAGCAGTGCCACCGGAAGATCCGCCGGGCGAACGATCAAGTGCATACGGGTTGCGGGTGGGTCCGAACAGCGCAGGTTCGGTACTCGCGTTCTTGCCGAACTCCGGGGTGTTCGTCTTGCCGATGACAACCAGACCAGCCTGACGGTAGCGCTCGACGAGCGTCGAATCTTTCTCTGCCACAGCGTCGGCGAACAATCGAGATCCATTGGTGCTCGGCAATCCTGCGACGTCCATGCCGAGGTCTTTGATCACGAACGGAACGCCGTGCAGTGGACCTTCCGGCAGACCGCCTGATACCTCGTTGCGCGCTTCCTCGCGACGCTCACTGATCACTGCGTTGACTGCCGGGTTGCGCTCGTCGAGCCTGTCCAGGCTGAACTCGAGGACTTCCTTGGCGGAGACGTCGCCGCTCTTGATTGCTTCGGCCAGGCCGGTCATGTCGTTGTTGTCGAACAAATCCTGCATCGATGCCCTCATCACTCGTGTAGAACTCTGCCGATAGTGAGGTCCGTCATATCAACCGGGGCGGCGACGCAGTTCCGAAATTCCGCTTGGCGGGACCGATCAGAGAATCAAGCCCTCACAGAATCAAACCCTGCCGCCGCGCTTCCACGACCGCTTCGTGTCGACTGCGGACGTCGAGTTTTCCCATCAGATTCCGCATGTACGTCTTGATCGTTTCGACGCTCAGGGACAGCCTCTCGGCGATCTCGGCATTTCGTAGGACGAGAAGCCGCAGTCCGAGCGTGCCGCACTTCTCTCCCGCCAGGGAGTCGGCATGGTCCAGGCCGAGAATGCTCGCGTTGTCGACGCCGAGATGAACGACGTTCCCGCCGACGGCCGGACCATGGGTGAGATCGTGCTCCGCGGCAACAACGTGATGCTGGGGTACTACCGCGACGAGGCCGCGACTGCCGAAGCGTTTGCCGGTGGCTGGTTCCATTCCGGGGATCTCGGCGTCATGCATCCCGACGGTTACATCCAGCTCAAGGACCGCGCGAAGGACATCATCATCTCGGGCGGCGAGAACATCTCCACCGTCGAGGTGGAGCAGGCGATCATGAGCCACCCCGCCGTGATCGACGTGGCAGTCGTCGGCGTTCCGGACGAGAAGTGGGGCGAGCGGCCGAAAGCATTCGTGTTGCTGAGCAAGGGATTACAGGCTTCCGCAGAAGACATCGTGGAGCACACCCGCGCCTTGCTCGCCGGGTACAAGGTTCCCCGTGACATCGTCTTCCCCCTCGACCTTCCCCGCACCCCGACCGGCAAGGTCCTCGAGTTCGAACTGCGGGCGTCGAACTAGCTCGGCCGTAGGGGCTCAGCGCACCGCAGTGGAACGCCGACGCAGATCGACAGGTTGACCGTCGGAGGGGAACGGCAAGGACGTGAAGTCGAGCGGGGCGACGTAATCGGCGTCGACGTTCCAGTCGAAGCGCAGAAGGAGGTGATGCATGATTGCCTTGATCTCGGCGCCGGCGAAGTGCATTCCGAGACATTTGTGCACTCCACCGCCGAACGGCTCCCACGCGTACCGATGAACCTTGTCTTCGCGTCGATTCTCGGCGAAACGCTCGGGATCGAAACGCTCGGGATCAGGCCAGTACTGCGCCATGTGGTGTGTGAAGTGAGGGGCGACAGAAACATACGTTCCCGCAGGCACGAAGTGACCCCGTACTTGAGTGTCGCGGACCGCTCGCCGCGCCATGACCGGAACGGGAGAGACGAGTCGGAGGCATTCCTTCATCACCAGATCAAGGCTGCTCAGCCCGTCGAGATCTGCATAGCTGGGCGTCGAGGTCCCCAGAGCGAGCGACTCGGCACGGCACCTGTCCTGCCACTTCGGATGTTGACCTAGATATTGCATCATCGTGGAAAGGGTGATCGTCGAAGTGTCGTGTGCGGCCATCAGGAGGAAAATCATGTGGTCGATCACCTCGTCGTCGCTGAAGCGTTGTCCCGCTTCGGATTCGATGTGACAGAGCACGGAGAACAGATCATCGGTTTCGAGATCTCGACGCGCCGGCAGGTAACGACGGAAGAAGTCTTCCAGGACCCGGCGGCCGTCGAGCCCTCGCTTCCATCGCGTCCCTGGCACGCGGTAGCGGACCAGAGACGTCGCTGCCTGGACGCAATCGACGAAAGCCTTCTTCACCGAAGATATTTCGCTCTCGGTGCTTCCTTCGGCCCCGCCCATGAAGATGTCGGTGGCGAGATCGAGAGTCAGTGTCTTCAGCGCCGTGTAGGCATGGAATCCGTCAGCGGGAGACCATGCGTCGAGCGCCGAGTCGATTGCCGGGTTGAGAACGTCGACAGACTTCTCGAGTCGTGATCGAGTGAACGCCTGCTGCATGATTCGACGGTGCCGTAAATGTTCTTCGGAATCGAGCAGCATCAGCCCACCGTGAAAGAAGGGACCGATCAGCACCGACCAGCCGTCGCTGTTGACGAAAGCTCGATCTTTGTTCTGCAGCACCTCCTGACACGCGTCAGGTCCGAGTACAGCGATCCATCGCCGACCGACCATGGAGAACCAGGACACCTCGCCGAATCGATCCCAGTTCTCCTGCATCAAGGCGAGTGGATCGCGAATGTATGCCAGCGCATGCCCGACCAGGGGCAGCCCGGAACGACCCGAAATCGGGTGCAACGGTGAGTTCATCGGGGGACGAGCCAGGATCTTGGGCACTGTGACCTCTACTCTCGCTCAATCTGACAGTGTCTCCTGTCAGATTGACAGTAGTCTGCGTCACACTCATGCGTCTGTCAATATCGACCTATGACTCCCCCTACGCCGCGTCGATATGCCGGCCTGAGCAGCGACCAGCGCTCAGCGCTGCGGCGCGAGAGCTTGATGGAGGCAGGGATGGAACTATTCGCGGCCTCAGGCAATCGCGGCGCCACGATGACCGCTATCTGCGCACAGGCCAAGTTGACGGAACGCTACTTTTACGAAAGCTACTCCAGCAGAGACGAATTGCTGGAAAAGATCCTGGACGGGATTGCCGACGAGGTCCGCGACGCAGGTCTGGCCGCACTACGAGCGAGCGACGGGACCCTCGAGCAGCGAGTACGAGATGCCATCGCGTCGTTTGTCACCATCCTCACCGACGATCCCCGCAAGGGCCGTGTCGCAATGATCGAATCCGCTGCTTACGAACCCCTGCGTACACACCGACGCGCAGTACTGCACGGCTTCGCTCAGATGGTCGCGGACGAAGCCACACAAATGTACGGCGACCGAGCTTGGCCACCACGTCAAGGTCAGATCAACGGACTGCTCTTTGTGGGCGGCCTCGCCGAGTTGGTCACCGCATGGTTGAACGAGGAAATCGCTATCTCCCCCGAGGAGATCGTCGAGGCGGCAACCTACCAATTCACATCCACCGCACACCGTTGATACAGAACTGCCCGGCACCTCGATCCTGCCCGTCACACCGGGATCGTGCTCACAGGCGCAATACTTGTCCCCATGAGTGAACGCGCAGACTTGCCCGGAACTGACCCCGCACAGTTTCGGGTGCACGTCGCGTCTCAAGCGATCCGGTTGTTCTCGGAGAACGGGTACGAAGCCACCACAGTCGAGCAGATCGCCGCTGCCGCCGGTGTATCGCGTCGGACGTTCTTCCGGCAGTTCCGCTCCAAGGAAGACGTGATCTTCGCCGATCACGAATCCCTCCTCGAACACGTCGCCGAATTCCTTGCATCCGATTCCGACGACCCCTGGGCGTCCGTGTGCGATGCCGCCGGTCTCGTCTTCGATTTCTTCCGACGCAACCGTGACCTGTCGATGCGGCGATACCGCGTCGTACAGCATGTCCCGGCCCTCCGCGACCGCGAGCTGGTCACCGGATTCCGCTACGAGCGCCTTTTCGTCGATTATCTCCGCAGCGCTGTTCCCCGCGAACCCGTCCTCGAGGTTGTCGGTTTTGCCGCAGCTGTCACCGCGTGCCACAACTACCTCTTGCGAAGCATGATCAAGGGCGACGAGGACGCCACAGCCGAAGCGCTGAGTCAGGCGCTTCTCGACGTTCGGCGGACGTACGGCGTGGCCCCCGGATCCAAGCCCAGCACGCCAGAATCGAAGTCTGTGCTGGTAGTAGCGTTCACCCCGGGCACTTCCCCCGAGGAGATCAGCAGAAGGATCCACGAACAACTCGGCTGACACTCCTCGTGCACCGAAACTTCACACGCCCATCCCTTGACCTGGCACTCAGTGCCGTGTTTGACTGGAGTCATTGGCACCGGTCTGTCCGCGAATCTCGCTGGTAACGCCGGAGCCGCACCGACCGCCTTCAAGCCACCTTCACCAAGGAGCGTTCCCATGGCAGGAAACCCGGATTTCAATCTCTTCGCGCTGAACGAAGAGCACGACGAACTGCGGGCTGCTATCCGCGGACTCTCCGAGAAGGAAATCGCGCCGTACGCCAAGGACGTCGACGAGAACGCACGGTTCCCCGAGGAAGCTCTCACCGCCCTCAACGCGTCGGGCTTCAACGCCATCCACGTCCCCGAGGCTTACGACGGCCAGGGCGCCGATTCCGTCGCCACCTGCATCGTCATCGAGGAAGTTGCCCGCGTCTGTGGCTCCTCCTCGCTGATCCCCGCCGTGAACAAGCTCGGCACCATGGGCCTGATCCTCAAGGGTTCCGAAGAGCTCAAGTCCAAGGTGCTCCCGGACCTCGTCAACGGCGGAATGGCGTCGTACGCACTGTCCGAGCGTGAAGCCGGATCCGACGCTGCTTCGATGCGTACCCGCGCAAAGGCTGACGGCGACGACTGGATCCTCAACGGCTCCAAGTGCTGGATCACCAACGGCGGCAAGTCCACGTGGTACACCGTCATGGCTGTCACCGATCCCGACAAGGGCGCAAACGGCATCTCCTCCTTCATGGTCCACAAGGACGACGAGGGCTTTGTCGTCGGACCGAAGGAAAAGAAGCTCGGCATCAAGGGCTCCCCCACCGCCGAGCTGTACTTCGAGAACTGCCGCATCCCCGGCGACCGCATCATCGGCGAACCGGGCACCGGCTTCAAGACGGCTCTCGAGACCCTCGACCACACGCGTCCCACCATCGGCGCCCAGGCCGTCGGCCTGGCCCAGGGTGCACTCGACGCAGCACTGGCATACACCAAGGACCGCAAGCAGTTCGGCAAGTCCATCAGCGACTTCCAGGCTGTTCAGTTCATGCTCGCCGACATGGCGATGAAGGTCGAAGCCGCACGTCTGATGGTCTACACCTCCGCTGCTCGCGCCGAGCGTGGCGAGAAGAACCTCGGCTTCATCTCCGCTGCCGCCAAGTGCTTCGCTTCGGACGTTGCCATGGAGGTCACCACCGACGCAGTGCAGCTGTTCGGCGGCGCCGGTTACACCACCGACTTCCCGGTCGAGCGCATGATGCGCGACGCCAAGATCACGCAGATCTACGAGGGCACCAACCAGATTCAGCGCGTCGTGATGTCGCGTGCGCTGCTGAAGTAGGGCCTCCGGCCCCGTGCGCGGTCAGGCAGTCCATAGACTCCTTAACCGCGCACGGGGGCTTGCCCCCTGTCTGAAGAATCTTGAGGAGAATCGTGGAACTCGTAGGCGTAATCGGCGGCGGCACCATGGGTGCCGGCATTGCCGAAGTTTGTGCAAAAGCCGGTAGCTCGGTACTGGTGCTCGAAACCAAAGAAGAATTCGCGGCCGCCGCTCGCGAGCGGATCGCCAAGTCGATCAACCGCGGCGTGGCCAAGGGCAAGATCACCCAGGAAGATGCCGACGCCGCCGTCGCACGCGTTCGCGTCACCCTGGACATCGAAGAGTTCGCCGATCGCGATCTGGTGATCGAAGCGGCTCCCGAGATCGAAGCTCTCAAGTACGAGATCTTCGGCAAGCTCGACAAGATCGTCAAGCCTGCAGGCATTCTGGCGACCAACACCTCGTCGATCCCCGTCATCAAGATCGCCAAGGCCACCTCGCGCCC
Organism: Rhodococcus sp. NPDC057135; assembly: GCF_042670865.1. Classification (NCBI taxonomy): domain Bacteria; kingdom Bacillati; phylum Actinomycetota; class Actinomycetes; order Mycobacteriales; family Nocardiaceae; genus Rhodococcus; species Rhodococcus sp. NPDC057135. The sequence continues at coordinate 233,274 of NZ_JBHUUU010000004.1, forward strand.
CGGCCAGGTTGTGGGCGTTCACTTCTTCAACCCCGTGCCGGTCATGCCGCTCGTGGAGATCGTGGTCAGCCTCACGACGTCCGAAGAGACCGTCCTCGCCGTCACCGACTACGCAAAGAACACACTGCGTAAGAAGACGGTTCGCGCGGGCGACCGTTCGGGCTTCATCGTCAACGCTCTGCTCATCCCGTACCTGTGCCAGGCCGTCCGGATGCTCGAATCCGGTTACGCCACAGCAGAAGACATCGACGAGGCAATGAAGGGTGGCTGCGGCTACCCGATGGGTCCGCTGACGCTTCTCGACACCGTCGGTCTCGACATCGCTCTCGCAGCAGCAGAGTCGCTGTACGCGGAATTCGCAGAACCGCACTACGCTCCGCCGGCACTGCTTCGCCGCATGGTCGACGCCGGTCGCCTCGGCAAGAAGACCGGTCGCGGCTTCTACGAATACGCCTGAGTCCGACCGCTTCACTCTTCCGGCCCCTCACCTGTTGCAGGTGAGGGGCCGGAGTTGTTTTCGGGCAGATCTTGCCGAATCCATTGACAAATTCGCGCGGCGCAGCAAAAGTCATCATGTGACAACAACCGTTGTCACATGAGCGCAGGCGGAGGGTCAACCAGATGAGCAGCGATCCGGACACCGGTACTCGTCGACCCAAGCCCCAGTCGCGACCAGAGCCCCGGGAACTACGAGCAGACCCGATCGGCCCCGGTTCCCTGACGTGGACACACTTCGGCGACGTTCGCGGTCTGCTGTATCTCGGACGCGCAGGCACGCTGCAGAACATGCACCCCGCGGTAAGTGGAGCGCTGCAAGATCATTCGAACTTCTTCGACAATCCGCTCGACCGCCTGTTCCGCTCACTTCCTCCCATCTACGGGGTCGTGTACGACCGGACCGAAGAGGGCACAGGCACGCTCGTTCGCAACTTCCACACCGATCTCAAAGGAACAGACGAAACCGGCGGGCGCTACCACGCCCTCGCTCCTGACACTTTCTGGTGGACTCACGTCACGTTCTTCGAGGTGATACTCGATTTCAACGAACGATTTGCATACAAGAAGTTCACACCGGAGCAGAAGGACCAGCTTGTCCGTGAGGCCGTAACCTGGTGGCGTTGTTACGGTCTCACCGATCGACCCGCTTTCGACGACTACGCGAGTTTTCGCGCGTACTGGGAAGACATGCTTGACAACCAGTTGATCAACACTCACACCACGAAGTGGTCGACGCGCATCTCCGAGCACAGCATCGCACCGGCCCCGAAGGTGCCGACGTGGTTGTGGAATCTCTCCTCGCGCCCCACGATGGCCGTGGCGAACTGGATCGGCAAGGCACTGATGCCGGAGAAGGCGCGCGAAACCCTCGGATGGGAATGGACGCCGCGCGACGACCGAATGTACTTCTGGTTCGCCCGCTTCCTGACACTGACCGATCGGTTCTGGCATCTACTTCCCCTACGTCTGCAGTACGCACCGCGCGCGTACTCGGGTATCCGCGCACAGGGTCTTTGAGCCTGCATCGGTAGGCTGGCGAGCGTGCCAGCCCAACTCCCTTCCGATGCGATCAGTGTCCGCGTGGACAGCTGGACGTGGGCGGTTCGGCTGTTCAAGACACGCTCGCAGGCGGCGACCGCCTGCCGATCGGGACACGTTCGGGTCAACGGAACGTCGGCAAAAGCGGCTCAGCAGGTGAAAGCCGGCGACGAGGTGCGGGTGCGTGTATCCGGCATCGAACGCATTGTCGTCGTGGTCAAGCCGATCACGAAACGAGTCAGCGCCGTACTGGCCGCCGATTGCCTGCAGGATAATTCACCACCCCCACCGCCTCCCGAACTGATCGCGTCCATCCCGCGACGTGATCGCGGCGCCGGCAGACCGACCAAACGCGATCGACGCGACCTCGAGAAGTTGCGCGGCCTCGAGCCGTAATCGCTACCTCGAAACAGGCTGACGCAGAACCGTCTTCAGTTTCTCGGGCGGCGTCCGGCGAGCGTCGCTGAGGTAGATCTCGTGATGATCGCCGTTGAAGCTCAGGCTGTTCGACGGGATGAACGTGTTGTGCAGCAGGTCCAGGGTGGGAGCTTCGTCGTCGTACGAGCCGACGTGAAGAATCTGGACGGACAGACCTTCCTCCAACTCGAGAAACCTGACCTTGTCGAGAGCGGCAATCTCCTTCTTGGCCCGCACTGCCTTGGCCCGGACTGCGTCAATCGACGCAGACAGTTCGGTCTCCGTGATCCATTCCGGTTGCGAGATCATCATCGTCCAATCCCACGACGACTTGTCCCGCGTCACGAACACCTCGGGGTCATCTGCCCGCCACAACCCTTCCAGCGGGCCCACGACGAAGTCGCGATCCAGTTCCTTCTTGCTCGCGAACTTGGTCGCGTAGGACACCGAATACAACGCTTCGAGCGCCTCGGAGTACTCGGTGGCCGTGTTGGGATCACCGTGACCGTCGACGGCAAAGTAGCCGAAGCGCGGGACGGTCACGAAGGCAAAATCGCGACGGCCGGGCGAATAGAGATCCTTGTAGGCCTTTTTGACGTCGTACTTCTCCATGTGCCACCCACCTGAGCTCGGACCAAGTTCAACATCAGGAAACTAGCCGAAGTCACCGACAACCGAATAGCGGACCGGCGTCCCCTTGTTAATAGACCAGTGGACCTTTACTCTGGACGGAGTGACTACACCCCAGGCGACCGACGTCGTCCAAGCTCCGCGCCGCAGACCGTTGCGGATCGTGGCCATTTCCGCGATTGTCGCGTCGATCTTGGCCCTACTGTTCGTGTACCCGTGGTGGAGTTTGTTCATCCGGCCGGACTGGCCGACGGCCGTCACAGTGTTCGGCACCGTCCTGTTTGCCGCCCTCCTGATCACCCTGCCTGCCTCGATGGTGCTCAGCCATGGCCACACCGATCGTGATCCCATTCGCATGGTCGGCGATGCGCTCCTCGGAGTCATCTGGGTCGTGTTCGTGTGGACGCTGCTCGGCGAAGTCCTGAGACTCGGACTCCTCGTCGGGGGCGTGGAGGATCCGCTTCGGTCCAGAATTGTCGCCGTTGCGGCGCTGATCGTCTCGGCCGTACTGCTGATCTGGGGCTATCGGGAAGCCATGCGACTGCCACGGATCAAGCACGTCGACGTCACCATCCCTCGCCTCGGAGCGGGAATGGACAAGCTTCGGGTAGTCGCAATTACCGACACCCATTTCGGCCCGATCAATCGCGAGAAGTGGTCCGAGCGCGTGATCGCGGCAGTCAACGAACTCGACGCCGACATCGTGGCCCACGTCGGTGACATTGCCGACGGAACAGTGGAGCAGCGCCTCGGCCAAGCCACCCCACTCGCGTCGGTGGAAGCCAGACTCGCTCGTGTCTACGTCACCGGGAATCACGAGTACTTCCACGAGGCTCAGGAGTGGCTCGACTACATGACCTCGATCGGCTGGGATGCCCTGCACAACCGGCACCTCGTCGTCACCAAGGGCGGCGACAACCTGGTCATCGCCGGAGTCGACGACGCCACCGCTCTGGGATCGAAGCTCGACGGTCACGGCGCGAACTTCGATATGGCCCTTGCCGGCACCGACCCCGATTTGCCGATCCTGATGCTCGCCCATCAACCGAAGCAGGTAACTCAGTCCGCTTCCGCGGGAGTGGATCTGCAGCTCGCCGGTCATACCCACGGCGGACAGATCTGGCCGTTCAACCTTCTGGTCAAACTCGATCAACCGTCGGTGCACGGGCTCACCCGTCACGGCGACCGCACGCAGTTGTACACAAGCCGCGGAACCGGGTTCTGGGGTCCACCATTCCGCGTGTTCGCACCGAGCGAGATCACCGTCCTGACGCTGCACAGCGCCTGAACGGGCTCAGCTCGTTCGGGTTGCCGCTCGCGCCGACAGCCCGACGAGCTGATTGATCAGACCTTCACGTAGGCCGGTTGCGAACATGTCGGCAGCAGGGGGCGCCTGCATCTCGTTCAGTACGACGACCATGGATTCGGCAGGCTCGGCAGTCGGCCACAAGCCTGCAACAATCACCAGGGTCACCTTGGCGAATTGAGCCGCGTCGCCCTCCGAGAGGTGAGGCAATTGCGAATGAATCAGCGACGCAAACCTTCCCAAGTTGACCGTTGTCCGCTTCTTGAAGTCACGGGCGAAGTCGACGGAGATGTTTCTTTCGAGGACACCTGCCATGACGCTCATCAACTCGCACAGTAAACGCTGTGCGACAAGCGATTCCGCAACCGTCGATGCCACATGGATTTCAGTGGCGAACGGCGAGTCGTCACCGGCCGGAGTTAACGACTCGGACAACCCGTCCAACCACGCAACCCAGTTCTCGTCGAGCACTTCGAGAAAGATGGCTTCGCGACTGTCGAAGTAGCGAAGCACGTTGGACTTCGCCAGTCCGACGCTCTCACTGAGCTCACGCAGGCTGATGTCGGCGACGGGCCTGGACCCGAGCATCGCGCGGGCCGCATCGAGAATCGCGCACCGACGCGCTTCGATCTGCTCAGGCCTGCGCGCGCGCTGAAATCCGTGGGTCGCCACCATCACGCAAGATTATCAGACCATCGTTCTATTGTTCGCTGCGATGCATGTCAGTTGTCCGAAGACGCGTGCTGCGCCACGACTCCCCTCGACGCCAATTCACGACGCAGCGAATCGGTGTCGACGGACGCGAGATCAACCCGGTGAGTGCGGGCAGCCAAGGCTCGGACTTCCTCGGACAGATCCGCCACCTGCTTACGCGTCGCAGCCTGGGATGCCACGTCCTGTTCCGCCACGCGCTCGACCAACCAGGAAGCGAGTGTGGCAGTCACGATGCCCAGCAACGCAATTCCGCCGATCATCAATGCTCCGGCGATCATGCGCCCGGTCGTGGTAACGGGCGCCATGTCTCCGTAACCGACGGTCGTGACCGTCTCCATCGCCCACCACAATGCCGTTCCGTACGACGTGATGGCAGCGCCCTCGGCGTGACGCTCGGCATCGAGCATGGCCAGCGCCGCAACACCGATCAGCAATGCCGTGGCAGAGGTGGCGTACACGACCACTCGTCCACGCAAGCTTTGCCCGCTCGAGCGGTGGACTATCGCAAGCAGTGTGACCAACCGAAGTAGGCGCAGCGGACGCAGCATGGGCAACACCACCATCGCCAAATCCAAGAGATGCCTGACGAACCAGCGACCGCGGGCAGGTGCCAACCACAGGCGAACTGCGTAGTCGACGGCAAAAACGACCCACACAGCCCACATGATCCATTCGGTCAGACGATGGGGGAGGCCCGTCGGTTGCGCCAGCACTTGGTACGCGTACGCCACCAAGAACAGGCAGGCCGCAGCGGTCAACGGGATGTCGGTGGCTAGCTGCCATTTCTCCGACGTCCACGCAGTGCGGCGGTGCGCCGACTTCGTCGATTCGTTCATCCGAGAAGTCTGACACCACCGCTACCTAGTGCCCGGCAGAACCGACTCAGATCCGAGTGTGCGTCAAGATGTTGAGCGCCGTGGGAACTGCCTCGAATGTTCTTCGATCGGCACGTCTGCACCACGCCAGATAAATGGCAGCGCAACCGCTGTGCGCTTCATCCCATCTTGCAGGGCATCCTCGATCGCTGCCGCAAATTCACTGCGGAATGGGCTGACCCCACCAAAAGTTGCAACCAAACTTTCTTCACATTCTCCAAAAGTATTAAGAATCGATATACCATTACCCGTCAAAAGTGTTAGTGATATGCGGGAAATTTCCGGAACGAAGCAAACCTTGATGTTTAAGTTCTCAGAGCTGACACGGAATTCTCAGAAGTCTTCTGGCCAACAGGTCCGCCCACGACTTTTCGCCCAATCTCCAAATACTGAAACTCCATACCTACATATACTTCTAGCGTCTTCCAACAGTTCTCTTGAACAATTTTCGATGATTCGATGCTGCTCACAGAATTTTCCACAGGAGGCAAACCTTACAGTCGATTCTGGACGTCGAACTCGACAAGGGCGCCCAACAGAGAATTACATCCCTGTTCACATAGGTGATATTTCATCACGTTTGCCGTACGGCTTCCAGTTCGAAGCTCGTCCAAACGGCCTATCTTTGGCAACCCTTCACGTTTCCGTCGAGCGGCAAATCGGCAGCATCCAGCTCGAAAAGACGAATCTAAAAAACAGATACAGGTTTCAGTTTTTCGGGTTATCGTCTTGCCTGTCACAAATCGGGCCTATCGAATTCATGGCCTGATTCAGACGCGCTGAGGGGTGCAACTGAGGTCACGACATCGACCCGACCCGCACGCAGGCGGAGGAAATGTACATACGCACGAGATCTCACCAGTGAGGAATCAATCAGTATGAAAATCAAGCAGATCGGACTCGGGGCCGCAGCACTGGCCTCAGTCGCCACCCTCGCATTCGCAGGGCCCGCATCCGCAGCAGCGGCAAACTCGGTACCCACAACCAACTACCAACTGTGCGGCAACGTCTATAAAGGGACCTGGAATTCGAACTCGGCTCCGCCCTCAGGCTCCGGCTCCACCGGAGTCGCGGGTGTCACGATCACCGGTAACTTGTATGACCCGACGTCGGCAACCCCGACCGTACCGGTCTTTACCGGCACATCCACGGCGACCGACGCCAACGGAAAGTACTGTGTCAATGCGAATTCGAGCTTGTCCGATGTCGTTGTCAACAACGGTGGATACGTCGAACTGACGCTCAACACTGCCACGCTACCAACTACGACTCCGCCGACAACCGTCACGAGCGCTAACCCCTGGTCCAATGCGGGCACCACCCACATCGGCACCTCGACCTTCCTTGCTCACAAGCACTTGATATGGCTGTCGGCATACAACTTCCATTTCACCGTCTCGTAAAGGACCTTTGAATGCTTGCAGTATTCGTCGCCCTGATGGGTGCTTTCATTTCCGGGGTAGCACCCGTGCTGGGCGGTTCGATCGACGGCCTGAACGCGATGTCGTCCAACAATTATTCGAGCGGAGCGCAGTGATGGGATCTATTGCCGAGGCCACGTCATCGTTGGGCCAGACGGTGACGCAGATGCTCCCTATGATGTTCGATCTTCTGATCCGGACCCCTCTGAACCTATCGTTCGGGTTCATCCCCCAGTGAAAGGAACAACCGCGCAATGTCTTTGCAGGCAGTAGTTCTCGACCTCCTTGCGGTGGTATTCGACTCATGGATGGGCTCGTTGGGGCCAATCGCTGAGTTGATCCCCGCGCTATCCTAAGAAAGGCTGAGGTGCAATACGATGTCGTCTGACTACTTTTCAAATGTAGCGGCGCTGATCGCCGGTCTCATCACCATCGGTTTGTTCGGCCTCAACACAGCATCCAGTGAAGGCGCCGGGTGGGGAAGTCTGGAGTCGGCAAGCGCCGACTGAAAACATGTTCTAACACCCTCAATATGGGTGTGGTCTGGCGGGCTGGTCTGGTGCGGAACGAAATTCGTTGGGCACCAGACCAGCCTTGGTCGGCCTTAATGCTGTTCAGTTGGCCTCGCGGTTCGACGGAGGTGTGCCCCATACCTGCGCGTGACCGGCAGGACCCGACTCAGATCCGCGTATGCGTCAAGATGTTGAGCGCCATGGGAACTGCCTCGATCGTGATGGGCAACGGCCCCACCCGATCGCCGTCCGCGTAAGCGATGATGCCTTCGGAGACCAACCGGACCTTCTTGGATCGGTACGTCTGCACCGCGTCGAGCGAGACGTGAGTTCCCTTGTACACCCGCGGAAACAGGCGCACCAGACGCAACCTCGAACCGTGCCCGACGACGGTCAGATCCAACAACCCGTCCGACTTCGACGCGCCTGGAGTGATGAGCATGCCGCCGCCGTACGAGCGGCCGTTGCCCACAGCCACGAGCGTCGCGTCCACCGTGATGACCTCGTCGTCGAGTTCGATCCGGTACGGCAACGGCTTCATCTTCGCCAACTCGGCGAGCATCGCCAGGTTGTAGCGCATCGGTCCCTTGGGCCAGGACATCCGATTGGCCCGCTCACTGACCAGCGAGTCGAAGCCGCTGGCGATGATGGTTCCCGACCAGACGACGGAACCGTCGGCCAGCGTGATCTTCGCCAGATCTGACTGCTGCACGACACCGTCTGCGATGACATCGGCTGCTGCTTCGGGATCGCCTGTGGGAATACCGAACTCACGGGCGTGATCGTTGCCGGTGCCTGCCGGAATGAGCCCGATGGGCGTCTCGGTCAACGCGGCAGCCTGCAGTCCGATACTGATGGCACCGTCGCCGCCGACAACCACGAGTGCGTCGGTACCGTCCTCGATCGCACGACGCGCCAACTTCTTGGCGTCGTCGGCGTCGGTTCCGATGATCTCGGTGACGGCAACTCCCCGAGCGCGCAGTCGCGCGACACCTTTGCGTCCTGCCGCGGGCGCGTGACCATGTCCCGCCATCGGATTGATCAGGACGGTAACCTTCTCGATCTGACTGCGGGTTTCGGTCACGGAATCAGCTTTCCAGGATTGAGGATGCCAGCAGGGTCCACTGCATTCTTCACTGCGCGAAGGATATTCGCGCCCAATTCACCGATCTCGTCCTTCATCCATGGGCGGTGATCGGCGCCGACAGCGTGGTGATGGGTGATCGTGCCACCGGCGGCGATGATCGCATCGCCAGCGGCAGTTTTCGCCTTGTGCCACTGAGCGATCGGATCCTCGGTCTGCGCGCTGACTACGGTGAAGTACAGCGAAGCACCGGTTTTGTAGGTGTGCGAAATGTGGCACATCACGAGCGGCTGAGTCCCCTGCTCGACGAGAGCCTTGGTCAGCGCCTCGGTGACCGAGGAGCGCAGGTTCGCGAGGTTACCCCAAGTGGTTGCTGTCTCGAGGGTTTCACACAGTGCGCCGACATCGAGCAGAGCGTCACGCAGATACGGCGCATCGAATCGCCCGTGTTCCCAGCTGTTTCCGGGCTCCTCGCCGAGCGACGTGCCGCCGTGAGCGGTGAGAATTGCTCGGGCCTCCGCCATCCGTTCAGCGGTGTGCGAAGCGGTGCCCTCGTAGGTGGTGATGCCGAGGCAACCACCGGTGAAGGCGTTCTCGCCGATCTTGTCGGTGGTCGCCAGATTCACGCCGCTCTCGGCCTCGTCGGACAACCGCAGCACGGTCGGAGCCGATCCTTCCTGGACAAGCTCACGCAATGCAGCTGCGCCGGTGGCGAAGTCGGGGAAGCTCCACCCTTCGCGCACCGTGGTCTCCGGCAGGCGGTGAACCCGCACACGCACGTGTGTGATGACGCCGAAGGTGCCCTCGGAGCCGACAAAGAGCTCACCCAGGTCGGGGCCGGCGGCGGATGCCGGCGCGCGCCCGGTCTCGACCACACCACTCGGGGTGACAACAGTGAGGCCCTGGACCATGTCCTCGAAGCGTCCGTATCCAGCCGACGCCTGCCCCGAAGACCGGGTAGCGGCAAATCCGCCCAGAGTGGCGAACAAGAAGCTCTGCGGGAAGTGCCCGACCGAGAAGCCGTGTTCACGCAGTAGCTCCTCGGCGCGTGGGCCGGTGGTTCCCCCGCCGAACGTCGCGATGCCCGACTCCTCGTCCAACCCGACGAGTTGATCGAACCGACGCAGGTCGAGAGAAAGAACTGCGTCGAACCCGTCGCGGATGGGATCGAGCCCGCCGACGACGCTGGTGCCGCCGCCGAACGGGACCACTGCGATCCGGTTGGCAGTGCAGTACCGGAGAAGCTGCTCGACCTCTGCGTCTGTCCCTGGGGTGACGACTGCGTCGGGGGCATCCTGCGGCTCGGCGCTACGACGGCGAAGCAGATCCGGGGTGCTCTTGCCACCGGCCCGAAGAATTCGATCGGAATCCTCGGTGCTGACGTACTCGGCCCCGACCAGCCCTGCCAGCGCTTCGACATGCGACTGAGCCATAGCGGACGGAGTCACCTGAACGTCTTCGATGGCGAGACGCGATCGAGTCGGTGCGGAGACACCGAGAAATCCGGTCAACAACGATGTGACTGCGTCCGACAGTTCACGCTTCTTGGCCGGATCGCCCCAGGCGTCCCACTGCATCGGCGGTTGCAAGGCAGACTTTTCGGTGCTCATAGACACTAGTGTTACATATTTGTGTGATGTGTAAACATCCCGGTTGATCGAGCTGTCGATCAACCCATCGTCTTGGAACCGTCGATGGCTTCGCGAAGCATGTCCGCGTGGCCCGCATGCTGGGCCGTCTCGGCGATGATGTGCAGCAACGCGCGTCGGGCTGACCAGCGAGCCCCCGCTTCGAACCACGGTGCCGACGGCAGTGGATGCGAGATGTCGAGGCTGTCCAGCGAGGCCACCAAGTCGTCGGTCCTGGCCGCGATCCCCTCGTATTCGGAAACGATGCTTGCCAAGGTTTCACCCTCGACCATGGCAAATTCGTTCGCCCGTTCCTGCTGCATCTCTTCCGACCACTGGGTGGGATCGAAGTCTCCGCCCAATCCGGCCGGCCCCTCCAGGATGAAGTCGACCCAACCCTTTTCTGACTGACCCACGTGCTTGACCAATCCGCCGAGGCACAGTTCGCTCACGGTCGGCCTCGAAGCAGCCTGTTCGTCGGTGAGGTCTTTGACGGTGAAGAGAAGGAATTCACGATGCTGTCGCAGGCTCTGGAGGAGATCCGCGCGCTCGCCGGTGACGGTGGTGGTCGGTGCGTTCATGATGTTTTCCTTCGCTAGTGGGTTCGTGCCCTGTGAGAACTACGTTAGAAGTTATTGCGGACAGAAACGGTCCTCAATAGAAAACGATCAAGAAAAAACTCCCGGCACCCACCGATGAAGGTGGATGCCGGGAGTTCGAGCCAGCTAGGACCAGATCAGACTGTGCGAGCCAAACGATCGGCCAGCAGACGCGTGAAGTGCGCCGGGTCGCTCAACTCGCCGCCCTCGGCAAGCAACGCCATGCCGTAGAGAAGCTGAGCGGTTTCCGTCAGGTTCTCTGCATTGTCGTTGGCGGCCTGCGCCTCCCGCAGACCCGAGACCAGCGGGTGTGCCGGGTTGAGCTCGAGGATGCGCTTGCTGTGCGGAACAGGCTGACCCGAAGCCTTGTACATCTTCTCGAGTGTCGGCGACATGCTGAACGCGTCGCCGACGATGCAGGCAGCCGACGTGGTCAGGCGCGTCGAGAGACGCGTTTCCTTGATGTCGTCGGACAGGGTTTCGGTCAGCCATGTCAGCAGCGCGCCGAATTCCTTTTCCTTCTCTTCGCGCTCGGCCTCGGCCGCCTTCTTCTCGTCCTCGGTGTCCAGGTCGACCTCGCCCTTGGCGATCGACTGGAAGGTCTTGCCGTCGAAGTCCGAGACAGCGTCGACCCACATCTCGTCCACGGGGTCGGTGAGTACGAGAACCTCGAGGCCCTTTGCCTTGAAAGCCTCCATGTGCGGGGAGCTTTCGATGAGGTGACGAGATTCGCCGGTCATAAAGTAGATCTGTTCCTGACCGTCCTTCATACGCTCCACGTACTCGGCGAGAGTGGTCACGCCCTCTTCGCTGTTGGTCGAGGCAAAGGACGAGACGTCGAGCAGCGTCTTGCGGTTGTCGGCATCGGCCATCAGGCCTTCCTTGAGCGCGCGTCCGAACTCGGTCCAGAAGGTCGAGTACTTCTCCGGCTCGTTCGCCTTCATGTCCTTGATGGTCGAGAGGACCTTCTTGGTCAGACGACGACGGATGGCGGCGATCTGCCGATCCTGCTGCAGAATTTCACGAGAGACGTTGAGCGAGAGGTCTTGTGCGTCGACCACACCCTTGACGAATCGCAGGTAATCGGGCACCAACTCTTCGCAGTCGTCCATGATGAAGACGCGCTTGACGTAGAGGTGGATGCCGGCCTTGCGCTCACGCATGAAGAGATCGAACGGCGCCGTCGACGGAATGAACAGCAGCGCTTGGTATTCGAAAGTACCTTCGGCCTTCATCGGGATGACCTCGAGAGGCTCGTCCCAGGCGTGGCTGACGTGCTTGTAGAACTCCTTGTACTCGTCCTCGGACACCTCGTCCTTGGAACGAGTCCACAGTGCCTTCATCGAGTTGATCGTCTCGGTCTCGATGGTGACCTCGGGCTCTTCGCCCTCGGCCGGCGTCGACGTACGAGCGACATCCATGCGGATCGGCCAAGCGATGAAGTCGGAGTACTTCTTGACCAGTTCCTTGATCTTCCATTCCGACGTGTAGTCGTGCAGGCCGTTCTCGGAATCCTCGGGCATCAGGTGCAGGGTCACGGAGCTACCCTGCGGTGCCTCGTTCACATGCTCGAGCGTGTACGTGCCTTCGCCGGTCGATTCCCAGCGCGTCGCGTGATCTTCACCGGCGCGGCGGGTCAGCAGCGTGACCTTGTCCGCGACCATGAACGTGGAGTAGAAGCCGATGCCGAACTGACCGATCAGTTCTTCGGATGCCGCTGCATCCTTGGCTTCCTTGAGCTTGCGACGGACCTCGGCGGTGCCGGACTTGGCGAGCGTGCCGATCAGGTCGACGACCTCGTCACGCGACATGCCGATGCCGTTGTCGCGGATGGTCAGGGTGCGTGCTGCCTTGTCGATGTCGATCTCGATATGCAGATCGGAGACGTCGACGTTGAGGTCTTTGTCCTGGTAAGACTCGAGGCGGAGCTTGTCCAGCGCGTCCGAAGCGTTGGAGATCAACTCACGAAGGAAGCTGTCCTTGTTCGTATAGATTGAATGAACCATCAGATCCAGCAGCTGACGTGTTTCTGCTTGGAACTCGAGCTGCTCGGTATGCGCGGTCACTTCGATCCCTTTCTCTTCTCGGACTGATCACAGGAATTTTACTTGACCTCGAATACCGGGGGTCGGCGCCCGCACGGACAACGGGAGGTCACCCGAACCTGTTCGTCCAGTTGGATTCGAGTCGCGGCGATCTCGGCCCTTTCGGCGGTGAGTTCGCCGGGTTTCTCACATCTTTCCCTGCAGGCGGGGTCACTGTGAACCGCTGGACTCAACTCACCCTGACACACAGAGCGTCGGCGCTAACAGAGTTCTAATCTCGCTCACGCACAGTGCCGGTATGACAAACGAACCGCGATCGACTCTGCGAGTCGCCATCGGAGCGGGTGGCACCGGTGGACATATTTATCCGGGACTCGCTGTAGCCGAGGCCTTGTGTCAGATGCCCGATGCCAATGTCGAGATCGACTTCTTCGGCGCGAAAGGCAGACTGGAAGAAAGAATTGTGCCCGCGGCCGGCTACCGACTGCACACAGCCGAGATCGAAGGCCTTACCGGTGTGCGCGGTAGCGCAAGAGCAGCGACACGACTCGCACGGTCCGGCATTCAGTGCGCCAGAACGATTCGTGAACTCGATATAGACGTCGTGTTCGGTACCGGCGGGTATCCCAGTCTGCCGATCGTGCTGGGTGCGCACCTCGCCGGAATACCGACACTGATCCACGAATCCAATGCCGTGGCAGGACGGGCAAACCGACTGTGCGCGAACTTGTCTTCCCGGGTCGCAGTAGCATTTGCCGAGGCTGCGCCGGCATTCAAGCGCAGTGAGGTTCGGGTAGTCGGAACCCCGCTGATGAGGGAGATCGCCGGCCTCGACAAACATGCGCTCCGTGATCAGGCACGTGCCAGTTTCGATGCGGCGGCAGGACAGGCCCTCGTCATCGTCTGCGGCGGCAGCCTCGGATCTCGCCGAATGACCGATACCGCACTGTCACTGGCGCGCGAGTGGCGCGGCCGCAACAACATCCGCCTGGTTGTGAAGGCTGGGCCCGAGTACTTCTCCGAGGCCTCCGCCGCTGTCGAAGACCTCGACAACGTGCTGGTGTTGCCGTACTTGGACCGGATGGATTTGGTATATGCGGGCGCCGACGTCTTTGTCGGGAGATCCGGAGCGATCACCGTCGCCGAGATTTCGCATGTAGAGGTGCCCAGCGTCCTCGTGCCTTACCCACACGCGATCGGTGACCATCAGCGACACAATGCTCGAGCTCTCGTAACTCGCGGCGGCGCCCGAATGCTGGGAGACGCGGATCTGACCACGGCAAACCTGGCGAGCGCGATTGACGACCTTCTCGGAGAATCCGCTGAACGTGCGACGGCGGCAACCGATCTCACTCCGGGACTGAACGATTCCGCACGAACAGTAGCGAACTGGCTACGGGAGCTCGCCACCCGCAAACACACGACGCCCGAAAACGTCAATACGAGTGAAGGAATCAAATGAGTGAAATGGTGCAAGTCAATGGATTCTGGTTCGGACGAAAGGTCTTGGTCACCGGCGGCGAAGGCTTCATCGGCAGCTCCCTGGTTGAGCAGTTACTCAGGCAAGGCGCGCACGTACGAGTTCTCGCGCACTACAAGCCCTACGCATCGGCCGGCTTTCTTTCGGATCACCTTCCCGATATCGAGATGATCTCAGGAGATGTCCGTGACAGCGGACAAGTCCTCGATGCGGCAGAGGGGATCGACACCATCTTCCACCTCGCGGCACTGATCGGAATCCCATACAGTTACCAGGCTCCGCAAACGTATCTGGAGACGAATGTCCTTGGTACCCAAAATATTGTGGATGCCGCGCGCCGTCACGGCGCGCGGAGGGTGGTGCATACGTCAACCAGCGAGGTCTACGGAACTGCTCGGGAAGTACCTATATCCGAAACTCACCCGTTGCAACCCCAATCTCCCTACTCCGCATCCAAGATTGCGGCGGACATGGTCGCGTTGTCCTATTTTCACTCCTTCGATACACCGGTTTCGATCTGCCGACCGTTCAACACGTTCGGCCCGCGGCAATCGACACGCGCCGTGATTCCTGCGATCCTGCACCAGTTGCATTCCGGTGCAGGCGAGATCGCTGTCGGCGCGCTGACCCCGACTCGGGACTTCACCTACGTCGACGATACTGCCCGGGGCTTCATGGAGATCGCGGAATCCGAGCGAACGCTCGGATTGACCTTGAATCTCGGTACCGGCCACGAGATTTCGATCCGCGACCTGATTGACATGCTGATCGAGATCACGGGGTCTTCCGCATCTGTCACAACCGAAGACTCACGTAACCGTCCAGCAGGCAGCGAGGTTCACCGCCTGGTGTCCGACAACAGTCGAGTGCGTGAGTTGACGGACTGGAGCCCACAGGTCTCCCTGAAAGCAGGACTCACGCGCACCTCGGAGTGGATCAAAGCTCATCCGATCACCGATCCTCGCCGCTACCGTGTGTGATGCGAGACGTCGCACGGGTTGTATCCGTATCGGACTCACGTCAGGCACGATAAGAAGATGATCCTAGTCGTCGATGATGATCCGTCGGTCCGCGAAGCGGTAGTGACAACTCTCGAATCCGACGGGTACGAGGTGCAGGCGGTTTCCGACGGTTCGAGCGCTCTGGCCGCGGTCTCCGAGCATTCGTTCGATGCGATGGTGCTCGACGTCATGATGCCGGGAATCGACGGTCTCGCCGTATGTCGAATCTTGCGTGAGCAGGGCAATCGAATCCCCATCCTGGTTCTGACGGCACGCTCGGAGGTAGGCGATCGGATTGCGGGGCTCGATGCGGGGGCAGACGACTACCTGCCGAAGCCCTTTGACATCGACGAACTCGGCGCGCGGGTACGTGCCCTGCTGCGGCGGGCAGCGCCACCGGAACCCGAGGTGCAGTTCGGGGATCTTTCTCTCGACCCGCAGACACGGCGCGGCGTCAGATCCGGCCGGAGCATGGATTTCACTGCAACCGAGTTTGCACTGCTGGAACTACTCATCGCGAACTCCGGCCAGACGCTCACCCGTGAGGTGATCAGCGATCGGGTGTGGGGTCAAGATTTCGGGCCTCAGTCGAATTCCATTGCCGTATATATTAATTACCTACGCACGAAACTAGAGGCGGGCGGCGAGTCACGCATTATTCATACGGTTCGTGGGATCGGATACCGGCTGGAGTTGCCGTGACGCGTACGCGATTGGCCATCCGAACGAGAATGGCCATCACCACGTCGATTGCCGTGGCCGCGGTAGTGCTGCTTTGCGCGGTGGGGGCGTACTGGATCTCGTCACGGGAGGTGTACCGAAGCCTCGACATCGGTCTCATTCGGGAAGCGACGGCGATCCAATTACGGATCGCCGGTGGCCAGGAGTTGGGCAGTGGCGCCGAGTGCGCCTATCTTTCCTCGCCGGCTTGCTTCGAGGTCCTCGATGCGACAGGCGAACCGAGTGCCACAGACGAACCCGCCACTATCCTGCCGAAGCTCCCTGCCCTCGATGCCGTCCTCGACGGCGAGTCAGGGCCTTTCCTCGCGAACATCGACCTCGCGGGTCTACCCGGACGGATGTATGTGACACCGCTCGAGGACGGTGGTGCGCTCCTTGTCGGAGTCCGTGCCGATCAGCAACACCGGGCGCTCGATCGGATTGCATGGTTGTTAGCGCTGTTGTGCGGTATCGGCATCATCATCAGCGCTATCCTCGGCTACGCAGTCGCCCGCTACACGCTGCGTCCCGTTGCCAGACTGTCCCGCGAGGCCGAAACTGTTGCAAAGGAACGGGATCCGAGCCGAAAGATCACAGTCGAGGGATCGGACGAGCTTGCCAGGCTCGGGGAATCGATCAACACCATGCTTGGTGCACTCGATGACTCCGTCCAATCGCAGAAACGGTTGGTCTCCGACGCCTCGCACGAGCTGCGGACGCCACTGACGGGGATCATCGCGAACGCGGAACTTCTGGCCCGAAGCGACACGCTGACAGACCAACAGCAGAAGAGGGTACGGGCTGCGCTCGCTCGCAGTACTGCAGATATGCGAAGGTTGATCGACGACATCGTAGATATCGCACGGGGTACCGAGCCGGATATCGAGAGGGAGGATGTCGCGTTCGAGCGCGTCGTCGAGCAGGTAGTCGAGGCGGCACGTGCTCATTGGCCGAAGATTGATTTCCACTGCACGACGAATCCGTACACGGTAGGCGGTAACGATGTGCGGCTCGCGAAGATGGTGTCGAATCTGGTTGACAACGCGGCAAAATTCACTCCGCCGGGTGGGACGGTGAACGTGAGCCTGACAGGCGGTGTTCTCACCGTTTCGGACAACGGACCCGGCATAGACGAAGCGGATTTGCCTCGGATCTTCGAACGCTTCTATCGGTCACCCCGTAGTCGGGGCACCTCCGGCTCCGGACTGGGACTGGCTATGGCCCAACAGATCGCGCATGCCCACGGCGCCTCGATCAGCGTGGGCAACAACCCCGACGGTGGAGCGGTGTTCACCGTGCGCCTGCCGGCCCGGGAGTAAGTCACTCTGATCTTGTTCTAATGTTCGGCGCTTACTTTTCGAACTATGAGAACACAGGCATTGACTTCTATCGCTGTGGGCACCGTGTTGGTCGCGCTTGCCTCCACGGGGTGTACCGCGAGTGCGGCGGACCCCGCGGTGCGGGTGGATGGAAGCACCATCACGGTGCAGATCGAGGGCGGCGAGGCCAGGATCGATGTGAACGACCTACGCGTGGACAGCGACGTCGAACTGTCAGCCGCCGCTGCGACAGGCCTCGGAGTTCCCGGCCAGGTGTCAGTCGAGAACGACAGTGCCCGTTGGTCATACCCCGACCGCGGCCTCGACGTGACGGCGGTTGCTCAGGCCGGCCGCCTGGTGATCGACCTGACCAGTTCGCGAGATCAACTCGTGTCGTGGCCGGTCACCGGGGCCGGTGCACGAGATCTGCAACTGCCCCAAGGCGAAGGGCTGAGTATCCCGGTCGACGACGCATTCTGGAACAACCCCGATATCGGATTGGTCGGGGACGAGGGGCAACGATTGCAGGACCTGACGATGCCGTTCTGGGGGTTCAGCGCGGGCGCTGTAGGGGCGAGCTATCTGGTGCCGACCGACTTGGGTACCTCCCTGAACTTCGCCTCGGTTGAAGGCCGCCTGCGCAGCACTGCAACACACGAGTTCAGCCAGGAAAAGGGCACCGGCACCTACACGGTTGCCCTGTCAGTCACCGACGGGTCCCCGATTGCCCCTGCACTGGATTACCGCAGTCTGCTCGGGGAACAGGGCGGACTGCGCACACTGCAGCAGAAGATCGCGGAGAACCCGGACACTGCCAAGCTGATCGGTGCCTTTCACGCCTATCTGTGGGGAGATGCGCGTACTCCCGAAGCGATACGCCAACTCCATGACCTCGGCATCACCAAGATGTGGCTCGGCTACGACTCCGACGATCAGCCGATGACCCGCGAGGCCGTCGAAACTGCCACGAACTACGGCTTTCTCGTCGGGCCGTACGACACCTTCGCCAACGCGCAGGACCCGTCCGGCGAGGTCGACAATCCCTCGTCTTCGTGGCCCGACGGGATTTGGCCCGACGCCTGCGTCGTCGGCAAAAGTGGTGACCTTGAAGGCGGATTCAGCGGCCGTGGCTGTTACCTGAGCTCCGAGGCATTGGCTGCCGACCCGGAGCTTGTTGCCTCTCGCGTCGCCGCAAAGGTGGGTAACGGCGTGAACAGCTACTTCCTGGACGTCGATGCGACAGGCGAGGTATTCGACGACTACAACCCGGACCACCGGATGACCCAGTCCAAGGACCGGCAGAACCGCATCGACCGCATGAAGGTGATCGGCAAGGATCTGGTGCTGGGATCCGAGACAGCCGGGTCGTGGGCCAACAGCGTTGTGTCCTTCAGTCACGGATCGAGCACGCCGGTGATGAACGGCCTCTGGAAAGCGGAACGAGACAAGGCGAACTGGGGTGCGTACTGGGGGAAGAACGGTCCGGCTTTCTTCTTCAAGCCCGTCGCGCTTTCAGCAGAACTGAAAACCGGCATGTTCGATCCGAAATACCGTGTGCCGCTGTACGAGACGGTGCTGCACGATTCGGTAGTCAGCACGGATCGATGGGAGTTGTCCTTCAACAAGCTGCCGGCCGAGCAAACCGATCGCGCGTTGTTGGCAATGCTGTACAACACGCCACTGAACTACACCCTGAACGCGCAAACCATCGCGGAGGAAGGTCCGAGGATGGCGACCATGCAGAAGTTCTTCGCCACCCTGCAAGAAGCGGCTGGAACTGAGCCCATGACGGACTTTCAATGGTTGTCGGATGACAGAATGGTGCAGCAAACCGTCTTCGGCGAAGGAAAGCTGTTGGTGACAGCCAACTTTGACGACAGCACTTTCCATGACCCCGACGTCGGCGATATCGGCCCGGGCTGCGTCAGTGCATCCATCGACGCCGCGAGCACGACGCTGTGCCCGTGACCGAATCCTCCCCGATGACGCCCGCCGTACGCAACAGACCACGGTGGACAGTGATTGTCGTCGGCATGTCATTCGCCGCGGGTGCGGCGGCCGTATTCCTTCTGATTGTTGGTACCGCCGGCGGTCAACGACTCGACCGGCAAGTATTTCAGGCTGCGAAGTCGGCGCAGGACGGCATACCGGTGCCCGACGTCCTGCGGCTGGACATCATGACCAATCCGCTCATGTGGATCTCTGTCGCAGCCGCGATCCTGTTGACAGGAAATGTGGTTCGTCAGCCGCTCTTTACTGCGGCGACGCTTGCAGTTCCCGTCATGTGCATAGTGGCGGCGAGAACGCTTCGCCTCGAAGTTCTCGAGCGGCCTCAACTCGATCAGGATGTCCCCTGGCCGACGGCGAACACGTTTCCGAGCGGTCATGTCGCCGGTGCAATGGGTATTGCCCTCAGCCTGCTCCTGGTCGCACCGTCGTGGATGCGTCTGGTCGGAGTCGTGCCCTGCGCGGCGTGGGTGGCGCTGGTCAGCCGCGACATCATGGGCGAGGGATGGCACCGCCTCAGCGATGTTGCGGGATCCGTATTGCTCGCAGCCGCAATCGTCAGCCTCTTCGCAGCCGTCTTCGTAACGGGTGGTCGCCGAATACGGGGGGTCACGTTGGTGTCCACGCTGGTGGGCGGGCCGGTAGCGACGACGGTGATCGTTCTGGCCCTCGATTCACGACCATACGGTGTGCTCACCGGTGTACTCGCGACAACGGTGGCGGTTCCAATGACTGTCTTCGTCGGTGCGATATCACAAACTCCGAACTGCTCGCGTGACAGAGAGCACCGGACAAGCCGATTTCGAGTCTTCCACGCCCATTGCTTAGAGTTGTCAGCCAGGGCGACAACACACGTCGGATCAAAGATCACCACAATCAGATCGCCGAACCGTAAGAAGTGCGGCAACGAGGTTCACATCGAATGTCGAAGAAACGACACAGAACAATGACGAACAGACGGTCTGGATCCCTTCTCGTATGCGCAGCAGCAACGACAATGGCGGCAGTCTTCACTGCCGGGTGCAGTCAACACGACCCCACGTCCGCCCCTCCCCCGACCGTGACGGCCCCACAACTGATTACCCCGCACCCGAAAATCACGCCAGTGCCAGTGGATGCCCCCTCACCCAGCCCTGAAATACTCGCGGCAGTGCTCCAACCCGCACTCGACAACCCCGACCTCGGAAGTTTGACAGGTCACGTCACCGACGCCCAGACCGGCGCAACTCTGTGGCAACAACAGACCGACACCCCGCAAGTGCCTGGTTCCATAGTCAAAGTTCTCACGACCGCCGCCGCACTACTGACACTGCCGGCCGATCACCGAACCACAACAACGGTCGTCCAAGGCGCCACCCCCGGCCAACTGGTGCTCGTCGGCGGCGGCGACCCGACACTGACCGCGAAACCTACCGGCACGCAAGGCTATTACACCGACGCACCGCATCTCGACGACCTGATCAGCCAGATCCACCGTTCCGGTATACACGTCAGCAGCCTCATGGTGGACAACACAATATTTCCGGGCCCGACAATCGCCCCCGGATGGGACACCGCCGACATCGCCGGCGGCAGTATCGCCCCCATCGAATCGGTCATGCTCGACGGCGGCCGCACAGACCCCTTGGCGGACTACTCCCCGCGCACCCACACCCCCGCACTGGACACCGGCCGAGCCCTCGCCGAACAACTCGGACTGGACCCGGCATCGGTCACCGAAGGCATCACACCTTCGACTGCCACACCAGCAACTCCCGTAGTGGCCTCGGTTCAATCTGCTCCGCTGAGCACACGCTTGCGCGACCTGATGGTGCACTCCGACGACGTACTCGCCGAGACCGTGGGGTTCGAAATTGCACTCGCCCGAGGGTTACCCGCAACTTTCGACGGAGCAGTCGACGCCATCACTCACACACTGCAAGCGAGCGGATTCGACACCACCGGAGCACAATTGCGAGATGCAAGCGGATTATCGACCGACGACCGCATCTCGGCACACCTCATCGATCAGGTGCTCACCGCGGCAGCAGGGCCCGACACCCCGGAACTTCGCCCACTGCTCGACACACTCCCCGTCGCCGGAGCGACAGGCACCTTGATGGATCGATTCAACCCGCCCTCCCCGGCGGCCGGGTGGGTGCGCGCGAAAACTGGCTCCCTCTCCGGTGTCAGTTCACTGGCAGGTATCGTCGTCGACAACGACCGGCGAGTCCTGACATTCACGCTCATGTCCAACGGCACCGCACCCGAGGCAGCAAGACCCGCCCTCGACGCCGTAGCAACGGCGCTACGCGGTTGCGGGTGCCGATAAACCCCGAGACCTCGGGATCGTTCATACAACGTGCGGCAAGACGCATGCCCACTCAGCTCACATCGTGGCGACGACGTTGTTGATCTACGACGTCAGGTGAGCGCTGAGACGACGAGACGTGTGGCGTCGGCGATGATCGCTTTGTCCGCGGCGTCGTCTCTATCCGACCGTGTCGTCAGGATAGAAATCGTCACCGCATCCGAAGTATCCGTCCACGCGACACCGACATCGTTGCTGGTTCCGTAGTCGCCGCTGCCAGTCTTGTCGGCGACCGTCCACCCTTGTGGAACACCGGCCCGTATCTGCTCCGCACCAGTGGTATTGCCTCGAAGCCAATCCGCTAGCACCTCACGCTTGTCCGGCGTCAGCGCATCGCCGAGGAGAAGACGCTCATAGTCCGTACCAATCGCCCGCGGCGACGTCGTGTCACGATCATCGCCTGGAATGGCGGTATTGAGCTCGGGTTCGATCCGATCCAGCCGAGTCACATCATCACCGATACTGCGTAGATACGCATTGACGGTGGAAGGTCCGCCAAGCATCTGCAGCAGGAGGTTGGCGGCGGTATTGTCACTGTATTGCACTGCTGCGGAGCATAATTCACCAACCGTCATCCCGGTATCGAGCTTTTGCTCCGCGATCGGGGCGTACGACTGCAGATCAGCGGCAGTGTAGTGGACTACTGTATCGAGATAACTCAATGGATACTTACCCAATACAGCTGCGACAGCGAGGGTTTTGAATGTAGAGCAGAACGCGAACCGCTCGTCGGCGCGATACTCCACCACCCTCCCGGTGT
This sequence comes from Rhodococcus sp. NPDC057135, assembly GCF_042670865.1. NCBI lineage: Bacteria > Bacillati > Actinomycetota > Actinomycetes > Mycobacteriales > Nocardiaceae > Rhodococcus > Rhodococcus sp. NPDC057135. The sequence continues at coordinate 255,678 of NZ_JBHUUU010000004.1, forward strand.
TCGAACTACTCGCATACACACCCAGCCTCGCATCGTATCGGCCTTCGAGTTCGACCAGAAGATCACTCGGATCTCCCCCGCCAACTTTCGACGGCCCGGCATCTGCAATCTGATTACTCTTCGCCGAACATCCCACGACCGGAATCAACACCGCCGCAACCAAAAACGCACGTCGCGTGACTGCCCCACCCTCAACCATCACTGCCGACAACCCTTCACAAACAAACTGGTGGAAACCCAAAATCCATTCCACACAACAACATACGTGAGACGAAGAACGCTCGCCGACGCACGTTCGCTGTGTCTGAGCTCAGCGCGATGGCCACTCCCCGGCCCCGACGTTACTAGGTCCGCGGACGAGGTGCACGATTTCCTCGGCCCAAACGGCGCCAGAAAAGTCCACCACCATCCGAAGCCTCCTCGGCACCCATACGGGCCACCTCCGGCCAAACCCACTACTCGGGTTTCTTTCAGGATCCCTACTCCACTCGAGAACCCTTAAGGCAACGGCGGCAGTACGCGTCCGGCGACATCGGTGCTGACTCGGTGTCTGTCACCACAGTTGCATTCGTAGAATCCGCTGACCGGCCTTTCTGTCCCAGACGGTAGGCCTGCTCATCGACACTTCGAGACGCCGCCGGCCAGCACCCGAAGGTGATCGTCCGAGCCGCCCAAAGTGTGTTCGATGGCCACCAGCCGCGAGACGTAGTGCCCGACCGGATACTCGGCTGTCATTCCGATACCACCGTGCATCTGAATCGCTTCCTGTCCGATCTGATGCGCGGCGCGACCGACAGTCAGCTTCGCGCGCGACGCGATGGTCGGATCGATCACGCCGTCGGCGATGGACATGGTGGCGTACAGACTCATGCTGCTCGCCAGTTCGAGCGCCACGTACATGTCGGCAGCCCGATGCGTCAAAGTCTGGAACTTCGCGAGCGGAACGCCGAACTGCTTGCGCTGCTTCAGGTAATCCGTCGTCAGTCGCAGCGCTTCGGTCATGATCCCGATCGCCTCGGCGCACAGAGCTGCCTGCGCCCGAACCTCTGCTTCGACGATCGCCTCCGTGACATCGCCGCCCTCACCAAGTTGTTCGGCCGCGGCATCGGTGAACGTGAACTGCGCACCGCGACGGCCGTCGTGAGTTGCGTATGTGCTCCGTGAGACACCCGCGCCGTCCGCATCTACCAGAAAAAGCCCGGTACCCCCGCCTGGAAGTGCGGCGCTGACGATCACGACGTGCGCGCTGTCGCCCTGCAGGACCGGGTTCTTGACGCCGGTGATAGTCCACCCCGATCCCGACTGCGACGCCGTGGTCGTGACGGTGGCGACCGGCCAACGCGTGCCGGGTTCCGTATGCGCGAAGGCCGACAGAGTGGTCCCGTCGCTGAGCGCCGGCAGGAGCCGCGCCCGCTGATCTGCCGAACCGACAGCCGCGATCAAACCGCCGGGGATCAGAACACCACCCAAGTACGGCTCGGGTGCAAGCGCTCGGCCCAGTTCGGTCATCACGACCATGGTCTCGACCGGTCCAGCGCCCATTCCGCCGTCAGACTCCGCGAACGGCAGGCCGAGCAGCCCTAGCTCCGCGAACTGCTTCCACACCGCGGCATTCCATCCCTCGTCAGTAGCCGAGGTGGCGTTGCGCTTCTCCGCGTCGTAGCTGCGGTTGAGCAATTCACGCGTCGTGTCGCGAAGCATCGTCTGCTCGTCGTCGAGTTCGAAATTCATGTCAGATGCTCACAATCCGAGAATCGAGGAGGCAATGATGGAGCGCTGCACCTCACTTGATCCGCTGTAGATGGAAACCTTCCGGTAGTTCAGGTAGCGCGGCGCCGCTTGCTGCGCCCACTCCGGCGAGTCGATCTCGACCGTATTCACCGGCAACGAGTCCGGACCCGCAACATCCATCAGCAATTCCGTTGCTGCCTGCTGCAATTCGGAGCCGCGGAGCTTGAGCAGCGAGGACGCCGGGTTCGGCTTGCCGTCTGCCGAACTCGCCACAACTCGCAGTTGAGTCAGATCCAGCGCAAGCAAATCGTTTTCCAGCTCAGCCAACCGAGCCGCGAACAACGGATCATCGAGGAGGGTGCCGGTTCCGACACGAACCTCCCGCGCCTTCTCTTTTGCCGTGGCGACAAGAGTTTTGGAGAACCCGACCCGCGTGACGCCCGTGCGTTCGTTGCCGAGCAGGAACTTGGCGTAGTCCCAGCCTTTGTTCTCTTCGCCGACAAGATTCTCCGCAGGTACGCGGACATTGTCGAAGAACACCTCGTTGACCTCGACGCTGCCGTCGATCAGTTTGATGGGGCGAACCGTGATGCCGGGAGTTGCCAGATCGATGAGCAAGAACGAAATTCCGGCCTGCCGCTTCTGAGCACTGGCATCTGTACGAACCAGACAGAAGATCCACTCGGCGTGCTGCGCGAGAGTAGTCCACGTCTTCTGACCGTTGACGATGTAGTCTGCGCCGTCACGAACAGCGGCCGTCTTGAGTGAAGCGAGATCCGAACCGGCTTCGGGTTCCGAAAAACCCTGGCACCACCAGATATCGGCGTTGGCCGTAGCGGGGAGAAATTTCTCCTTCTGCTCCTGCGAACCGAAGGCAGCGATAACGGGCCCAACCATGCTCACGTTGAACGGCAACGGGTTGGGTACCGACGCCAACTGCATTTCCTCGGAATAGATGTGGCGCTGAACCGGAGTCCAGTCCTTGCCACCCCATTCGACCGGCCAGTGTGGAACCGCCAACCCGTGTGCGTTCAGAATCTGTTGGCCCGCAACGATGTCCTCACGAGTCAGCTTTCCGAATCCGGCTGCACGTGCTCGAAGTTCGGGCGAGAATTCGGTGGTGAAGAACTTTCGCATCTCCTCGCGGAACGCAACTTCCTCAGTGGTCAGTTCGAGATTCATGTGGAGTCTGCTTTCTTCTTGCAGGATTTCAGAACAAGATTCGCGCGACGGTCTGCGCAACGACGGCAGGTTTGTCCACGCCTTCGATCTCGACGGTGTTGGTGATCTGACTCTGTAGTGAACCGTTCGGCAATTCTTCGATTGCGGAGAGCACTGCGGTATTTCGAACCTTGGCCCCGACGGGCACCGGACTCGGGAATCGAACCTTGTCGGACCCGTAGTTGATGACCATTTTCGCGCCGTCGATGCGATACACGGACTTCGACAGAAGCGGCAGGAGTGAGAGCGTCAGATACCCGTGCGCAATCGGTCCACCGAAAGGTGATTCGCGCCTGGCTCTTTCGTCGTCGACATGAATCCACTGATGGTCACCGGTCGCGTCGGCGAATTGATGGACCATCTCGCGGGTGACCTCGACCCACTCGCTCGAACCCAGCGTTTCACCGACTGCCCCCAGGAGATCGGACTTGTTCTCGAACACCCGTGTCATCTGATCCTCCACGTTCCCGAACACTGTTAGGTTAATTCGATAATAAACTCACGGTGTAAGGTTGTCCAGTACTTTCAGACGAAAGGGTTCTGTGCGATGGCGCGACCGCGGGTTCCACTACTGAGTAAGCCGATCATCAGGGACACCGCCCTGAAACTGGTGGACGAGCACGGTTTGACCGACTTCTCGATGCGCAAACTCGCCACTGTTCTCGGCGTACAGGCGCCGTCGCTGTACAGCCATTACGCCAACAAGGACGAGTTACTCGACGACGTCGCGAACGTCATCATGGAGTCCGTCGACGTGAGCGGCTTCGACTCCGACGATTGGCGCGGCGCGCTGCGTACGTGGGCGCGGTCCTACCACGCTGCCCTGGGCAAGCATCCCAACATCGTTCCCTATCTGGCCTACGGTCCGAGCGTCAGGCCCATCGCCCTCGATCGCGCGAACGCCATCCACGGCGGCCTGGTGCGCGCCGGATGGCCGCAGCGCACGGCAACGCTGATCGGCGCTTCCGTCAAGTACGTGGTCATGGGTGCTGCGACGGCAACGTTCTCCGGCGGATTCGTGGACGATCCCGCTATCTACGCCGAGCGTTACCCGCACCTCACGCGAGCACACCTGTTGCGTGAGCGTGCCACCGAGATCGACGGCGCCAGCTTCGAACTCGCACTGGAATCCCTGCTGGACGGACTGGAAGCCAAATACGCACTGCTGCAGAGAACTACAGAGCAACCTCCTCGAAACTGAGGGTTGTTACCGTCGATCAAGCGCGCCGAGCATCGCGACGAAGGCCGCCTGACGATCCCCCAGAGCGGCGAAGAATTCCCGGTCCGAAGATTCCACCGCGCGGTTCGCCCTGCCGGCCAAGGCCGCACCCACCGGCGTGACGGCGAGCGAGCGAGCACGAGCATCGGTCGGATGTGGGCGTCGTTCGACAAACCCCTTGGATTCGAGGGTCCGAATCACCTGTGACGTCATCATCGGGTCGGTGCGCGCGTACTCGGCAAGACCGCGTTGAGTTATCGGCGTCTCTGCATCCAGCCAGGTCAGTGCTGCCAGCAGAACGAACTGCACGTGGGTCAGGTCGAAAGGTCGCAGCGCAGCGCGAATCGAAGCCTGCCAAGCGTTGGTGACACGCCACAACATCAGGCCGGGACTCTCGTCCGCGTCCTCGAAGTCGGTTTCCAGTTTCTTCGCCACAGCGCCAGTGTGTCAGCTCGTCGTCGAACGCAGAACCTCGACGTCGTTGTCATCCAACGGAATCAAGCCACGCCGGAGTTGATACCCCCAATTCGGTGACGAGGTCAGCGCCAATCGACTCCGGACTGCGTCGAGAGGAACGGGGTTGAACTGTTCGTACCGAACTCGCCGCCGAAACGGCTTGAAACAGCCCTCGTCCGCCTGCCAGATCTCACCCTCTTCGATCACACCGAGAGCTGTGAACTCGCGCAACGGATCTCGGTCGCCGATGGACTCGACCGGCGAATAATAGACAAGCACGTCACCTGCTTTCATCCGTGCCAATCCGGCTCTCTTTCCGTGCCCGATCTGTGCGATGCCGAGATCCACTGCGCGACGCACATGTTCGGCAGAGACAACCCCTAACCAGGCATTCATCGCCGACCCCCTGGCGAACCGAAAGCACATTCATTCATGCATTTAGTATGCGCGCTTATTATATTCCTCGCAACAGATTGGGTCTTGAACGTGTTCAACTCCAGGGCGTACGCTGCACTTGAACATGTTCAAAGAAGGAGTGTCGATGAGTAGTCGCGGGATCGAGACCAGGGAAAAGCTGGTGGAAACAGCATTGCGACTCTTCCGCGACGAGGGCTTCGCAGCGACGACCATGCGCAAGATCGCAAATGAGGCAGAGGTCTCGCTCGGGAATGCCTACTACTACTTCGCCAGTAAAGACGAACTGGTTCACGAGCTGTATCTCGTCATCCAACGCGATCACCGCGCGCTGGCGCTTCCACTCCTTCGCGAAGGTGGGTCCCTGACAGAAAATCTCAGGATTGTTCTGCACACCGGGCTCGATGTCATGGGCCCCTATCACGGCTTCGGCAGCACGTTTCTGCACGTTGCCCTGCCCACCACATCACAGTCCAGCCCGTTCTCGGCCGAGTCGACCGATGCGAGATCGATGGCCGTCGATCTGATGCGCGAAGCACTGGCGGCGTCGAAGCAGAAGACGCCGTCGTCATTGGAGACCCAGCTCCCCACGCTCTTGTGGCTCAGCTATCTGGGCGTGACGCTGCACTGGGTTACCGACTCATCTCCGGGGCAAGCGCGCACCCGTTCCCTGGTCGACGGCCTGGTACCGATCATCGCGAAAGCGCTCACACTTGCCCGGCTGCCAGTGGCACGAGGTCTGGTCGGCGATGTCGCCGCCCTCATGGCCAAAGTGATTTCTCCAGAAGGGAACACAAAATCATGAAGACCGTTGTTGTCTGTGGTGCGTCGGGTTACGTAGGCCAACACCTTCTTCGAACGCTCGAATCCAACGGGGTCGACGTTCGGACGATCGGCCGGGGAGGAACGAGCGATGCCACGTGGTCCGACGAGCACGGCGTCGCCGATGTACTCAGCGGCACGGATCTGCTCGTCAACCGCGCCGGCCGCTCCGTGAGCTGCCGCTACAACAAGCGCAATGCCGACGACATCTTCTCCTCCCGAGTGGAAACGACTGCACTGTTGGGTCGTGCGCTGACCCGTACGCCGCAGCCACCCTCACTCTGGGCGAATGCCAGTACCGGCACGATCTACCGAGACGCACGAGATCGACCGATGGACGAGAAGGACGGAGAGCTGGGAAAGGGATTCTCCGTCGCGGTCGCGCGAGCGTGGGAACACGAATTGTTCTCGGCACCAACACCTGTTCGCAAAGTGGCACTTCGGATGTCGATCGTCCTCGGCGCGGGCGGCGGGGCGATCAACCCGTTCGTCAACCTCGCCCGAATGGGCTTCGGCGGCAGGATGGGCGACGGACGACAAATGTTCAGCTGGATTCACATTGCCGATGTCGTTCGCTCGATCATCCACATCTACGAGCATCCGGATATCTCAGGCCCGGTCAACATCGCATCCCCGTACCCGGTGACCAATGACGAGATGATGCGACAGGTGCGCGCAGCGTTGGGTCGACGGTACGGTTTGCCCACTCCCGGCTGGATTCTGGAGTTCGGAGCTCGGGTCATCCGCACCGAGGCCGAGTTGGTGCTCAAGAGCCGCTGGGTAGCGCCAGGAGTGCTCGCGGACAACAACTTCCGCTATAAGTTTCCGACACTGGAGTCGGCGCTGGACCAGATCGCTCAGGAGACCCCGCGAGGGCTGCTTCCGGTTTCACTCGGCTGAATATCCTGCTCCCCGGTTCGCCCACCGTACGTCGCAATCTTGTACTCCGTCGCGGCCAGAGACAGCGTGAGTTCCTTGATCTGCCGCCGAACGGTGTCCCGGTGCTCGAGCAGCATGTCGAGCCTCTCCGGAACTGTCCCTTCACCAGCGTCGACCAGTTCGACGTAGTGCTGCAGGTCGCGAATCGCCATACCCGAGATACGCATGCGGGTCAGAAACACCAGCCTGCGAACAGATTCCGGACCGTACACACGATGTCCGCTCGAGTCACGATCGACCTCGACCAGACCGATCTTCTCGTAGTAGCGCAGCGTATGTGCCGAGACATCCAGCAGGTCCGAGACTTCGGCGATCGACATCGGCTCCTGAACGTCCCCTGCATCGACGAGTCGGTGAATCACCTCGATCGACATTGGCCCGTCCACTTCCCCAAGTGCCTCGAGCGCCTTACGCATCAAGTCTTCGGTAGCCATGACTCTCAGCCTAGAACGGGCGGACAGGTCCGGCAGCATCCGCGAAATCGGCGCTGCGAGCCAGGTCGGCCCAGACGGATACCTCGGCGAGATTCTTCCGATACGACGTGGACACCCGCTCCACGGCTTCCTTTCCGAGTGGCAGACGAAGTGGCATATTCCCGCTGTGCACAAGCGAGGTGATGATCTCTGCTGCCTTCTCCGGATCACCCTCCTGAACACCGTCTGCGGCCGCCATGTCCCGCAGAACGGGATCGAGCAAATCACGGTATTCCGAAGACGATTCGGCGAAGCTCAGAACGCCAGGTGTGTTGAATGCCGTACGGAATCGGCTGGGCTCGACGATCATCACCCGAACGCCGAACTGCGCGACCTCACCGGCAAGAGCCTCCGACCAACCCTCGAGAGCGAACTTCGACGCCGAGTACGCCCCGACACCGGGAAACGACATCCGGCCACCTTGACTGCTCATCTGCACGATCGTCCCGCTGCCCTGCGCCCGCATCGACGGGAGGACGGCGCGCACCAACGCGGCGGGTCCGATCAGGTGCAGTTCCATGAGATCCCGCAAGGTCGAATCGTCCACCATCTCCGCCGCGCCGACCATCCCACGACCGGCATTGTTGACCAGCACGTCGACGCGACCGAAACGCCCGAGCGCATGTTCGACGACGCCCGGAGCTGCTGCGGTATCTCTGACGTCGAACGTCACCGCCGAGAACCGATCCGGATTCGCCGACGCAATATCTGCAACGGACTCGGGACGACGAACTGCAGCGACTACCGCGTCCCCCGATCGAAGTGCAGACAGTGCGAGTTCACGTCCGAAACCCTGAGAAACTCCAGTGATGATCCAGGTCTTTGTTGTCATGGTCGGCAACGCTAGGGGTTAGAGCGCGCTCCAACGCAAGCCTGTGGTTCTACCGCCGAACTACACGCCGGCCCAGACCGGTCGCTCACCGCGAAGGAAACCGTCGACACCGGCTTTGAAGTCGTCACTGCTGTAGATCATGCTCATCAGATCGTTGTTGTCGGTGACCGATCGGGTCCTGCTGCGGCGCAGGGACTCTCGGATCGTCCACACGGTCATCGGGGCAGCCGCCAGCAGTTCCCGCGATACCTGGGCAGTCAGGCTCGCGAACTCTGTTTCTGTTGCACAGTCGCTGAGGAAGCCGTTCCGCAGAGCCTCGTCGCTCGACATGACCCCCGCCCGAGCGACCAACGACATCAGACGCGAACTGCCGATCCTGTCCGCCAGCAACGCCACGGAATGGATCGACAACGAGTTTCCGAGTGTGCGCGCGATCGGAAGGCAGAAGCGGGACCCGTGCGTCGCGATCCGCACATCGCACGCTGCCGACAGCAACAGCCCTGCGCCCGCGCACACGCCGTCGATGACCGCGAGGGTGGGGACCCTCACTTTCTCGAGTTCGGTCAGCACGCCGACGAACCGACTTTCGTAGTCGAGTCCGTCATGAAAGCTCGAGAAAGTCTGAAAGTGGCCAATGTCGGAGCCCGCCGAGAACGCCTCTCCCCCGGCTCCGCGGAGGGTAAGTAACCGAATCTCGCGGTCGGAGTCGGCGCGCCGGCAGGCTCCGGCAATTGCGTCGTACATCTGCGGGGTCAATGCGTTGCGCTTTTCCGGCCGGTTGAACACGACGTCGAGCGTATGGCCATGACGGATGATCGAGATGTCTTCGTGCGTTTCAGTCATGACACTCACACTATTTTCGGTAGAGAAGAATCGAAACACATTGCACTTGAATATCTTTGCGAATCCTTGATGCAAAGTTGCAGATAGTGCGAACAGAGAAACACTAGTGCAGTGTCATGCCACCGTCATGCCACGACGGTGCGCTGTGGCACGCCCGAATACTGGCTCAGCGGTCTGATCAGTGCATTGGACTGCCCCTGCTCGATGATGTGCGCCGTCCATCCGGTGATACGACTCATCACGAAGATCGGCGTGAAGATCTCGACGTCGAAACCCATGAGGTAATACGCAGGGCCGGTAGGGAAATCGAGATTCGGCTTGATTCCGGTTGCACTGACCATCGTCTTCTCGAGGATCTCGTACATCTGCACCCACTTCTCGCCGTCGGTCGCCGCCGCGACGTCGAGGAGCGCCTGCTTCATCGTCGGAACACGCGAATCACCGTTCTTGTAGACGCGGTGCCCGAAGCCCATGACCTTTTCCTTGGCAGCCAACTTCGCCGACATCCAGGCTTCCGCGCGGTCGGGGTCGTCGATCTCGAGCATGTCGTGCATGACGGCTTCGTTCGCGCCGCCGTGCAACGGGCCCTTGAGGGTGCCGATCGCAGCGGTCACTGCGCTGTAGATGTCCGAAAGTGTGGACGTCACAACCCGCGCGGCGAACGTCGAGGCGTTGAAGGAGTGCTCCGCATACAGGATCAGCGAGACCTCGAAGGCCTTCACGATGGCCGGCTCGGGAACAGCGCCGAAGCACATGTTCAGGAAATTCTCGGCGAAACCGAGATCCGGCTGCGGCGGGGTGGGATCCTGACCGCGGCGGCGGCGGAAATCGGCTGCCACGATGGTCGGCAGTACAGCCGTCATCCGCAGCGCCTTGGCCAGATTGGCCTTCTCCGAGTTGTCGTCCTCCGCCGGATCCTCGGCGCCGAGGTAGCTGATCGCCGTCCGGACCACGTCCATCGGGTGGCAGTTGTCGGGCATCTTGGCCAGGAGCGAGAGCAGTGAGCGATCGGCCCGACGCGCCGCACGCTCACGCAAACAGAGCAATTCGAGCTGCTCGGACGTCGGCAGTTCGCCGTACCAGAGCAGGTGCGCAACTTCTTCGAAGCTGCAGTTCGCGGCAAGGTCCTGCACTGCGTAACCGCGATACGTCAACGAATTCGTCTCAGGCACTACCTTGGAGATCGCCGTCGTGTCGACGACAACTCCCGCCAAGCCCTTGTAGATCGTCGGAATCTGTTCGGTCATGTCCTACTCCCCTCCAGGCTGAAATTGAAAATGCCACTGTCGAATTCGTTGTAGCGCTCGTACTCGAGAATCTCGTACAACCTGCTGCGATGCTGCATCTCACCGAGCAGTCCTTCTTGAGTGCCCTCCGCAAAAATCTCACGCAGACCCTTTTCGATGGCGAACATCGCCAACCGCAGGGTGGTGACGGGGTAGATGACGGCGTTGAACCCGATCTCCTCCAACGTCTTCGCCGAAATGAGATTCGATTTCCCGAACTCGGTCATGTTGGCGAGGAGCGGAATGTCGAGGGCAGCGCGGAACTTCTCGAAGTCGGCCTCGGTGGCCAAGGCTTCTGTGAAGATCAAGTCGGCACCGGCATCCGCGTAAGCCTTCGCCCGCTCGATGGCTGCGTCGATACCGTCAATTCCGGCAGCATCGGTGCGCGCACAGATGACGAAGTTGGGGTCACGGCGCGCCGACACCGCAGCACGAACACGGCGAACCATGTCTTCGGTGGGCACGATCGCTTTGCCGTCGAGGTGCCCACAGCGCTTGGGGTTGATCTGGTCTTCGAGGTGGAGTCCGGCTACTCCGTCGTCCTCGAAAATGGTGACCGTTCGGGCGGCACTCATGGGTTCACCGAAACCCGTGTCGGCGTCGATGAGCGTCGGGAGGTCGGTGACCCGCGCGATCTGCTTGCTGTGGCCGGCGACCTCCGTCAACGTGGTCAGTCCGATGTCGGGAAGCGCCAACCCGGCGGAATATGCACCACCGGATACGTAGACACCTTCGAACCCGATTTCCTGAATCAGCTTGGCTGTCAGCGGATTGATGGCACCTGGCAAGCGCTGAATCTTGCCGGAGGTCAGCCCGGCACGGAAAGCGATACGTTTGTCGGCTGCGGACGTCGATGCTGCGATGAGGCCCGTCATCAGAAGAGTCCCTTGGCGACCTTGGGTGCCCGAGCAAGGACGTTTTCGGAGACGGTGAAGGTCAGCTGATCGAGCTCGCCGGCCTTCAGCTGCGCTGTGCGCTGTGCGGCGTCCAGGAAGCGATCCTGTTCGCTCGGCTCGATGACGCCCTCGGCGAGGGTGCGGAACTTCGCGACGTACTGATCGCGAGCGAACGGACGTGCGCCGAGTGGGTGCGCGTCGGCCACCGCCAACTCGTCGACAATGACTTCGCCGCTCTTCAAGGTGATCTCGGCGCGAGCGCCGAAGGCCTTCTCGTCCGGATCCGTCGAGTGGTAACGACGTGTCCATTCGGGGTCTTCGCGCGTGGAGATCTTGTTCCACAGCTCGATCGTGTCCGGGCGCTGTGCACGCTCGGGCGCGTAGGAGCGCTCGTGGTGCCAGGTGCCGTCCTGCAGCGCAACGGCAAAGATGTACATCACCGAGTGGTCGAGGGTTTCGCGTGACGCGGTGGGGTCGAACTTCTGCGGATCGCCGGAACCGGTGCCGATGACGACGTGGGTGTGGTGGCTGGTGTGCAAGACGATCGAGGCGATCTGGTCGAGATCGCCGACACGAGAACGCATTCGGCGAGCGAGGTCGATCGGCGCCTGGCTCTGGTATTCCGCGGAGTGTTCTTTGGTGTACGAGTCGAGGATGGCGCGCTTCGCCTCACCCGAACCGGGCAGCGGAACGTGGTACTCCTTGTCCGGGCCACCGAGTAGCCAGGCGATGACGCCGTCTTCGCCTTCCCAGATCGGTGAAGGTGCACCTTCACCGCGCATCGCACGATCGACTGCCTCGACGGCAACCTTGCCTGCAAGCGCAGGCGCGTATGCCTTCCAACTGGAGATCTCGCCCTTGCGAGACTGCCGTGTCGCCGTCGTGAGGTGCAGCGCCTGACCGATTGCCTGGTAGACCGTCTCGGTGCCCAGACCGAGCAAAGTTCCGATACCGGCGGCGGCCGAAGGGCCGAGGTGTGCGACGTGATCGATCTTGTGCTCGTGCAGGCAGATAGCCCGAACCAGGTCGATCTGAATCTCGTAGCCGGTTGCCAGACCACGAATCAGGTCCTTTCCGTCACGGCCGGTGTGCTGAGCGACGGCGAGGATCGGCGGGATGTTGTCACCGGGGTGCGAGTACTCGGCGGCGAGGAACGTGTCGTGGAAATCGAGTTCACGAACCGCGACGCCGTTGGCCCAGGCGGCCCATTCAGGCGAGAACGTACCGGGGATACCGAACACGGTGGAGCCTGGCGTATACGGATGCGACTGTGCTTGCGCCCGCGCATTCACCACGGGACGGCGCACCAGGGAGGCGGCAGCAACCGCCGCGTTGTCGATGATCCGGTTGACGATCATGTCGGACGTGGCATCGGTGACGTCGACGGAATCCGTCGCAACTTCCGCGATCTTCCACGCGAGGTGGTCTTCCTTGGGGAACTCTTCGGCAGAGCGGTGGGTGCGTACGAGATGCGTCTTCATCGATCCTCTTCTCACGTGCTTCGGTATCTATTTGCACGCTACGCAGCTCGTTCACCGCGGGATAGGCCCTCGCAATTGCCTATTTATGCAATAACAATCCTGCAATGTTGCGAATGTTGCGAATGGCTACTCGGTAGGGTGAACGCGATCGGCACCGAGGAGATTCGATGAAGAAGATGTACGCGGGAGCGCGGCTGCGACGGCTGCGGGAAGAACGAAACCTGTCACAGTCCGCACTGGCAAAGGCACTCGAACTCTCCCCCAGTTATGTCAATCAACTCGAGAACGATCAACGACCGCTGACGGTCCCCGTCCTCCTCAAGCTCAACGCCGAGTTCGATCTCGACGTGCAATTCTTCGCTTCCGATTCCGACGCACGCCTGGTTGCGGACGTTCATCACGCTCTGGCCGAAACCTCGGAATCCGGGGACGTATCGCTGGCGGAGGTGGACGAATTGGTGGCCCGAATGCCGGCGGTCGGACGCACCCTCGTGATGTTGCACCGCCGCCTTCACGCCGCAACAGAGCAGTTGGACCAGTTCTCGACGCAGTTGTCCGGCGAGACAGCATCTGATGTGTCTTTGGTGCCCATGCCTTACGAGGAAGTTCGGGACTTCTTCTACGACCGAAAGAATCACATCGCCGTACTCGACGACGCTGCTGAGCGGATGTTCGTGGACAACGGATTGTCCGTGGGCGCAGTAGATCTGCAACTGGCACGACTGCTTCGCGATCAGCACGGCGTCACCGTGACGATCCGCACGGACGAACCAGACAAGCTCGGCCCCAAGCGCTTCTACGATCCGGACAAGTCGATCCTCACCCTGGCGCGGCGTCTGTCGGCAGGACAACGCGCGTTCCAGATCGCGATGCAGTTGGCCTTCTTCACACAGGCCGACGTGATCGATACCCTTGTCGCTGAGGATGAATCGCTCAGTTCCGAGTCCGCGGCACTGGCGCGTATCGGCCTCGCGCACTACTTTGCCGGCGCACTGCTACTCCCGTACAGCCAATTCCTGGAATCCGCCGAGGCCCTGCGATACGACATCGACCTGCTCAGCCTCAAATTCGAGGTCGGCTTCGAAACCGTCTGTCACCGGTTGTCCACCCTCCAACGACACGGCCAGCGCGGCATTCCCTTTTTCTTCGTCCGAACCGATCGCGCCGGCAATATCTCGAAGCGTCAGTCTGCTACCGCTTTTCACTTCTCGCGAGTTGGCGGAAGTTGCCCGCTGTGGGTCATCCATGAGGCATTCGCGAGCCCCGGACGCATCCTCACCCAGGTCGCGAAGATGCCCGACGGTCGGACATACCTCTGGGTGGCGCGCACTACCCACAGCGGCGGACTCGGATACCTCGCACCTGAGCGGAACTTCGCCGTCGGGCTCGGTTGCGACATCGGCTACGCCGATCGCATGGTCTACTCCCACGGAATCCAGACAGACGACCCCGCGACCATCGTGCCGATCGGTGCGGGGTGCAAAGTCTGCGACAGACCGGCGTGCTCCCAACGCGCCTTCCCTCAACTCGGTCGCTCGATCTCCGTCAGCGAGAACAGCAGTAGTCATCTGCCGTATCCGCAACAATAGGACGCAAACAGTCGGGCGCACCGACTTCACCTGCAGTTTCCCGGAGCTACGACGCTCTTCTGCTTCCATGGAGGTCATGCAACCCGATACCGTGACCCCGCGCCGGCGTGTTCTTCGCCGCCTTACTGCCGTGGTTGGTGTTGCCGGAATCGCGACTGGTCTGGCCGCGTTGGCCGCGACCGTGCTCGACGTCGATCACAACATCGTGATCGTTCTGGCGTCCGTGGCGCCTCTGTTGATGATCGCACCGCTGATCGGCGCCGTGGTCTCGGGTATCGGGCGCCAGTGGATCGTGTGCGCCGCCTCGATCCTCGTCCTTGGGTTGTTCGGATGGTCTGTGAGCCCGCTGTACATCGGTGGCACTGGGGAATCGACGTCCGCGACCGGCCCGTCGATTCGAATCATGCAGGCCAACTTGATGGTCGGTGCAGCGGATCCGGAGTCGCTTGTGGCGACGGTTCGCGAACGCAACGTCGACGTCGTGACCGTCCAGGAGTTGACATACCAGGAAGCCGAAGCCCTGAAAGCCGCCGGGCTTGAAGAGGTTCTGAGCCACCAATTCCTGGTCCCGTACACCGACGGCGGTGGCGGAGCCGGCATCTACAGTCGCTTTCCGCTCTCCAATCCGCGTAGCCTCGACGGATTTTCACCTGAAACACTCTCCGCCGAGCTGAATGTCGGCTTGTCTCAACCGGTCACGCTTTTCGCAGTACATCCGGCACCGGCCTACATCTCACCGGCCTCGGAGTGGGCGGCCGAGCAGAGAAGGCTCGGGTCCTACATGGACAAAGTCGCCGGGCGGGACAACGTGATAGTGAGCGGCGACTTCAACGCGTCGTACTCGAACAAACAGTTCCGGAATCTTCTCACGAACGGATACACCAGCGCCGCTGACCAATTGGGTTCCGGCCTGATCCCGACCTATCCGACCGACAAATGGTTTCCGGCCGTGGTCGGTATCGACCACATCATCACGAAAGGCGCCGTGGCGACTTCCCTCGAACGGATCAAGATCGAGGGATCCGATCACCACGGCTTGATTGCCGACATCACGTTGTCTTGAGTTAATACTGGATTGAGCAAGCACCGGGGCATGGTTAGGCCCCGGTGCTCGCGTCTGCAGTTTGTGCCCGTTCAGGCGGCTGTGGGTGGGCTGTTCCCGCCGATCGGATGCTGGAACGGGTCGATCGACATCGGCGGATAGAACACCGTCTTCCGATCCGGGCCTATCTCGACCCTCCACTCGGTGTGGTGCAGTGTCCGATGATGATGACCGCACAACAGAATCAGATTGTCGAGATCCGTTGGGCCGCCATCATTCCAGTGCACAATATGGTGGGCATCGCACCACCCTGATGGTGTCCCGCACCCCGGAAACGCGCACCCACCATCACGGACGGCCAACGCCCGCCGCTGCGGAACCGTCGCGGTTCTCGCTTCCTTGCCGCAGTCGAGCGGAACCCCGTTCTCATCCAACAAAATCCGGGTCACGGTGCAGTCGCAGGCCAACATCCGTGCGGTGTCGATGCTGATCGGGCCCACCCAATCCGTCCAGGCGAACCCGAGTTCATCGGTCGACGGCAACAAGTCTTTCAAAGCCTGCATATCCGTCATGTCTTTCGCGCTGGCCGTGACAGTGATGTGCGGTTTCACCCCACCCTCGATCGGACCCAACCCCGCCCGCTCGTACCGCCGCAGCAGTTCGCAGAACCCATCCGCGCGCCGCAACGCCGGAGTACGGGTGTCCTTCACACCGTCCTTCTCCGGCGTCGGCGCCGACAGACTCGACAACAACGTGATCAGACGTGCACCGTTCACGGCATCCAGATCACCCTTCACAGACACGCGCCCGTACAAGCCCTTCGACGCGTAGAACTCATTGCGCTCCGAATCCTCACCCACCGGGACGCCGTCCTCGCGTTTTCCGTACTGCTTCTCGATCCGCCGGATCGCCGCCCGCACCGCATCACAATCGGCTATGTTCCTCGACGCCAGGTCAAGCAGGATCCTGCGGGCCTTGTCCACATCCGCCGGGGTCATGTTCTTGGGTGGATGCTGACAAAACGACGCCACCTGACGGGCCTTCAACGCATCCACATCACCCCGGTGAAAAGCATCCGCCACAACAGGTTCGAGCAACAGCAACCGCGCCAGACTGACCAGCAGACTGCACTCACCGATCTCCAGATTCGTCGAACCATGCAACCACTGCGCGATCGCCCGAAAACCCTTCCCGACCACAGTCTCCCGGGAAAACATCTCCACGATCAGCAACACCATCCGCGACTGCAACTCATGCCGGACGCGCACCAGATCCAGAACCTCACTCTTGAGGCCCTCACCATCCAGCTGCCACGCATCGCGACTGTCCATACCGGAAGTTTAATCGAACATACTTTCGATAACCAGAGACATAACGGACAACTTCAAGAACGCTCACAACTCGAGACCTGTTGAAGTACAGACTCATTCGCGAGTGAAACAGCACTAGGTCGGAGTGACTATCGCAAAGTTCGGATCCGGCTCGTCAAGGTACCCGGCAAGTTCTGCGAGCTTCGCCGGGTCGCCGGAAACCGAGATGGTTCCATTCGCGATCTCAGCACCCAAGTCCGCACCACCGAGCAGCACACCGAGCAAGTCGCGCCGACTCAGACCGAAAGTTGCATCCACAGACCCGGCGCCCTCGAGTGGATCGATATCGAAATGAATCAGAACTCCGTTGCTGAGTTCCGTTCGGTGAACGATGTTTTCGTCAGTGATGTTCCAATCGATGACGATGTGCGATCCCGCTGCGCGCACTCCGTCCACGCGCAGCGATACTGCATCGAAGACTTGACTCACCGACAGCGCCGCGGTGATGTCGGGCGCCGCGGCAACCGTGGGCGTTCCCACTGAGCCGTTGCGCAGTTCGTATGCACCGGTGAGGTAGAAGTTCCGCCATGTGCCGTTCTCGGCGCCGTACCCGAGTTGCTCGAAGGTATCGGCCTGCAGGTTCTTGGCCTCGACGTTGTCCGGTTCAGCGAAGACGACGTAGTTCACCACCTGCGCAACCCAGCGAAAATCGCCGCGCTCGTACGATTCCCGAGCTTTTCGTAACACTTCTGCTGATCCGCCAATGAACTCCACGTGACGCTTGGCCGATTCGACGGGTGGATGCTCCCACAGATGCGCAGGGTTGCCGTCGAACCAGCCCATGTAGCGCTGGTAGATGGCCTTGACGTTGTGACTGACGGAACCGTAGTACCCGTTCGTGTGCCACGCCTGCGCCAATGCAGGTGGCAGTTCGATCGATTCGGCGATCTCGAGACCGGTCCACCCCTGGTTGATTCGACGAAGTGTCTGATCGTGGAGGTACCCGTAGAGGTCGCGCTGCAACGACAGGAACTCGGTGAGCCGTTCGGTCCCCCACGTCGGCCAGTGGTGGGACGCAAACAGAACGTCGGATCGTGAGGCGTAACGATTGATCGATTCCGTCAGGTACGCAGACCAGACGTGAGGATCTCGCACGAGGGCTCCGCGGAGCGTAAGCAGGTTGTGGAGAGTATGAGTTGCGTTCTCCGCCATACACAGCGCGCGCAAGTCCGGGAAGTAGAAGTTCATCTCGGACGGTGCCTCGGTACCGGGCGTCATCTGGAACTCGATCCGAACGCCGTCGATCGTCTCGGTATGACCCGTTTCCGAGATCGACACCGTCGGCGAAATGAGCGTCGGCGTGCCGGTGGAGGTGGTCTGCCCCAACCCGGCTCCGACGCTACCTCGAGGACCTCGGGGTAATGCCGCCCCGTACATGTATGCCGCGCGTCGAGCCATTGCCGTTCCCGCATAGACGTTTTCCTCGACGGCGTGCTCCACCAGCCCGGTGGGTGCGATGATCACGCATCGGCCGGCAGCGACGTCGTCGTCGGTGGTCACCCCTTTGACCCCGCCGAAGTGGTCGATGTGCGAATGTGTGTAGATCACCGCGACGACTGGTCGATCACCACGGTGCTCCCGGTACAACGCGAGCCCAGCGGCGGCGGTTTCCCGAGAGATCAGTGGATCGATGACGATGATTCCGGTCTCCCCCTCGATCAATGTCATATTCGAGAGATCAAGTCCGCGAATCTGATAGATCGAATCCGTCACCGCAAAAAGTCCCTGCTTGGCGACCAACCTCGACTGACGCCACAAGCTCGGATTGACCGTTGGCGGGCACTCCTCATCAAGAAAAGCGTAGGAATCGTTGTTCCACACAACTTTTCCGTCCGAACCGGTTACCACTCCCGGATCGAGCGCGGCAACGAAACCTCGCTTCGCATCGGTGAAATCGGCGTCGTCGGAGAACGGCAGAGTCTCGGCGACTCGGGAGTTCGCCGCTTCGATTGCGGCAGATGCTGCGCGGGGGTCGATCATTGATCAGCCTTTCATGCCGAATTGCGGCAATGTCGTATTGCCGCTTGTTTTCGAGGGAAACCGTGTTGAGGGAAATCGCAGGGCTAGCTCAGCAACTGCGCCTTCGCGGCCGCAAACTCTGCGTCGGTCAACAAGCCGGACTGATGAAGCTGCCCCAGTTCCTGCAATTTGGAGACCAGATCGTCGGCGCCGGAGGGGGGAACGGACTGTACGGGAGCGACCTGGGCCGGCGGGGCCTGCTGCTGCGAGTATTGCTGCTGGTACGCCTGCTGCTGCTCGTCAGCCTTGCGCTGGCTCCGTCGATCCATGGCGTTGGACGTCGCTTTTGCGGTTCCAGCCACTACCGCAGTGCGCGCTACCGTGCCGAGCAATCCGGGCCGCCCTCTGCGTCCACCTCGAAAAACCATGCCGAACTCCTTAGGTAATTGTCGCTACTGAAATGCTGCTTCGACCGCTGCGACGACTACCTCGCGCGGGATCTGAACGTGTAGGACTACTTCGCCGCCGCCGCCGCGAACCGTCGACGCGAGTTCGCGCGCCCACGTCTGCTCGTAGACGATGACTGCGGCGGACGTGCCTGGTTCGAGTGACTCGCGGACCACGTCCAGATCCTCGTCACTGATCAATGCCTTGGCTTCGATGGACAGTATCGCCAGTCCGATGTCGGTGAGATCTTCGTCGACGTCGATCTGCGACACCTGTCCGTCGGCGTCCTTGGCGATGTAGACGAGGTCGAGCAGAGTGACAAAACCTCGTTCCACCACGTTCTGCAGCGCGGCAACCGCTTCGGGATCCACAGTAGAACCTGGGAATGCCAGCACCACGAGCTCGACCGGTCCGATGTTCATTGCGTCGTTCATCCATCAAGCCTGGTGGCTCCGGCGCGTAGTAACCTCACCCGCAGGGAATGAATTACCTACCGCGATCGAACTATTTGTTGCGGCGTATGACTTCGCGAATCGGGCGCACGTGTACGCCCTCTGCCGCGAGTTCGCGTCGGGCCTTACCTCTGGTGACGAGTACGCCGATGATGCCCAGAACCCAGACGGGATATTGCACCATCCAGGCGACGCGGAAACCGTCGAACGTGTATCCGCCCATGTGTCCGAGGATCACGCCCATCACTTGAATCACGATGAGCGAAGCGAGGAATCCGCCGATGTTGACCATGCCCTGCGCTGTGCCCATCGCCGAACTCGGATTGGACGTGCGCGCGTAGTCGAAGCCGATCACCGAACCCGGCCCGCCCACCGAGATCACGACCACCAGGATCGTCAACAGCCAGAGCGGCGACGGTTCACTGCGTGAGAGCACGATCGTCCACATGAGCGCACTGGCCACCATGATGGTGAGAACCAACCACGATCGACGCATGGGATAGCGACCGGTCAGGATTCCCAGGATCGGGCCGGCCACGATTGCCGAGATGACCGACAGCGTCAACAGCGAGCCGACGGTCGCGGAATCGAGGCCCTGAGCCGACTTCAGATACGGCACACCCCACAGCAACGCGAACGTGGTGATCGAGAACTGCGTACCCATGTGACTGAAGAACCCGAGACGTGTGCCTGGACGCATCCACACCGTCTTGATCTGTCGACCGATCTCCTTGGCACCAGCCGGCGCTGCCACGACTTCGGCGCCGGGTGGCGCATCGCGAATGACGGTCAGCGCAAGAAAGAAGGCCAGAACCCCGACGGCCGCCGCGCTGCCATAGGCGAACGTCCAGCCCGGCCCGGTCAGCAGAAGCATGAACGGCAGGGCGGACAGGACCTGACCCAGCTGACCGAGAATGCCGGTGAACTGCGAGACCAGTGGCACCTGCCGGGGCGGGAACCACTGCGGTACCAATCGCAGCACCGAGATGAAGGTCAGTGCGTCACCCGCACCGACGGCGATGCGCGCACCGATCGCGACGGGCAGCGATTCGGTGAACGCAAGAGCCAACTGCGCGGACATCATGATGAACGCACCGACAGCGATCATGATCCGCGAACCGTAGCGGTCGAGGAGAACGCCCGCGGGAATCTGCATGCCCGCGTACACGACGATCTGCAGCACGACGAAGCTCGACAGGACGCTGGGCGAGATCGAGAACCGGTCAGCGGCAGACAGACCCGAGACACCGAACGAAGTGCGGTGAAGCACGGCGATCACGTAGGCAAAAACACCGACACCCCAGACCAACCACACTTTTTTCATCGGGTCTGTATGTTACTCCTGTCTTTCGCAAGGCTCAGGACATGATCATTCGCGACCCTGTGACACCCAATTCAAATCCGCGGAACGGAACCCTTCGGTGATCGCGGCGAGTGAGTCGAGACGCGCGATCTGGTCTTCGCTCAGAACGATGTCCAATGCTCCGGCGTTTTCCGTGACGCGGGCAGCAAACCGAGTGCCTGGAATCGACACAGAAGGCAATCCGTACTGACGGCCCTTGGCATCGAGCCATGCCAGGGAAACCTGTGCCGGCGTCGCGCCGAGCTCCTCGCCGACAGCACGGACCACGTCGAGAACCTTCTGATTGGCAGGGAGCGCGGAGTCCGCGAAGCGGGGGAAGCGTCGGCGCAGATCGTTGTCACCAAGCGTCTCCGCATCGAACGACCCCGCCAAGAAGCCTCGACCGACGGGTGAGAAGGGTACGAAGCCGACTCCGAGTTCCGCGGCAGTCGGCACTACTTTGTTCTCGACATCCCGGCTCCAGATGCTCCATTCCGACTGGATCGCCGCGATCGGATGTACCCCGTACGCACGACGCAGTTCGTCACCGGTCGCCTCGGACAGGCCGATGTTGCGGACCTTGCCCGCCTTCACCTGCTCGGCGATCGCGCCGACGGTGTCTTCGATCGGGACGTTCGGGTCGACCCGGTGCAAGTAGTAGAGGTCCACGTGATCGACGCCGAGTCGTCCCAGAGACTCGTCGAGTGCCTGCGGTACGTACGCCGGGTCTCCGTTGATCCCGCGCTGACCGTTGGCGATGTTGCCGACCAGACCGAACTTCGTCGCCAACTGCACCTCGTCTCGACGGTCTTTGAGAAGTTCTCCCACCGCACGCTCACTCGAGCCCTCGCCGTACACGTTGGCGGTGTCGATGAACGTGATCCCGATGTCCACCGCATGGTGCAACGTGGCGAGCGCCTCGGCCGGATCAACGGGGCCGTAAACAGGGGCGACGGACATCGCGCCGTATCCCTGAGCACTGACAGTGAGACCTTCGGCCAGAGTGACGGTGGGGACGGTCATGAAAACTCCTCGATTCGACTGAGCGACAACCTCGACAGTCTTCACCGAATCGACGCCTCACGCACCGATTAACGTCACGCTGATCGGGTTACCCTCGAGTGATGGCATTCGATTGGCTCGAACTCGTGCTCACCGCCCACCGCGAATTCGGTTCACGACTCGCCGCAGTCGAGGACTGGAACGCACCCACGCCTGACTCCGACTGGCAGGTCGAACACCTCGTTCGCCACGTCATCGAGGAGCAGCAGTGGGTACCGCCGCTCCTGGCCGGACTGACTGTCGGCGAGGCAACTCCGGACATCGTTCCCGTCGGGGACGATCTGTGGACCGAATGGCAGAAGTATTCCGATGCTGCCATCAAAGCGTGGAAATCGACGGACCTCAGTGCCCACGTTCACCTCTCGTACGGCACGGTGAAGGTGGAACCGTATCTACGCCAACAGACCTCGGACGTCACGATCCACGCCTGGGATCTAGCGCGAGCGGTCGGCGCGGACGAGCGACTCGATCCCGACCTCGTCGAGGCCGTCTGGTCCGACCTCGACGGGCAGCGCGCCATGCTCGCCGAGAGCGGGCTGTTCTCCGCTCCCGTCGATCTTCCTGACGATGCGTCGTTGCAGGACAAGCTGATTGCCCTGACCGGTCGCGACCCTCGCTAGACGTTCAGCGACACACCCGCTGTGCGGGCGACGCCGTCCCACCCACCGGCAGGTGCACCGAGGCCGAGCAAAGCAGCCACCGTCGGCGCGACGTCGATCGTGCGAGCCTGCGTGTCGATCTTCCGTCCGCCGTCGAGAGCGGGATGCCCACCACTGAGGAAGAACGGGATGGGCAGAGTCACGAAGTGCCCGTGGTTGCCGGGAATCGGGTTGGACAGTGGAGTCGGATCACTGAACCGCCAACCCTGAGCGCAAAACGCAACGACGTCACCGGCATTGGTGCCGAGATCGAATTCGGCCGGAAGGTGGCTGGATTCGACGCCGTCGACTCCGTCCACGATCTGCTGAATCCGGCTGACGGCTTCCGCCCGTTCGCCATCGGGTCCGACGAAGTAGATCAGGTCTGCGCCACCGTTCTGGGCGATCCGAATCTTGCCTGCCAGCAACGGGTCCGCGTTCAGCGGTCGATCCAGGCCGATGAGCCTTGCGGGCTCCGACCAGTCCATCGAATGGTCGGCCAACACGATCAGAATGCTCCGATTCCAACGACCGGTGTCGTGAAGGAAGTCGACGAAGCGGCGAACCTGGTTGTCGGTGTTCTGAAGTGCGGCTGTGCGGGCGATACGGATGGACGGACCGGACAGATCCAGGTGGCCGACGCGATCGACGTCACCGAGATTCGTGAACGACAGTCGCGGCGAGTTCCCGCCGACGATACGGATCAGGGCGTCGATCGTGAAGTTGTCCGGCGCATGCTCCGTACCAGGAACAAGCGGCTGAGGATCCCACACCAGTGAGGCGCGATCACCGAACAGCCCGTGCAGGTAGCGCTTTGACAGCACACTCGCAGTGGTCAATCCGAGTTCGGTGCGCACCCGATCCAGAACCGTCGAGGTCTGCAGGTCGGAAGGCCGATCGAGGTCGCGCTTCTTGTCGATGGCGGGATCGTAGACGGAGTTGGCCGGCACTCCCGAACGCGCCGGCAGCACTCCCGTCATCATCGCCGTGTGGTTCGGCAGTGTCTCCGCGATCGTGATGGCGCTGGCATCCGGGTAGTGGATACCGCCGGCCGCAAGCCCGGTGAGAGTCGGGGTGAGCTCCGATCGCAGCTCGTCCGGCCGCATGCCGTCGACGACGATGACATGCACGTCCAGGTCTGGGATACCAGCGCTGGTGGGAACACTCGCGCGAGCGGGTGTGCCGAGCAATGCCGTTCCCGCAACAACACTTCCACCGATCAGAACGCTACGACGCGAAACTTCGATGCTCACTGGTCGACTCCTGGTCGGTACGAGGCCTGATCGAGGGCGGCCGAGGTGGGTGAGACTCTACTGCCAGCGCCTGCCGGTAGGCGGTAGCTCACGGCGTAGTGCGCGTTGCTCTGCGGATTTGTGAGATCGTCGACGTAGTACCAGTCCATCTGGGTACCTTCGCGGGCGATTTCGAAGACGCCGTAGCCGTGCGAATCCAGTTCGACGTACCGCACGTGTCGGTTCACTGCCTTGAATGCTTCTTCTGCCGCAACGGTTACCGTGCGCGGCGGCACTTTCAGCATGTCGTCGATGTTGGGGGACGTCACCGACGGGACGACGAACTCGGCGCCGACGGTCGGTCCACCCGGATAGTTGGCGGCGTTGGTCGGTAGGTCGCACGCCCACGACGTGTGGATGTCACCGGTGATGAAGACGGTGTTGTCGACGCCGTTCGAGGTGATGGCGTCGAAAAGCCTGGTGCGGTCGGCGGTGTACCCGTCCCACTGATCGGTGTTGTACGGGATTCCGGCGTGCGGCACTCCCACCAGTTCGGTCAACGCCGCTGTGGTCGCCGGTTCGAGCGGCGGGAACACGCACGGCGTGATCATGACCGGATTGCCGACGATCTTCCACTGTGTCGGGGAGCTGACGATCCCGTTGGTCAACCAATCCATCTGTGCGCGTCCGGTAATGGTGCGCGACGGATCGTCGACCTGCTTCATCGTCGGCTGCTCGTCACGGTAGGTACGCAGATCCAGCATCGAGATCTCGGCCAGATTCCCGAAGCGGAACCGGCGATACAGCTGAACATTCGAGCCACTACCCGACGGCCGGACGGGCATCCACTCGAAATATGCCTTGGCCGAGTTCGCCTTTCGATCAGCCCAATCGCCTTCGACACCTGGCGTGTGGTTTTCGGCGCCGTCCCGGTACGCGTTGTCAGCCGATTCGTGATCGTCCCACGTGGTGATGAACGGGAGCTTCAGGTGAAGTGTTGCCAGATCCGGGTCGGTCTTGTACTGCGCGTGCCGAATTCGGTAGTCGGCCAGAGAAATGATCTCGTGGGCCGGCTCGTGCAAACGAATGGATCCGTTCCGCGCGCCGTACTCCCCCTGCCCGTACTCGTAGATGTAGTCACCGAGATGGATGATCGCGTCGAGGTCTTCGCGGAGTGCGAGGTGGCGGTAGGCACCGAAATACCCTGCCTCCCAGTTGGAGCAGGACACGACGCCGAAGCGGAGACGATCGAGATCTGCCGAGTTCGACGGAGCCGTGCGGGTGCGGCCCACCGGGGAAACGGCCGAACCCGCAGTGAATCGGTACCAGTACGTCGTCGACGAATCGAGTCCGGTGACGTCGACCTTCGCGGTGTGATCGGAATCTGCCGAAGCGGCAACACTTCCTGACGCAACAACGCTCGCGAACCCCTCATCGGTCGCGACCTGCCAGTTCAGCGTCACCGCCGGCCCGACGCCCGAACCCGGCGTCGCCTCTGCCGTGGGGGTGATGCGGGTCCAGATGATCACCGCATCCGGCAACGGGTCACCGGATGCCACGCCGTGCGCGAAGCCCGGGCTGCCACCCGGAACCGCGGCACCGGCGTGGCTCGCCGAAGCGACACCGAGACCTACTGCGCCGGCGAGGGCCGCCGATCCCTGCAGCAGGCCACGTCTGGATATTCGATCGAAGGCATTCGTGTGCACGCTAGGAGTGAACCCGCACCTGAACGGCCGTTCAAGAGAGCTTCGGGATGTTCACCCAGGCTTCGCCTGCGCTTCTCTGGAAGTTTGATCGAGTCGATCCCGATTACAACCGGTAGTCGAGGGCCGAGCCTCGGACCACACCGACCTTGACTCCGAGGTAACCGCCGAGTGCGCACCCGGCCGCGATCAGGATCCAGAACGCCGGCGGAATCAGAGCCTCGGACCCGTCGACCTCGGAGAACGCGGAATAGCCTGCGATCAACGCACCGAACAGCACCGGCAGAATCAGCAGTGCGGCAAAGAACGTCAACCACACCGATACGAATCGGCCCCTCCATCGGGCGATCTCATGCAGAACCGTCAGAACAACCAGGAAGACACCACTACCGGTCAAGAAGGCGGCCAGAACTGCAAATCCGACAGCCGAAATCAGTTCCGACTCCACGTGAATCCCCCTGTACGTCAATCACCTGCACACTCAGCCCCAACTGCGATGCGACGAGTCTATTCACGACGGGCGGTGTTTCGTGACAACTCGAGTCGCTAGTCTGCCGGAAAGACACTCCGCCGACGCCTATGCTTGGAAAATGACCGAACCCGACATCAAGCCCAGAAGTCGTGACGTCACCGACGGACTCGAAAAGACCGCAGCGCGCGGCATGTTGCGTGCAGTAGGAATGGGCGACGACGACTGGGTCAAGTCGCAGATCGGCGTCGCCTCGTCCTGGAACGAGATCACGCCGTGCAACCTGTCCCTCGATCGCCTGGCAAAAGCCGTCAAAGAGGGTGTGCGGGAGGCCGGCGGTTTCCCCCTCGAATTCGGCACGATCTCCGTCTCCGACGGCATTTCGATGGGTCACGAGGGCATGCATTTTTCCCTCGTCTCTCGCGAGGTGATCGCCGACAGCGTCGAGACCGTCATGCAGGCCGAGCGCCTCGACGGATCGGTTCTTCTTGCCGGGTGTGACAAGTCGTTGCCCGGCATGATGATGGCGGCGGCCCGCCTCGACCTGGCCAGCGTATTTCTCTACGCCGGTTCCACTCTCCCCGGCGTCGCCAAGCTTTCCGACGGCAGCGAGCGCGAAGTTACCGTCATCGACGCGTTCGAGGCCGTTGGCGCCTGCTCGCGTGGGCTGATGAGCCGCGCCGACGTCGACACCATCGAACGAGCGATCTGCCCGGGCGAAGGCGCGTGCGGCGGCATGTACACCGCAAACACGATGGCCAGCGCCGCCGAGGCCATGGGAATGTCGCTGCCCGGCAGCGCTTCACCGCCCGCACCGGACCGTCGCCGTGACGGATTCGCCCGCGAAAGCGGCAAAGCCGTGGTCGAGCTCCTGCGTCGAGGCATCACCGCCAGGGACATCCTCACCAAGGAAGCATTCGAGAACGCCATCGCGGTGGTCATGGCTTTCGGCGGTTCCACCAATGCGGTGCTCCATCTCCTCGCGATCGCGCACGAAGCGTACGTCCCGCTGACGCTCGACGACTTCGCTCGCGTCGGCGCAAAGGTCCCGCACCTCGCCGACGTCAAGCCTTTCGGAAAGCACGTCATGACGGACGTCGACCGTATCGGCGGCGTCCCCGTCATCATGAAGGCATTGCTCGACGCCGGACTCATGCACGGAGATTGCCTGACCGTCACCGGCAAGACCGTGGCGGAGAATCTGGCGCACATCACCCCGCCCGATCCCGACGGCAAGGTTCTGCGCGCGATGAACAAGCCCATTCACCCGACCGGAGGGATCACGATCCTGAAGGGGTCGCTCGCTCCCGGCGGCGCAGTCGTCAAGTCGGCCGGATTCGAATCCGACGTATTCACCGGAACTGCACGGGTTTTCGAACGCGAGCGCGCCGCAATGGACGCACTCGAAGACGGAACCATCACTGGTGGCGACGTTGTCGTCATCCGCTACGAGGGCCCGAAGGGCGGCCCCGGGATGCGCGAGATGCTGGCCATCACGGGCGCGATCAAGGGTGCGGGTCTCGGCAAGGACGTCCTGCTACTGACGGACGGACGATTCTCCGGCGGCACCACCGGCCTGTGTGTCGGACACGTTGCGCCCGAGGCCGTCGACGGCGGTCCCATCGCGTTCGTTCGCGACGGCGATCAGATCCGGCTCGACGTGGGCACCGGACAACTCGAATTGTTGGTCGACGATTCCGAATTGGAAGCCCGTAAGAAGGGCTGGGAGCCGTTGCCGCCTCGCTACACGCGTGGTGTGCTCGCCAAGTACTCCAAGCTCGTGGGATCAGCCTCGGGTGGAGCAGTGTGCGGCTGATCCCAGCTCGCTGCTAGATGGGCCGGTACCCGGCGCCAACTCCTCCGTGGGCATTGATCGTGTCCAGGATGGAGGTCATGTTGGTGCCGAGTTCCGGCCCCAGGCACGGCACCCAGAGATAGGCGTTCACCATCGCGACCAGTGTCGTGCCGACCGTGACCGGAGCTCCCGAATCACCGTGGTCGACGCAGATCTGAGTCCAGGTGGATGCGTCGGCGCTCAGGTCTCCCCAGACGACGCCGCAGGTGGTGCCCGTCGTACGGCCTTCCTTGCAGGCTGTGGCCGGGAAGCTGGCCGGAGCGCCGATCGACGTGATGGTGGCCGCGCCCACCGTTCGCACTGGTGTGACTTTGGCCGGATCGAACTGGATGACCCCGTAGTCCAACTCCGGGTTCGACTCGACGAACGTGCCGACCACGCCCGCGTCCTCATTACTTTCCGGGATCACGGAAGATCCAGGGCCACCGCAGTGACCTGCGGTGATGCCCACAAGTCTGCCGCCGTTGTCATGACCGATGGTGGTCAAGGTACAGACCAGTTGATTGTCGATGATGATGCCCGAACCACCACCCATGGGCGTGGGTGCAGCAACCGCGTTGCTGCTGACGATGAACCCGAGTCCGAGTGCCAAGACCAACGCTGCCAGAGCCGAAACAATTCGCTGCAACATCACAATCTCTCCGCCGGTAATCTCCCCGCTGCAAAAAACGCATACCCCGGAAAGTGCGGACCTACGCAGCGTTTCTAGTCGGTAGCTCCGAGCGCCTCGAGCATCTTGCGCGCCTCCTCGAGCTGACGACTCAACTCGTCGACTCGCGCTGCAGCCATGTCTCGCGCAGCGACGATGATGGACTCGACGGCCTCGATGGCGGTGGGCTCGCCCAACTCGCGGACAGCTCGCTCGACTGCGTCGGGTGCAACCGGAACCGCTTTGCCCGGACGCTTCGCGCCCTGTGTGACCGTCACGCTCCAATCGTTGTCCGCGCCCGCATGGATGGTGACGCTGATGCCGGCCGGCAGTTTCTTCGCACGCTTGACGGCCGGGCGAGGTGTCGCGGCAGGAACCGGCGGAGTCGCCGGCACCGGGGCGGGTGCAGCCTGCGCCCGCGGCTTGGGCCGAACAGGTTCTACGAGTGGCTCCATAAGGGGTTCGGACTCCACAACTGGTTTGGGCCGCGGGGCCGGTTTGGCCGGTGACGCGGACACACGGTTGATGCGCAATTCTTCTGCTTCGAAAGGCAATTCGTCGTTGACGCCTTTGGGACGGATGAGCACGGTATTGCCATCCACCGACACGACTTTCGCCGAGGTACCGGCTTCGATCCCCAAGCTGGGGGTTGCCTCGCGCAGATAGACGGTGGCGCGCTTACCTTCGGCGACAGCCGTGGCGAGCGCTGCCAGATTTTCCGCAGTGAGGTGATCCGGCGTTGATGCGGCAGCGCCGGAACGTCTACGGGGTGGCATGCGCAAGTCCTTTCAGAAGAATGTGGTGCATTTCAGTATCGATAGTGCTTTTCTCGGGGCAACTCTTGCACAAGCCACCGACGTGTTCGCTCTCACCGCCCGCCTGAGCCCGAGGATTCGGAGGCGGTTCGGCCGATTCAGTACTGTTCTCGGGGCACCGCGTGGAAGATGGTGGACAGTAATTCGTTGCGGCAAGAAGGAGCACGGTGAGCAGTTCGGAGTCAGAGTGGATCGACGAGGTCACCGAACCCGCCCCTTCTGAACCTCACACTGCTGATCCGGTCGACGTGGATGCTCAGCTGCTCAGCCGAATTCAAGCCGACATCGAGGAGTCTCTTCTCGGTGGGCCCCGTTGCTTCACTCAGTCGCAGATCGCGGAATTCGCCGGTGTGACACGCGAGCGTGCCGATCGTTTGTGGGTCGCGATGGGCTTTGCAGTCGACGAGGATCCCGACGCAGTCATGTTCACCCAGCAGGACGCCAACGCCCTCAAGACGATCATCGACATGGTGAATCGAGGAGTCATCTCGCAGAGCAGTGAGGTGGCTGCCGCCCGCTCACTCGGGCAGTCGATGTCGAGGTTGGCTGAGTGGCAGGTCTCGCTGATCAGCACCCACATCATCGACCAGCTCGCCGACTCGGCGGATCACGAGCCCGAAGCGATCCGGAAAATCGTTCTGAGCCTCGGCGCTGAGATCATCCCCGCGGTCGAATCTCTGCAGACGTACGTCTGGAAGCGTCACGTCGCGTCCTCGACGGGCCGCAACGTCGGAAACCCGGGCGAAGAAGTCGCGAGTCGTGTTCTGGTCGTGGGTTTCGCCGACATCGTGGGGTACACCTCGCTGACCCGCGGCCTCGACTCCGCCGAACTCAACGATCTGCTCGAGCGGTTCGAGTCGGCGTCCACCGAAATCATCGGGCGCAACTACGGCTGGGTGGTCAAGACCGTCGGTGACGAAGTCATGTTTGCCGCCGAAAGTCCCCACCACGCCGCCGAGATCGCTTTGCAGATCCAGCAAGCCGTCCTCGCCGATCACGACGATCCGCAGCTTCGGGTCGGTCTGGCCATGGGTCCGACGTTGGTTCGCTTCGGAGATCTTTACGGTTCGGTGGTCAACAAGGCCGCACGACTGACCAGTTCCGCTCGTCCCGGCACCGTGCTGATCGATTCCGAGTTGGCCAACCAGCTCGGCTCGGACGCCAATTTCAAACTGCGGCACCTTCGTCCGCGGCGAGTGCGCGGAATCGACAGGCTCGAACAGTACGTTCTACGACGCAATCTGGAGCCGTGAGTCAGCTCGACACCCCGCGTGCAACCAGAAAATCGTCCACGATCTGCTCGCACGCGGCCTCCCCGAGAGGCGTCAGCGTCGCCAGTTTGGTGAGCACCAACGGGCCGACCAACTGCGCAAGGGCCACGTCGTAGTCGTACTCCCCCAACGCGTCGATCGCCTCCGGCGAGCGCAAGATCCGATCGAACGCATGCCGGTACTGCTCGAAAACCGTCTGGCGCAGAGATCGCAATTCGGGCTTGTCCGTGGACAGTGCGTCGACGCTCGAGTAGCCCTTCAGTTCCGGCCCCAAGCCGAGCCAGCACATTGCCGTCACCTGGATCGGTGCGCTTTCGATGGCCTTGGCCTGACTGGTCAACAACTCGAGCAACTGCGCGCGGAGGTCGCCTTCACCGGTCATCTCCGGCACCGGCGGTAACAGGCGAGCAAATGCTGCGGCGAGCAACTCGGTGCCACTGTCGAAATGGCGATACAACGTCGCACGTGCGACGTTGGCCAACTTGGTGACGGCATCGATCGTCACCGCGTCCACGCCGCCCTCTGCGAGCAGCTTGGTCGCCGCGTCGAGCAACCGGGACCGGGAGCGTTGTTTACGCGGGTCCTCGTCGCTGACCTGCTTGTCGATTTCCTGCTTGTCGATTCCCGCCGTCACAACTTCAGTTATACCCACTTGGGGGTTGTGGAACTGCTGTTCTTGTAACGATACTGATGGTCTTGTTTCTATCGGGAGGTTTCGTGAGTAGCGATACGACGCTCGAACAGTCCTCGTGGACCATCCGACAGATCTGGATGCTGACGGTCGCGTGCTGCGCTGTCGCACTGGTCGTCGCAGCGATGGCCGCGCTCAACACAGCCCTTCCCGACTTGGCCCGCGATACCGGTGCAACACAAAGCCAGCTCACGTGGATCGTAGACGGGTACACGCTCACACTGGCTTGTCTCCTGTTACCGGCGGGCGCACTCGGCGATCGTTACGGTCGACGCGAACTTCTCATGTTCGGACTACTCGTTTTTGCTGCCGGCTCGTCGATTCCGGTCTTCGCCGACGAACCGTCGTGGATCATCGTCTCCCGAGTGATCTCCGGTGTCGGCGCCGCATTTGTCATGCCCGCGACATTGTCTCTGCTCACCGCAGGCTTTCCGCCGGCCCAGCGTGCCCGCGCCGTCGGAGTCTGGTCCGGGGTGGCTGGTTCCGGTGCAATCGCCGGACTGGTCGTCTCCGGCCTGCTCCTCGAAAAATGGTCGTGGCATTCGATATTCGTCAGCCTGGCCGTCGTCTCCGTCCTGATCCTCGTGGTGTCCTTCACGATCGTGACGTCGAAGGACTCGGAGGCAACTCCACTCGATCTTCCAGGCACCGCACTGATCGCCGGCTCGATCGGACTGTTTGTCCTGGGGATGATCGAGGCACCCGCCCGTGGTTGGCTCGATCCGGTGGTCCTTGCTCTGCTGATCGGCGGAATTGCCATGACGGTAGTCTTCAGCTGGGTCGAATTACGCACTCGCCATCCACTTCTGGACGTCCGGCTGTTTGCCAATCGCGCATTCGGCAGTGGCGCAGCGTCACTGACACTGCAGTTCCTGGCGACCTTCGGCCTGTTCTTTCTGATCGTGCAGTATCTGCAACTGGTGCTCGACTACTCGCCTCTGCAATCTGCGCTAGCCCTCATGCCGATCGCCGTGCCGGTGATGGCCCTGTCCGTGGTTGCGCCCCTGCTGATTCCGCGTATCGGTCTACGCGCCCTCACCGCAACCGGAGTCGCCTTCCTCGGAACCGGAATTGCACTCCTGACGCGCTTGGACGCCAGTTCGACCTATGCCGAAGTCTGTGTTCCCTTGGTAGTGGCCGCCATTGGATTGGGTTTGTCGACAACCCCCGCAACTGCTGCCATCGTCTCCAATGCACCAGACTCCAAACAGGGCGTTGCATCAGCAGTAAACGACGCGACCCGTGAGATCGGCTCTGCCATCGGCGTTGCACTCGCTGGAAGCATCCTCGCCGCCGGGTACGGCAATCACGTTCAACCCGCGGTCGACTTGCTGCCCGAACCCGCCAAGGAGCCGGTCTCCGGCTCCCTCGCTGCCGCTCTTCACGTCGCCGAAGCAGCCGGACCGCAAGGCGCACAGTTGGCCGAATTCGCCCGTGAAGCCTTCATCAAAGGTATGGACCAAGGAGCGCTCACACTCGCCGCGATCATGTGGGTATCCGCGATCGTCCTCGGATTCTGGGCTCCGGGCCGTCAGCGAGACTGACCCTCGCGTCGAAACGCCGGAGCCTTGGTCGTCTGCTTCGACTGCAAAGTCTGAAGTAGCGGCATCGACCGAAGCGGCACCACAACCGAGAGAACCATGACGCTGGTCGAGCGAGTGGCTACCCCCGACCGGTTCAGTTCGAGCAGTGTCGCCTGCAAATCCTCGTGCGACGCAGCGGCAATCCGGCACAGCACGTCGCCGGAGCCGGTGGTGGCAAAGGCTTCGAGAACACCGGGTATGGCTTCGAGTTCGGTGGTGACGGTGTCGAGCGCCCCCTGTGCGATCTGCAAAGTCACGAATGCCTGCACTCCGAAACCCGCTGCAGCCAAGTTGATGTGCGGGGCATACCCGGCGATGACTCCTGCATCTTCCATCCTTTTCAGTCTCGCCTGCACCGTCGCCCGGGCAACCTTGACCTGACGCGAGAGCTCCAAAGCACCGGCACGCGGGTGCTTGTTCATCGCGTCCAACAGAGCCAGATCCACTGCGTCGAGATTCACGTCTGCTCCACTCGTCATTCAACTATGCACATTGCCTATAAAACAGTGCCACAATCTTCGGATTCCGGCGCTATGTCTACTTTCAACTACCTCCGTTGACTACCCAACCTTTGAAGGACTTATCTGTTTGTACTGGCAGTGCCGAACCTAACTCGAGCACCGCGCTGTGTACATCGCACTCAGAGGGGACTCACCATGACCGTCGAACAGACTCTCACCGACGACGAACAGTTGGCCGGCCTGGATCTGGAGCAATTACGCCAGCTGGTCGGACTGGTCGAGTACGACAGCGATCACGATCCCTTCCCGGTGAGTGGTTGGGACGGCCTCGAATGGATCGTCGGAAACGCCACGCAGACTTCACATTTCTTCCAGTCCGCATTCGGCATGGAATTGGTGGCGTATTCGGGTCCGTCCACCGGAAACCGCGACCACCACGCGTTTGTACTCAAGAGCGGTGCCGTGCGCTTTGTCGTCAAAGGTGCTGTGGATCCGGCAAGCGAGTTGATCGCGCATCACAGCCGTCACGGCGACGGCATCCGCGACATCGCGCTCAGCGTCCCCGACGTGGACAAGTGCATCGCGCACGCCATCACCCAAGGTGCGACGGTGCTGAGCGAACCGCACGACGTCACCGACGAGCACGGCACCGTTCGCCTGGCCACCCTCGCTACGTACGGCGAGACTCGGCACACCCTCGTCGACCGTTCCCGCTACACCGGCCCTTACCTCCCCGGCTACGTCGAACGGACGTCGTCGTACCGCAAGCGTGACGGCGCGCCCAAGCGAATCTTCCAGGCCCTCGACCACGTGGTCGGCAATGTCGAACTGGGCAAGATGGACCAGTGGGTCGACTTCTACAACCGGGTCATGGGATTCACCAACATGGCCGAGTTCGTGGGCGGCGACATCGCGACCGACTACTCGGCATTGATGAGCAAGGTCGTCTCGAGCGGAAATCACCGAGTCAAGTTCCCACTCAACGAACCCGCCATCGCGAAGAAGCGGTCACAGATCGACGAATACCTCGAGTTCTACCAGGGCCCAGGCGCTCAGCATCTTGCACTTGCGACCAACGACATCCTTGGGGCCGTCGACGCTCTCGTCGACGAGGGAATCGAGTTTCTCTCCACTCCTGCTTCGTATTACGAGGATCCCGAGCTGCGTGCGCGCATCGGCGAGGTTCGAGTCCCGATCGAAGAATTGCAGAAGCGAGGCATCCTCGTCGACCGCGACGAAGACGGCTATCTTCTACAAATCTTCACCAAGCCGATCGGTGATCGGCCCACCGTGTTCTTCGAGATCATCGAACGCCATGGATCGCTGGGATTCGGGCTGGGAAACTTCAAAGCCCTGTTCGAAGCAATCGAGCGTGAGCAGGCTGCGCGGGGCAACTTCTGAGGTAGGTCAGCTGTTCTCGGTCCACGCCCAGACCACCGCGGGTCGCCCGGTGGCACTGACCCGCACACGTTCGTCCGTACGTTCCAGCCCTGGCAACGCCTTGAGCGTCCGGTTCAAGTTGCCCGGGTCCGGACGTTCACCGGAAAGTTCCTCCGCCACGGCCAGCGCATACGACGCCGGGAACGACGGTCCCAACAGTGCACGCGTGAAAGCCTGATCTCGCCACAACAGGGTGTCCGCAAGGATCGGGCGAGTATCGGCGACTATCCGATTGTGGTCGAACGCAAGGTCACCCGGGTTGTCCCAGCTCACCCACTCGGCTGAATTCGGCACCTCGTCAGACGAGATCACTGCCCACATGGTCACCGAGAGCGTCGGCCCGCGTGGGTCGCGATTGGGCTCGTCGAACACGGTCAATTGCCCGCTGGCGACGATCTTCCCGTCCGGAATTCCGAGCTTGGTGGTCACCGCCCGTCTGGCGGCGTCCTGCAACCGCTCACCGGCGCCCAGCAGTACACCGGGCAGCGCCAACTGCCCGGTGTACGGCTCCGCTTGCCGCGGCGTGACGGCAAATCGCAACATCCCAGGCTCCGGATTGCCGAAGCGGAGCGCGATGACATCGATCGAGACAAGTGACTGGTCCACACCGTCCATCATGCAGGCACTGGGCATCGCACCTGGCGATCGGCCCGGTCGGCACCGTCCGCGGTCAGAACCACCGGCGCCCCCATTTCCTCGCTCAGATACCGGGCGAAATCGTCCGAGTCGGCCGGAAGTTCCTTCGGCACAACCCCTACGGCTTTCAAGGAATCTGTCAGCGCCTGTTGGTGATCGAGATCCTTCCACCCTCCGACGGGAACGGATGACATTCCTTCGTACGCCTGCACTCCGTGGATCGGGGTGCCGGCAGCCCGCGCACGATCCATCGCATCGAGATGAGTCAGCGCCAATCCGTCGACACCGCCGCTCACCTCGATTGCGTAGCGCAACAACAACTCGTCGAGGTGACCCATCCGGAAACCACCTTGATACTCACCGGCCCCGTTGTGCAGCTCTGACAACACCTTCGCCAGATCCGGATCCTCGGTCGGGAACGGCCCAGCTCCGTGTCGTGTCATGTATGTGCGGGTGACACCGAGTACGTAACTGTCCCGGCCCAACTCGTCGATCATCGCTCGCGCATTGGACGGCTCGACCGTCGACCACGTGGTGTGTGGGTGAAACCCCCGCCACTCGTCGAGAAGGACACCTTGCGCTCCCTCGAATACCAGACGACCACGGGCACTCAACCCGCCCAGTGCGCCCGGGCCGGCAATGTCCACGACAGCTCCGAATTCCCTGTACATGTCGACCATGTCGTCGATCGGTGGAAACCCGTGGCGGCTCTCCGCGATCAACGGTCCGTAGTGGGCCACCAACGCCGACAACTTGAAACGCAAGGAATCCGACCGCAAGCAGTCCCCCACTGTCGGCGCACTGTGGCCCAGCGCATACGCCGCAGTCTCACCGATCCCCTTGCCACACGAGCCGTGCCGGTGGCCGCCGCGAGCATCCTCGCGGGCTCTGTTGGCTGCGACGTGAATCGGCGTCGTCAACAATGCGCGCGCGTCGATACGTATCAGGTCGAACGGGCTTCGAACTCCGATCGACTCCAGAGCGCGCGCCTCCCGGGCGAGCGCGATGGGCTCGACCAACACGAATCTCGAGAGAAACGTCGCGACACCGGACAACGTACCCGAGCCGAACTGCGAAAACGTGTGGTGCCGCTCGCCGACGATCACGTTGTGCGCTGCCTGCGCTCCGCCGTTGAACCGAACCACGGCGGCCACACTGAGATCGGCTTGCTCGGAACACAGCCAATCGACCGTTGCTCCCTTGCCCGCGTCGCCGAAACCGAGATCCACGACGACGATGTCACGACCTTCGAAAGCACTCACAGACTTTCTCCTTCTAAACGAAATCGACGTCGTCCGTGACGGTTCCGAGATCACGGGGCAACCCGGCCACCGTCGCAGCGGTACGTCGTGGAATCAGAGCCAGGGCCTTTCCGACGGTCTTCGCTTCGGCCGTGGAACCGATGTCGCGGAGATCCGCCAGTCCGTCGCGCAAATCGATGCGATCTTCGCCGATTCCGACCGTCAGCGCGATCAATTCGCACACTGCGGCGGGGTCGTCGAGTTTGACGAACCGCTCACCGAGTAGCCCCCTCCAGTGATCCGCGATTTCCGGATCGTTGAAGTACGAGGACTGATCGGGCAGAACGTAATAGACATTCCACCGCTCTTCGAGTTCACGGTAGATCGACGGTACCGATACGTCCTGACGAACCTTGTCACCGATCACCGAACGGATGTGGCGAGCCGAGAGCCGCGGCTTGTTCAACTCGTCGCCGATGATGAAGAGGTACCCTTTCCGTCCACGCTTCTCCCAGGCATCGGTGCGCGTGTGGCGCGCCATGAAATATGCTGCCAATTCATAGCTTTCCGACTTCTGACCACCGCCGTTACCTTCGAGGAAAATGGTTCGGAGCTGTTCGTCCATCGCGTTTCCCGACTCGAACTGCCCGACTTGCAGTGGCACCCGATCGGAATCTGCGTCGCCGATACCGCCGAACAGAATCTGCGGATCGTCGGCATATCCTTTGCGTTGCAGCAGTCCGTGCAGCTTCCCGAGCTTGTCCTGCATGATGCGAGGGACCGCACCCATCGAACCGGTGACATCGAAAAGCACTGCTATCGGCAGCGAATCGGGGTGCCCGTCCGAATCTCGGCACTCACGCTTGTCGACGCCGAAGGGGTCGAGCGTCGGGTCCGCTTTCCAACTGCTCCGCGGACGCGCCCGGAGCGAATCGGTGTAGCCGAAGTCGTCGACACCACGCGCGGCACGAAAAGTCTTGCCCGCCAAGTACGTGTTGTCATCCCAGTATCCGTAGCCCATGGTGATCACTGTCCTTTCGTGGAGGGAACGGCGAACGGACGAAATATCCGCTGGCCATAGAGAAGATCGAGGAGTTCGTCGAACTCACCCAGTAGATCGATCGCGTCGGGACGCAGTCTGGGGTTGTCCTGCATGCAGCCGCTTGCAAACGCCTTCATCCGTTCGTGGGTCTGCTCGCCCAGCATTCGGAGCATCAAGCGATGAGCCATGTAGATGTCCCACGCCGACGAAGCTGCTTCGCCGAGTTCCGTTGGGTAGGAATCACGATCGGAACCGATCGTCGCGACCGGGCGACTGCCCGCACGGGTGGCAAACGACCAGCCCACCAGCACCACCCCGTGCCGATCAGGCTCGATCAGCACGTTGTCCGCAATGATCGCGGTGTGCACCCAACCGATAGCGTGCGCTGCCGCTAGAGCCCGAAGTAGCCGTCGGTGCATCCAGGCCCAGTCCCGTGGATCGAGGCCACCTGGATATGCGGCACGAACGTCGGCGAGACTCACAAAACCTTCAGTCAGATCGTCGAGCACGTCGATCTGACGCCTCGTGCCGCTGTCCACATGGGTGATTCGATCGATCAACCGCGGGAAGTACGGGGCTACCCAACCGGCATCGGACGAATTCTCGATGTCCGTCAGCGCATTTCGCTCCGCCTCGATCATGGAGTTCGCCCGAGGATTTCGCGGAATCTTGAGTACGACGCCGGCATCGGACCGGTACAGGTTGGCGACCGACCCGCGCGCTACCAGTCCACCCAACGCGCACTCTCCCCGCTCTCCGATATAGACGGGCCGAGAATCCGCCGGCTCGGACTCCGCCGTCCAACTCCGGTAAAGCTCGTTCAATCGGGACGCCGCGGCCGAATACCGCACCCGATCTTCGGGCTTCACCCGGTCCGGATGAATGGCGGAGGCGAGCCGATGAAAACGACGCTGTGCAGCACGGCGGGAGTCGAGATCATTGGAGACTCCTCCGAACACATCAGTCGAAACCTTTGCCGTCTCGACTGTTTCAAGTGCATTGCTCGTCGTTGTCATGGTTTTAGTCTAACTGACTAAAACCATGTCGGCAAGGGCGCACATTTCATCCGGGCAGATGCGCATTACATGCAGAACACGGCAACGACAATCATCTGCCGGCACCGAGGGCCGCAACAGCCCTACGTAGCTCGATCACCGCCGAACTACCGTCTCCAGCGCGCGTGCACAGATCGATCGAACATTGCTCGATGTCGGAGATTCGCACGAAACTGATATCCGAGCGGGTGTAGTACCCGGCGATCGTTGC
The DNA here is from genome assembly GCF_042670865.1 of Rhodococcus sp. NPDC057135. Classification (NCBI taxonomy): domain Bacteria; kingdom Bacillati; phylum Actinomycetota; class Actinomycetes; order Mycobacteriales; family Nocardiaceae; genus Rhodococcus; species Rhodococcus sp. NPDC057135. The sequence continues at coordinate 294,546 of NZ_JBHUUU010000004.1, forward strand.
TGCCGTTATCACCACCGCTCGACCGTTGGCGACAACCTCGAGCGCTTCGTCCATCGTGCGGACAGAGGGGCCGTACCGGACGGGCACACCACTGGGGCGTGGGTCCACCGACCACCATTTCACCCATTCGGGTGGTGCGCCGTCACTTGAAACCTGCACTATCCCATCTATTTCAGAAATCTCGATGCTCGTACGGCCCGCCAGCCTGTGCCCCCGAGGCAGGGCTACAACCCGCGGTTCGACGCCGATCCGTTCGAGCACCACACCGTCGAGCACCGGTAGCGGTGGACGCACGAATGCCGCGTCGACGGTCGCGCTCGCTACCGCCGAAACCTGTTGAGACCAATCCAATTGGACCAGTTCCACCTCCGCGTGCAACGAATCGATCACCGCACGCCCCAAACTTCCAGCAGCCCCATTGATGAATCCGATCCTCAATCTCCGGGCCCGCCGACGCTCGAGCGCATCGAGTCCGTTCATCGCGCGAATGGCGAAATCGAGAGCGGGTCGCGCATCCGCGACAAACACCTCGCCCGCGGCGGTGAGCACCACCGGGTGCGAACTGCGATCAACCAACTCGACACCCACCTGTTCCTCGAGTCGGCGAATCTGCTGACTGAGGGCGGGCGCGGTGACGAACAGCCGATCTGCTGCTCGCCCGAAGTGTCCTTCCGTCACGACGACGAGCAATGAGGACACCAAGCGCAGGTTCAGATCTTCGCCTCTTCTCGTCTTCTTCATTACCGTCCATTCGGTTGTTTTCGACGGCCGTTAACCGACAAAGTGATGACCATCACGGTATCTGAACAGCAGAGTTAAGCAAACCGGCAATTGTCGAATGAAGTTCTACATGTACAGCGAATGCCTCGCCAGGTCACAGTTGGCACAGATCCGGACAGCCCGCCGAATCTGCGAAACCAGGAGATGTGATGAGCAAGTACGAGCATGAATTCGTCCACATGATGGATGGCGTCGAAAAGCAATTGGAAACCATCGACAATCCGCGGCACCAGAAGATCCTCCGAAACTACCGACGGCACGCGTTGCTCGAGGTCTCCGGTCGTTACAAGGAAATCCTCTCGCCCGACATGACCGTCGAAGAACCCGTCTACCGGTTGTTCGAAGACGGGCAGTCGATTGTTCTGGACGGTATGGACGCCGTCACCAACTTCTACCAGTCACTCGCCGAGACGGACACCCTTGTCATGTGGACCGGACAGTCCGACTTCGCGGTCTCCGACAGCGGATTCTCGGGCGAGACCCTCTTCAGTCAATTCGTCCCAGGATCGATTCTGGGAGACGGGGTGTTCGGCGCGGTGCACGAATCGGGTGGATCCACACCCACCGCCCCCGACCCCGAACAGTCCTCGGATATTGACCCCGACGGTTGGTATCTCGTGCGTCGGACCTTGGCATTCGTCTGGCCGTACGACGAGCAGGGGCGACTCATCGGTGAGCATGTCTACGAAGATTCTGCCTCGAAAGTCGTGACCAAGGTCGACCCGAGCGAGGTCATCACGGCAGCGCGCGCGGCCGAACTGCTTGCCCCACTGCTCGAAACGCACCTGCCGTGAGCGCGCCGGTAGCGCTTGTCACCGGCGCAGCTGCCGGGTTGGGCGCCGCTATTGCCGAGCGCCTTGCCGAGGACTTCGGCACCCTGCTTCTCCTCGACATCGAAGAAGCTGCACTCGCCGACACCGCAGCACGCCTGGAAAGCCTTGGCGTAGCGGTCCACACGGCACGATGCGACGTTCGACGTGAAGGCGACGTCAAGAACGCGTTCGACGTGGCGACGTCGATCGGAAGTCCGACGGCACTCGTCAACGGCGCCGGAATCGGCGTCTTCACTCCGTTCCTCGAGATCACCGAGGATCAGTGGGACAACACGTTTGCTGTGAACACCAAGGGCAGCTTCCTGATGTGCCGCGAATTCGTCAGCAGAACTGAGGGGCCGGCAGCGATCGTCAACATCGCGTCGATCGGTGCCCGCTTGGGCGGTGACATGCTCGCGCACTACGGACCGTCGAAGGCCGCCGTGATCGAGATGAGTCACAGCGTCGCCAGGATCGGCGCGACTCGAGGACTCCGTTCGAACACGGTCATGCCCGGACTGATCCTCACCGACATGTGGCTGCGAACCATCAAGGAACTGCGCCGACGCGATCCTGCGCTGGCAGACGTTTCCGATGCTGACGTCTTCGATTCTTTTGTGGCCCAGATGGTTCCGATGGGTCGAGCCCAGACGCCCGGAGACATCGCCGAAATGGTCGCGTTCTTGCTGAGCGACAGGGCTCGCAATGTCACCGGGCAGACGATTGCCGTCGACGGCGGCGCCGTGATGACCTGACCGAGTCGACGGCGGTCAGCCCCAGCGCGACTGACCGCCGTCGAGCGGGATCGTTGCACCCGTAAGGTACCCGGCGTCTTCGCTGACGAGGAAGACGACGGCACGACCGATGTCGGCCTCGGGGTCTCCGACGCGACCCAGCGGGATGCCCGCGACAAAAGCCGCCGCTTCTTCCGGATTCTTGTCCATCCACCACTGCAACGCGGGAGTCTTGGCATGCGGGGCGACGTTGAGAACTCGAATGTTGTCCTTGCCCCATTCGCAGGCTGCGGCGCGGGTCAACGAGCGCATCCCTTCTTTGATGGACCCGTAGGCGCCGTAGTTGCTGGCGTCCCAGCGCACGGCCGCCGAGGTGACCATGTTGATGATGACGCCGCCCCCTCGACTGTTCATGTGCGGGTACGACGCCTGCATCATGCGCAGGGTGGCGAGTGGGCCCGTCGCGAAGGAACGCTCGAAGTCTTCGTCGAGCACGCTCAAGAGCGGGCCTGGCTTGCAGTCGTTGGCGTTGTTCACCAGGATGTCGATTCCGCCGAACAGTTCGACGGTACGGTCCACGGCCGCGGTGATGTCGTCCTTCTTGCTGACGTCACAAACCACGGCCTCTCCGCGCGCACCGATGTCAGCCAGTAGTCCGCAGGTGGTGTGCAACTTGGATTCGGTACGGCCGGCAACAGCGATCACGGCACCCTCTTTGGCCAAAGCCAGGGCGATCCCCTGCCCGATTCCCTGACCCGCACCCGTGATGAGTGCGACTTTGCCTTCGAGCTTGCCCATGTGACTACTCCAATGTCCTTCGACGTGCGGAGCCCTTTTTGCGAGAGCGTCCGGTCGATTCTGGTGACTGCCGGTGTTTGTCGTCTACACTCGACCTACAAAACAACCAAGCACTTGCTTGACCCTAAGGTGTGCGACCGCGTCGCGTCAATCACATTGGGCGGCAATTCAGCTCGGCACCGCACCAGGAAGGCTCCACCGTGACACTGCCCAACCCCGTCGATTTCAGCGGACGCTCGGTGATCGTCACCGGCGGCACCAAAGGCATCGGCTTCGTCATCGCCGAAACCTTCCTCGCCGCAGGTGCAAACGTGCTGGTCTGTGGCCGCAACGAACCCGAAACTCTGCCCACGGCCGACGGTCGTAGCGCAGCCTTTCGCGCCACGGACGTCCGTGACCCCGCCGACGCCGCAGCCCTCGTCCAGGACGCCGTCGAGCGCTTCGGCCGTCTGGACGTCCTCGTCAACAACGCCGGTGGCTCTCCCGACGCGGATGCTGCGACGGTGTCGCCCCGCTTCGTCGAGAAGATCGTGGCACTGAACTTGTTGGCGCCCTTCAACGTTGCCCAGGCTGCCAACGCAGTGATGCAGACGCAGGACGACGGTGGTGCCATCATCAATATCGGCAGCGTCTCGGCAATCGATCCGCAGCCCGGAACCGCGGCGTACAGCGCAGCCAAGGCCGGCCTCCTCGTTCTGACCAAGGCGTTGGCCCTCGAATGGGCGCCCAAGGTCCGGATCAACCACATCACCACGGGCCTGATCCGCACGGAGGCAGCCGCCGAGGTCTACGGTGCCGACGGCGGCGCTGCTGTCACCAGGACCATTCCGATGGAGCGTATGGCCGTGCCGGCCGATATCGCCAACTCCTGCCTGTTCCTGGCGAGCCCACTCTCCTCGTACGTGAACGGCGCCGACATCGCCGTCCACGGCGGCGGCGAATACCCGGCTCGCTACATGGCGACCCATCAGGACTGAATCACTCACAAAGCAGCCCCTGAGCGAATGCGCTCAGGGGCTGCTTCTTCGTGCGAACAACTGCGGGGTGCGACGAGAGGTCAAGCACCCCGCAGTTGAGTATGGAGGGACTAGTGAGTGGAGAAGCTCACTCGTGCACCGGAAATCGCCACCTGATCACCCTTGTTGATCTGGAACGCCAGGTCGTCGGGAGTTCCCCACGCAACGATGGACGGCGCTTCACCCGGATGGATTGCCGCAGCGAATCGGCCTTCGAGGCTGACGAGGTCTGCCGGATGCACTCCGGCGACCCGAGCGAGCTCGAGCGTGCTGGCGGCCAACGTGCACAGTCCGTGCATGATCGGACGCGGCTGGTTGATCCGCGCCGCGGCCTCGGGATCGATGTGGATGTGGTGTTTGTCCCCCAGCAGGCGGTACATCGCCGTCTGGTTCTCCGCGGTGGTCAACACACCGGTGAGCGAAGGCTCGCCGGTCGGCTCCGCCGGACGTGAGGGTCCACGTTCTCCGCCGAATCCACCGGCACCGGGAGCAAAAAGTGACCAGGTCGCGACGAAGTATTCGCACTCCACCTTGACCTCGAACACCGCAGCCGCACCCTTGTCCCACACCTCGCCGACCGAAGCCTTCAAGGTCACGTCACCGCTACGCGGCAGCGGGGCAAGCACTTTCAGCTCTTGCGAGCCGTGGAGCGCAGTCTTGGTGTCGAAGGCTCCCGCTGACCCCAGCGCGTCAGGGGCCCACTGCGCCAGCGTCAGAGCAAAGGTCGGCAATACCCGAAGCTGATCCTCGAAGACGAGGTCCAACTCGGTTGCCTTGGCGCCCACGGCAAGTGCGTACAGGATCGCGTCGCGCTCGGTGTACGAGACGGTGCGGGTACCGAGATCGGCTCCGCGCCAATCGCCGGCAGTCTTCGCAGCTTCCGAAGTTGTCACTGTCATTTCCTCTCTCAAACAGCGCCGAGAACGAGACCGCTGGTGGGTACTGCCGTTCCGGCTGTGACCAACACGTTTTCGACGCCCTCGGGCTGATTGGTCGACGTGCCTCGGACCAGTCGCACACCTTCGGCAATTCCGTTGACGCCGTGCAGGTATGCCTCGCCGACCTGACCCCCGTGAGTGTTGGACGGCAGGCGTCCACCGATCTCCAGGTTGCCCTCGCGGATGAAGTCCTTGGCCTCACCTGGCTTGCAGAAGCCCAGTTCTTCGAGCTGCGGAAGCACCAACGGGGTGAAGTGGTCGTACAGGATCGCTGCGTTGATGTCATCAGGGGTCAGGCCGCTCTGGCCGTACAGCTGACGAGCAACCAGGCCCATCTCCGGAATACCGGAGATGTCAGGACGGTAGTAGCTGGTCATCATGTGCTGATCCTTGCCACTGCCTTGAGCGGCGCCCTTGATGACGACGGGCTTGTTGGCCAGATCCTTTGCGCGCTCGGCAGAGACGATGACCAGTGCCTGGCCGCCGTCGGTTTCCTGGCAGCAGTCGAGCAGGTGCAGCGGCTCGGCGATCCAGCGCGAGTTCTGATGGTCCTCGAGTGTGATCGGACGCTCGTAGAACCAAGCAGCCGGGTTGTTGGCCGCGTGCTTGCGCGCCACCACTGCAACTCGTCCGAAGTCCTCACTCGTCGCACCGTACTGGTGCATGTATCGACGGGCGAACATCGCGACCCACTGAGCGGGAGTCGACAATCCCTGAGGAGTCATCCACGCATATGCCGCGCGGTCGGCGGTGCTGTCCATGGGTCGATCGTGCTGGCCAAGGCCGTACCGCACACCGGAGCGCTCGTTGAAAGCGCGGTAGCAGACCACGACGTCGGCAACACCCGTCGCAACTGCCATAGCGGCCTGTTGCACCGTGGCACATGCAGCGCCGCCACCGTAGTGAATGCGCGAGAAGAACTTGAGCTCACCGAGGCCACAGTTGCGAGCCACGATGGCTTCGCCGTTGGTCTCCGACGTGTAGGTGGACAGACCGTCGACCTCGGACGGATCGATACCGGCGTCAGCGAGCGCCGCGACGATGGCTTCGCACGCCAACTGCAGTTCGGTGCGGCCGGAGTTCTTCGAGAACTCGGTGGATCCGATGCCGACGATGGCAGCGGCACCCGAGAGTGGGCTGATCGCCATCAGGGCCTCTCCTCTTCCTTGAAAGCGACTGCGACGGTTCCGGTTGCGTGATTTCCGAGGCTGTTGGCGCCCTGCACCTTGACAACAACCACTCCGTCTTCCTTGGACACGACCTCACCGGTCATCGTCATGGTGTCGCCCGGGTAGTTGGGCGCCCCGAGACGGATTGCGATGCGGCGCAGGGTCGATGCCGATCCGGCCCAGTCCGTGACGTACCGGCCGACGAGACCGTTGCTAGTGAGGATGTTCATGAAGACATCCTTGGAGCCACGTTCCTGAGCCAGGCTCGGGTCGTGGTGCACGTCCTGGAAATCGCGGGTGGCAATTGCGGTGGCGACGATCAACGTGCGCGTCAGCGGGATTGCCAACTCGGGCAATGCCTCTCCGACCATGATGTCCGCGTAGCTGCGACCGGTGAGAACGGTCATGCGAGCACCTCCACACCGGATGCGAGCTGCGCACCCAGACGCGCGAGGTCGGAGCTGGAACCACCGAGGGTGGCAGCAATCTGCTTACCCCACAGCAGGTGACGGTGAACCGGGTAGTCGGTGTCGACGCCCATGCCGCCGTGGACATGCGTCGTCCGATGCACGACGCGCTGTCCGCCGTCGGTGGCCCACCACTTGGCGACCAGTACCGAGGTGCCGAGATCCAATCCCTCGGAAATGCGCCATGCTGCCTGCCACAGTGTCACTCGCATTGCCTCGAGATCGATGTAGCAATCGGCGAGCTGGTGGTTGACCGCCTGGAACGTTGCGAGGGGTCGGCCGAACTGCTTGCGGCCGTTCAGGTACGTGACGGCCTGCGCGACTGCACCCGATCCGACGCCCCATTGAATTGCGGCCAATGCCAGCTCGACTCGGTCGATCAGCCACGGAACCGTCGTACCGTCGGCCGCGCCGATGAGCTTCGCCGGCGTTCCGGCCAAGGTGACGTTGGCACAGATCTCCCAGTTGGTGGACTGCGTCTGTTCGAGCGTCACTCCCTCGGCACTCAGGTCCACCAGCAGCAATGCCGTACCGGTGGACGTGGTTGCCGAGACGAGGGCGAGGTTCGCGATGTGAGTCATCGGCACTACTGCCTTCTCACCCGTCACTGTCCAATTGCCCTCGGCATCTTGCTCAGCCGTGGTCAGTGGGTCGCCGCCCGTGTACGGACCGAACTCTTCGAGACCGACGGTCAGGAATCGACTGCCGTCGGCAACTCCCGGAAGGAGTTCGGCGCGAAGCGAATCGCAGCCGAATTCGTTGACAGCCAGTGCCGCAAGGGTCGTCTCCCAGATCGGCACGGCCGCAACGTGACGTCCCTGCTGTTCGAGCAGCGCGTACAGCTCCGACAATCCGAGCCCGCCGCCGCCGAACTCCTCCGGCAGGGCGATGCCGAGCAACCCGGTGCTCGCGAGTTCACGCCACAGTTCACGGTCGACGCGCTCAGTGGAGAGTTCGATCTCCTTGGTGCGTTCGATCGTCGCCTTGCTTGTGAAGACCTCGTCGGCCAGTGCGCGAATTGCTTCCTGCTCTTCGCTGAAATTGAAGTCCATCAGTGCTCCTCGCGTACGGCCGGCCGGAACGCGGGAAGCGTCAGATCCGGGTCGGCGTCGATCCAGTCAAGTTCCACGGGCATGTCGACCACGACATCTTCGGGCGCGATGCCCACCATGTTGGCGATCAATCGGGTTCCCTCTTCGAGTTCGACGACCGCAACGATCAGCGGGTAGTCGAACGCGTCGATCTTGGGGTGGTGATTGACCACGAAGCTGTACACCGTGCCCCGGCCCGACGCGTCGATCGTGTCCCACTCGAGTGACTGGCACTCCCCGCACATCGGGCCGGTGGGATGACGCAACGTCTTGCAGGACATGCAGCGCTGGATCACCAGACGGTGCTCCTTGGCTGCTTCGAACCAGAAAGCGTTGTCCGCGTTGAGAGCCGGACGCGGACGCAGCGCACGAGGAGCCTCGGGCGCAGCAGCTTCCTGAGGCTTGAACCGCAGCGTCCGCCACCGCTGGGTGCCGACAACCTGGTCGTCACCGTTGCGGTAGGTCTTGAGCGTCGTGACGAAGTGCCCGACTCCGAGGCCGGTCTTCTTCTCCGGCGAAATCGACTCGATGACCTCGGTGTAGTTCACGCGATCGCCTGGGCGCAGTTCGGCGAAGAACTCCTGATCGGAATCGGTGGCCACGACAGAGGTGTAACCGGCTGCGTCGAGGGTGGCGATCAGATCGGTCCACACCTGCGAGGGGTCGTTGCCCGCCATCTTGTCGGTGAACGTCCGCATGATCCAGACCTGGAGCATCTGAGCGGGAGCGACGACGCCGTCGCGTCCGGTGGCGCGGGCGGCGTCGTCGTCGAGGTAGACGGGGTTGGTATCGCCCATGGTTTCGGCCCAATGCCGGATCATGGGGATGTTGACCTCGTCGGGTCCCCAGGTAGTGGGAACCAGAGTCTGGCCGACAAAAGCGTCGAGTTGCGCCGAAATGTCGCTCACTTGACCCTCTTTTCGCGAACCAAGCCGAGCCCGATGGTGCCGACCATGTCACGCAGAACCTCGTTGACGCCGCCGCCGAAGGTGTTCACGACGCCCTGACGCGAGATCTGTTCGATCTGACCGGCCAGCAAAGCGCCCGGCGACTCGGGGCGAATGCGTCCGGCGGAGCCGAGAATTCCGAGGAGGGTGCGATAGACGTCGACGTGAGTTTCGGTGCCGTACGTCTTGGTTGCGCCCGCGTCCGCTCCGGAGAGCGTGTCCTGTGCAACGGCTGCCGTCATCTTCCAGTTCAGCAGTCGCATCGCCTCGAGCTTGGCGTGTGTGCGCGCAAAATCCTGCTGGACCCAGGGGATGTTGATGGCGCCGTTCTCCTTGGCCCAGTCCAGGACCAGGTTCCACAGACCGTAGGTACGGCCACCGATGGCCGCCAGGCCGATTCGCTCGTGGTTGAGCTGCGCGGTGATGAGCTGCCAGCCTCCGTTGACCTCGCCGACAACGTCCTTCGACGGGACGCGAATTCCGGAGTAGTACGTGGACGTCACCATCAAGCCGCCGACGGTGTTGATCGGTGACCACTCGAAGCCTGCGTCCGCGGTGGGGACGATCAGGATCGAGATGCCCTTGTGCTTGGGGGCATCCGCGTCGGTGCGGCAGGCCAGCCACACGTAGTCGGCAGTATTGGCGCCACTGGTGAAGATCTTGTTTCCGTCGACGATCCACTCGTCACCGTCGAGAACCGCACGAGTTTTGAGTGATGCGAGGTCGGTGCCGGCCTCGGGCTCGGTGTACCCGATGGCGAAGACGATGTCGCCGGCCAGAATGCCGGGCAGGAAACGTTCCTTCTGCTCTTCGGTGCCGTACTTCATCAACGTCGGGCCGACGGTGTTGACGGTCACGAAGGGGAACGGCAGTCCCGCGCGCTGAACCTCGTCGAAGAACACGAACTGCTCCTCGATGGAGCGTCCCTGTCCACCGAATTCCTTCGGCCAGCCGATGCCGAGCCAGCCGTCCTTGCCCAGCAACTTCACGATCTCGCGGAAGTACTCGCCGCCCACACCTTGCTCGCCGGCCGCGCGACGCTTCTCTTCCGGCAGCAGCGCCGCGAAGTACGCGCGCAACTCCTTGCGGAGCTCCTGCTGCTCGGGCGATTCCCTCAGATCCATCGCTGTTTCTCCTATGGCATTCATGGCTGGCAACTCTTGGCCTGGACGCTAACCAGATGCCCAGGTGGGCGCTGTAAATGTCTCGATGAGCGGGAAGCCGAAACATGAGCGGCGTCACATAGGGTGAGATATGCGCATGGACTCCTCGGATCGCGTCGCTCTCACCGACTTGGCCGCCAGGTATGCACAGGCAGTCGACCGCCGAAACACCACCGCACTTGCGGCTCTCTTCACCGACGATGCGGCATTCGTCTTGCCGCCGGCACTGAACGGAACCGATGCGCCGACGGAGATACGTGGGAACTCCGTCGTCAGCAGTTCCGTGGTCGATGCCATCTCACATCTGCACTCGACGCGGCACATCGTCGAGCAGCAGATCCTCGACCTCGACAGCCCCACCACCGCACACGGTGAGGCCTACTGCTCCGCTCACCACATCTATCCGCGGGGCGACGGCCACCGGGACAACCGGATCGAGATCCGTTACCAGGACAGCTTCGAAAAGGTCGACGGCACCTGGCTGTTCTCGCGTCGTGAATTGGTCGTCGATTTCGCCGAGGACGTTCCGGTCATCCTGCTCGGACAATAGGTACATGAAAAAATCGCGGTGATTCTGTATCTCCTCATGGGAGGTTTACCGGGCTAGCGTTCAGCAACTGTCACGCCATCTCGGCGTGCGTTCGGCTATGTCTTGGAGATTCACATGTCACGCTCGCGCACCAGAAGATTCCTCGCTGCCTTCGCAGTGGCCGCCGTCGCAGTCGGAACCGTCGCAGCGTGCTCGAGCGACAGCTCCTCCGACGCCAACGCGCCCCTTCGTGTCGTCGCTTCTTCGGTTCCGCATGCCGAGATCCTGAAGTTCGTCGAAGAAAAGGGCCTGCTCGGCGACACCAAGATCGAGGTCAGCGAGATCACCGGCGACCTCGACGCCAACGAGGTGCTCGAAGCCGGCGACACCGATGCCAACTTCTTCCAGCACGTGCCGTATCAGGAATCGTGGTCGAAGGAGAAGGGTGTCGACGACCTGGTCGCAGTGGCGAAAGTCCACGTCGAGCCGCTCGGTGCATACTCCAAGAAGGTCACCAACGTGGCCGACTTACGCCAAGGCGCAACGGTGGCGCTGTCCAACAACGTGACGAACTTCGCCCGTGGGCTGTACCTGCTGCAGCAGGCCGGATTGATCAAGCTGGATCAGCAGTTGGGCGCCCCCGGCACGGACATCACGCAGATCAGCGAGAAGAACATCATCGACAACCCCAAGGGACTCACGTTCACCCAGGTCGATCCCCCGCAGCTGCCGCGCACGCTCGACGACGGAAATGTCGATCTCGCAATCATCAACGGCAACTACGCAATCGAAGGTGGTCTCAATCCCGCCAAGGACGCCCTGGTGCTCGAGAAGGCCGAGGGAAACCCGTACGCCAATGTCCTGACCGTACGCACCTCGCTCGAAAACGATGCGCGAGTACAGAAGTTGGCCGAGGCATTGACGTCCGCCGACGTAGCGACGTTCATCGAGCAGACCTACCAGGGCTCGGTCATTCCGGCCAGCGCCACCTGATCGAGACCCGTCATGGTCTTCTCGATCGAATCGGTCTCCAAGGAATACCGCAGCGGCACAAAAGTTCTGCATGCACTCGATTCCGTGTCCCTGAAAATCGAAGACGGCGAAATCTTCGGCATCATCGGCAAGAGCGGCGCGGGTAAGTCGACTTTGCTGCGCTGCCTCAACCTGCTCGAACGCCCGACCAGCGGCCGGATTCTGTTGGGCGACACCGATCTGACTGCGCTGAGCCCAGCGCAACTGCGCGACACACGCAAGCGGATCGGTGTCGTGTTCCAGCATTTCAACTTGCTGCACTCCCGCTCGGTCGCCGCCAACATCGCCTTTCCTCTCGAAGTGGCGGGATACTCGCGGGCAGATCGCCGTGCCCGCGTCGACGAGCTGATCGAGTTGGTGGGCCTGGAAGACCGACGTGACGCCTTCCCTTCGCAACTGTCCGGTGGACAGAAACAACGCGTCGGGATCGCGAGAGCCTTGGCAGCTTCACCCGATGTCCTGCTGTGCGACGAGGCCACGAGCGCCCTCGACTCGGACACAACCGATTCGATCCTCGATCTACTCGCCGACCTCAATCGACGTCTCGGTGTCACCATTGTTCTGATCACCCACGAACTCAACGTGGTTCGACGGATCTGCCACCGCGCCGCTCTGATCGATCAGGGCCGCATCGTCGACGAGGGAACTCTCACCGAACTGGTCGCGGACCCGGGATCGCCCCTCGGCGAGGCACTACTGCCGACCGGAACGGTGCGAACTACCCCGACCGGAATTCCCGCACTCCTCACCTTTGTCGATTCACTGTCCACCTCGCCCGTGATTTCTCAACTCTCGCGAGATCTCGACGTCGACGTCACGGTGATCTCCGGAGGTATCGAGAACATCGGCACTCATCAGGTCGGTCGCCTTCGCGTGGAGTTCGCCTCGCACACCGGACTCACCAGCAACGAAGAGACAAGAAAGTCTGTCGAAGAACATCTTTCGCAGCGCGGAGTGAAGGTGACGTTCTCATGAACAAGACGTCCTGGCAGGATTCCCTGGGCGAAGCATGGGAAGCCCTACTCGACACGCTCTACATGGTCGGCGTCTCGTTCGTGCTCACCGTGATCATCGGTATTGCGCTCGGAGTTCTGTTGCACGCGAGCGCTCCCGACGGAATCCGTCCCAACCGCGTCCTCAATTCGGTTCTGGGCACCGTGGTGAACATCGGCCGTTCGCTGCCGTTCGTCATCTTGTTGGTCCTCCTCATCCCGGCAACGAGGGCGATCGTCGGAACAGCGCTCGGCGCCACGGCAGCGATCGTGCCGTTGACCATCGGGTCGGTGCCCTTCTTCGCCCGCGTCGTCGAGAACGCCTTGCGTGAGGTCGATTCCGGGCGCGTCGAGGCAGCACGATCCATGGGCGCGACCGACAAGGACATCATCACCAAAGTGCTACTACCCGAATCAGTTCCAGGACTTGTAGCCGGAGCAACCCTGACTGCGGTGATGCTGATCGGTTTCTCAGCCATGGCAGGTGCCATCGGCGCCGGTGGACTCGGCGACTTCGCAATCAAGTACGGCTACCAACGATTCAACACACCGGTGCTGTTCGTCGCAGTCGTGATCTTGATCGTGCTGGTGCAGGCAATCCAGTCGACCGGTGATCTCGTGGTTCGTTCAATGGCGCACAAGCGCTGACTGATCAGCTCGAGACCATTGCGATCGCTGTTCGCAAGCCACGCCGCTTACCGGTCTGCGGATCGACGCCGAACACTTCCTTGATTCCGCCTCGGATACGGAACTTCAACTCCGAGTGCGTCTCCGGAGCGTCGTCCTGGGATGCCGAGAGAAACCTGTTGGGTAGCGACAACTTCCAGATGGTGCGCAGAGTCAATCCGTACTGCTTCCACAGCGGCCCGGTCGTGTACGGGAGGTCGTACTTGTCACACAGGTCGCGCAACGGCACCGCAATTTCCGAGTACCGGTTGCTCGGCAGATCCGGGAAGCAGTGATGCTCGATCTGATAGCAGAGGTTGCCGCTCATGAAGGCCATGACCGGGCCGGCGTGAAAGTTGGCGGAACCCAGCATCTGTCGTAGGTACCACTGAGCGCGCGATTCGTTCTCGAATTCCTCGAGCGTGAACTTCTCGGCACCGTCGGGGAAGTGCCCGCAGAAGATGACGGCGTAACTCCAGTAGTTTCGGATGAGGTTCGCAACGACGTTCGCCGTCAACGTGGTCTTCCACGCCGGGCCGGTCAGAGCGGGGAACAGGATGTAATCCTTTGTCACCTGCCGCGCGATCTTCTTTCCGACGTCCTTGGCCATCTCCGATTTCTCGGACCACTTCACCTCACCCTTGCGGAGTTTGTCCGTTTCCAGGTGATGCAGTGCCACGCCCCACTCGAACAGTGTTGCGAGGACGAAATTCGTGATCGGTTGAAAGAGATAGTCGGCGTGCCACTTCTGATCACGAGTGACGCGCATGATTCCGTAGCCCACGTCGTTGTCCAGACCGACGATGTTGGTGAACTTGTGATGAGTGAAGTTATGCGAGTGCTTCCATCCCGAGGACGGGCAGGTGTTGTCCCACTCCCAGTTGCTCGAGTGAATCTCGGGATCGTTCATCCAGTCCCACTGGCCGTGGATGATGTTGTGGCCGAGTTCCATGTTCTCGATGATCTTGCCGACCCCCAGGAGCGCAGTCCCCAGAATCCAGGCAGGCTTCTTCTTGCTGGCGAACAAGACGATGCGGCCGGCCACCATCAGAGAGCGTTGAAACGCGATTGTCCGCTGGATGTATCGAGCATCGTGCGCGCCGCGCTTCTCCTCGATATCGACCCGAATGGCGTCCAGTTCGCGCCCGAGCGCCTCGACGTCTTCCTCGGTGAGGTGGGCATATTCTTTGATGTCGGTGATCGCCACAGTGTTTTCTCCGTATCGGTTTTTCTCCGTGCCGCAGGACTGGTCCGTCGGGCGGTACCCCTGGGAGTCGGTGCAGAAACGTCGGCTCCGATATTCATGTGCGTCTTCGTGCAATCTATGCCAGAGTCGATATACGTGAGCCCCGAAAACAAGATCACCATCCGCACCGCTACCGAGAGTGACTGGCCGGCTCTCCAACTACTCGACTCGGTGGGGTTCGGTTTTCATCCGTCTCCCGCGGTCAGCGAGCTGACAAAGGCTCTCTACAAGCCCGAGGACATCATCCTTGCCGTCGACGGTGACGTGCCTGTCGGCGTGGCTATCGAGATCGACATGGAATTCACCGTGCCCGGCGGACGCCAACTCCCCACGCGCGGGATCACCTGGGTATCCGTCGCCCCGACTCATCGTCGCCGCGGCGTCCTACGCTCGATGTTCACTGCACTTCACGCCCATATCGAGTCGACCGGTGCGCCGCTTGCAGCGCTGACGGCCAGCGAGGCCGGCATCTACAACCGCTTCGGATACGGCCCGGCCACCGTCAGCGAGGGCATCACCCTGGATCGACGCTTCGCGCAGTTCCGCCCGGAGGTGCCCGACAACGGTGGTGTGTCGATTGTCGACGTCAAGGCTGCCACGACGCTTCTTCCCGAAATCTACGATCGCTGGCGACTGCAGACTCCCGGCGCGCAGGTCCGTCCGCAACCACTGTGGGATCACATGTTCGCCGACCCGTCCGAGGATCGTGACGGCGCCTCCGGACTGTTCTTTCTGACACACGCGGACGGATACATCGCTTACCGGCACACGAGCGAGGGCCGCGACAGCATCGCCCGGATCGACGAGTTCGTGACGATCACCGAAGATGCGCACGCGGCGCTGTGGCGCACGATCTGCGGGCTCGACCTCGTCACCCGGATCGAGACACGCCAGCATCCCGCCGATCCCCTACGGCTGATGCTGACGGACTACCGCCTTGCCCGGACAACGACGCGTTCCGATCGTCTGTGGCTTCGCATCATGGACGTGCCCGCGGCGCTCGAGGCTCGTGAATACGCTGCTGACCTGGACACCGTCATCAAGGTCGAAGATCCGTTCCTGAAGGCCGGCGGGACTTTCGCACTTCGAGTCGAGGGAGGCAAAGCCACGTGCACGGCCACCGACGCCGAGCCCGCGATCACGATGCCCGCCGACGTTCTGAGCAGCCTGTACCTCGGCGAGCACCAGGCCAAGGCCTTTGCTGCGGCGCACCGACTCCAGGCAACTGATTCGCAGGAAATCCGGAATCTCGACTTCGCGTTCAGCACATCGAAGCCGGCAATTCTCGGATACGGATTCTGATGATCTGGCCGACACGAGCGTCGACGATTTGTGCCGTCGGCCGTATTCAGGGTTAGCCTCGAACAATGGCGTTTGTCGAAAAGATGGTCAATAGGCTTCCTGAGCGGGTTCTCGTGCGCGTCCTGCCGCACGCAGAAATGCTCAAGTTCCTGGTGGTCGGCGGCATCGCCTTCATCGTCACCACGGTGCTGTTCTTCGGCATCAAGTGGACGGTTCTGCCTCAGCACCCGGTGACGGCAAACATCCTCGCGGTCCTGATCGCGACGGTTCTGTCCTACGTCCTGAACCGCGAGTGGTCGTTCGCTCAGCGCGGTGGCAGGCAGCGCCATCACGAGGCTGCGCTGTTCTTCATCGTCGCCGGTATCGGTTTGGCCATCAACCAGGTACCGCTCTGGACCTCCAGGTACGTGTTCCACCTGCGTCAACCCGAGGTATCGGTGTTGATGGAGAATTTTGCTGACTTCATCAGCGGATCGATCATCGGAACCCTGCTGGCGACGGCCTTCCGGTGGTGGGCCATGCGCCGGTACGTCTTCCCCGAAGACGCCACCGACAGCCAGGTCGTTCTCGACATCGAAGCGACTCCTGGCGCCAAGACGCCGACAACGGACGCCACCACCCTCGACTGACTTCCGGATCGACGCACCAGATAGCTGGCGCGTCGATCAGAGTTCGTCGATACGGATCAACCCGTCCTGAAGAGCCCGAGCAAGCAGCGCCATCTTCGTTGGCGCTGTCCGGCCCACTTCGTCGTACTTCCCGCGAATACGCGCAAGGTGCGTGTTCACAGTTCCCTCCGCGATGTACAGCTCACGGGAGACTTCGGCTTTCGAGTCGCAGCGAATCCAGGTCAACAGCACCTGTACTTCACGCCTACTGAGGCTGGGTGAGTCGGCAGTCTTCATCGGTGGTGTCCCTAACTTCCAGGCTTTTCGCGCGGTCGAACTCCTATGGAAACGGAGCGAGGTCGCCGGGTCACTCCATTTGTTGACTGGTGAAACTCTCGCGCGAGAGCAAACACTCTCAGAACAGCACCCACGCATGCCTTGACCTCGATAGAGTCTTGTTTGCCCGTTATGTGCGGGCGAGACTGCCGATCGACCGAAGGACTGACGATGACTGATCGCGACGCCACCACCGTGCTGTTCATCGATGCCGGCGTGACGTCGCTCGTCGAGGACCCTCAGGACATTCTCGAACGCGGTCTGCGGAGCGAACAGGTCGTCCACCGGGCCGGAGCGTCGCAGGCTACGTTCTTCCGCAAGTTCCGCACCAAATCCGAGTTCGTCGAGGCCGTGATCGCCAGCCTCACCGAATCGACCTTGCACAGCGCAGACACGGTGAAGCAGACCGTACGTGCACAGCTGTCCGCAAATGACGACGCGCTTCGTGCGACGGTCACCACTCTCGTCAAAGGGGCATTCGACGCTCTCGTCAACGACGCGTCGACTGCACGAAGTCTTCTCTCACACATTTTTGCGGGCTCAGACAGGCGAACTTCCGCCGCTCTGAAAAACGAATATCGTCGACGCGACGACCTCGTGTCCGCTGCCTACGAGGCCCTTTTCGAGAAAACCGACGCAACACTCCGAAGGCCGTTCACCACCAAGACCTTCGCTGTCACCGTCAACGCGGTGATCGACGGTTTCCGCATTCGTAGCCGAATCGATTCCCGCTCCGTCTCACCCGACATGATGTCCGACGCGCTGCTCGCCATGTTGGGCGCCGTCGTCGATATGTCTGGCCTTCACCAACACCTCGATGACGTTGTCGGTCCCATCGACCAGCCCGCTGAGCCGCGTCCACTGCCGCGTGATCCGCGAGCGGCGTTTCTCGCCGCTGCCCGTAGCGAATTCGGCAAGCGCGGATACTTCATGACGCAGATCAACGACATCGCCGACACTGCAGCAGTTCCCCGCACCGCCGCGAACAAACTGTTTCCCACCAAGCCCCACATCCTGGTGGCAGCCCTTCAAAGTCGAGTGGACTCGCTGCGAGAAACCGTTGCCGACGACATCCTGATCGGTCTCGGCGACGTCGCGATCATCGAGAACTTCCTACTCCGCTGCGCTCAACTAGCTTCTGACGAAACAGAGTTCATGGATGCACTGCTGGTTGCCGTTGCCCACGACACCTACGGCGAGCCCGAGAGCCTGCTGTCGCTCAAAGAGAAACTCAACATTCCCTCGATCATCGCTCCGGTTGTGCAGCGGGGCCAGGACAATGGAGTCTTGTCGACCATCAGCAGCCCGATGGACATCGCCGCAGGAATCACCAACACCCTCCTGTTGCGGTGCTTCACCCGCCGATCCGACAGCCCGGCCGACAATGCGGCCTTCGTCAGCGCGATGCTCCTGAACGGGCTGGCCCATCCCTGATCAGGTACGGGATTTACGTTCCGAGCCCCAGCCGCTTCGAGCATTCGGCCATCTCGTCGATGATCAGTTCCAACGACGTACCACGGCGGCTGGCGGACAGCACGATTCGATCGGCTCCCAAACCGCGTGCCCAGTCCAGCTTTGCTTCGTCGAGTCTGGGTAATGTCGCACCGAGAACGAGCGAGACGTCGGCGGGATCTCGGTCGACCTTGACCGCAGCAGCTTTCATCGCTGCAACGGCCTTTTCGAGGTCTTCACCAGCAAGTCCCAGCGGCTGGAAACCGTCACCCAACCGGCCTGCTCGCCTCGCGGCCGCGAGACTGTGTCCACCGATGTAGAGCGGAACTCCCGACTCGCGGTGAGGCTTCGGCCAGCTGTATGCACCTTTGAACGAGAAGTAATCACCGTCGAAGTCAACCGCTTCCTTTCCTGCCCAGAGTGCGCGCATCACCGCGATTGCCTCGTCGGCAACTTTGCCACGCCGCTCGAAGTCACCGCCGCACGCTTCGATCTCTTCCTTCATCCAGCCCAGTCCGAGGCAGATGCGCAGGCGCCCAGCCGAAAGTCGATCAAGCGTCGCCAAGCGCTTGGCAAGCACTACCGGAGTGTGGTTGGGCAGCACCAGAACTCCGGTGGACAGACCCAACGTGGTTGTGGCGCCGGCCACGAACGAAAGCAGTTCAAGCGGATCCGGGATGTCGCAGTCATCGGGAAGATGCGACTTGCCGGTCGGAGAATAGGGGTATTCACTCTCGGTGTCGGCGATGACCACCGAGTGCTCCACAGCCGAGATCTCGTCGAAACCCAACGATTCGGCCGCACGGGCGAATTGCAGAATCCATTCAGGGTCTCCACTTCGACCCAATTCGACCGGAACGACTACGCCGAGCTTCATACCGTTTCCTCCAGTGTCGCCATCAATTTCGGACCGTCCACCACGCGACCGAGGAACCGGTCCGCATCCGGATCTGTTGCAAGCCACACCGCCGCTGCAGCCGGCACGGATGCCGGTGTGGCAGCGAATCCGGCATCGACTATCGCGTCTGCGCCACCACGGGCTTTCCCTGATTCCGTAATGACAAATCCCGGACTCAGATTGAACGCCTTGACCCCGGCGCCCCGATACTCGGAGTTGATCGCCCCGGCGATACGTCCGAACGACGCCTTCGACGCAGCGTAGGACAATCCCCAGCCGCCCTCCCCCGGCGGCGCAGGCGGATCCATTGTGGCCGAGCCCGATGCCAGGTTGACGACAACGCCGTTGCCACTCTTGATCATCGACGGCAGAATCACCTGGACCAGAGCGAGTTGGTGCAGATAATTCCCGATCACCATCGCCTGAGCGTCGTCGATCTCGATGTCGAGAACCCGGTCCATGTTTCCGACCGTCTGTGCGTAGGCGTTATTCACCAACACGTCGACGTGTCCCCACTCCGCCAGAACGCGTTCACCAGCACCGCGGACGGAGGCCAGATCGAGCAGGTCCA
This sequence comes from Rhodococcus sp. NPDC057135, assembly GCF_042670865.1. NCBI lineage: Bacteria > Bacillati > Actinomycetota > Actinomycetes > Mycobacteriales > Nocardiaceae > Rhodococcus > Rhodococcus sp. NPDC057135. Next base: position 314,093 of record NZ_JBHUUU010000004.1, read on the forward strand.
TCGGGACGGCCAACGCTCGCACACCGAAGGCCTCTATCTCTGCGACCGTCGTCTCCAGGCTGCCGGGCACCGGAATCACTTGCTGGCCCTGCCTGGTTCGCGGAGCAGCCCGCCCCTCTCCTTCACGAACGGTGCGAGCAGTGATAGCAACGTCGAATCCGGCGCGCGCGAAGGCAAGCGCGCACTCTCGGCCGATCCCCCGGGAAGCGCCGGTTACCAGCGCAACTCCACTCACAGGAACCGCGAACGGCCGTGTGTCTCGAACTCCTTCTCCAGATTCACCACGTCAGCTTCGGTCATCAACGTGTATTCGGGGGCGCCACGGCCCACCCAGTGGAACACCGGTTCGTCGGTACGCCAGCGGTCGACCTGCAATTCACGCTTGAGCACCTTGTTGGACCCTGTGACCGGCAGGTCCGTCGAAACGCGAACGAACCGCGGCGCCGCCTTCGTACCCAAATCCGCCTGCGCGGCAAGGTAAGCCGCGAACTCGACCGGGTCGAAATCAGCGAAATCGGCGACCTCGATCGCAGCCATCACCTGATCACCCGAACGCGGATCCGGCACCGCGAAGACACCCGTTGCAATCACCTTGGGGTGGCGACGCAGGATGTGCTCGATCATCAGTGCCGACGTATTCTCGCCGTCGACGCGGATCCAGTCACCCTTGCGACCGGCGAAGTAGATGAACCCGGCCTCGTCGACGTAGCCGAGATCGCCTGTCCAGTACCAACCGTGGCGAATCTTCTCGGCTATCGCGTCTTCGTTCTTGTAGTACCCCTCGAACTTCGTCGACCCGGCCTTGTCGACCATCTCGCCGATGGCTTCGTCGGGGTTCAGCACGTGAGAGTGCTCGTCGAGGATTGCGCGGGGCCGCTCTTCGCGGGTATCGGGATCGACGATGACGATGTTCTCGTTCGCGGGACGGCCCAGTGCGCCGGCAGGCTGGTTCGGATCGAGCACCACCGAACCGGCACCTTCACTCGAGCCGTATCCCTCGAAAAGCTGCGCACCGAAACGGCGGATGAACTCTGCCTTGTCTCCCGGCGAAGCCTCGGTTCCGAAGCCGTGAGTGAGGGTGTTCTCGATGTCGTCGGCCTGTTCCGGCGTCGCCATGAGATACCCCAAGGCCTTACCGACGTAGGTGAAATATGTTGCGCCGTAGAACCGAACGTCCGGCATGAAACCCGAGGCGGTGAACTTGCGAACGAGGCAGACGGTGGCTCCCTGTGAGAGCGCCGGCGCCCAGAGGGCCATCAGCGCATTCCCGTGGAAGAGCGGCATGCAGCAGTAGCAGACGTCGTCTCGGTCGATGTCGTACTTGGCACAGTTCGCGTAGGCCAACCGCGTCAAACGTCCCTGGCTGCACCGCACTGCCTTGGACATTCCAGTGGTGCCCGAGGTGAAGAGAAGCAGGAACAGCGTCGACGCGTCGACGCCGAGGTCGATCTGAGGTGACTCGACCTGGTGAGCTGAAATCTTGTCCACGTAGGACGCGTCGTCGACGAGGACAAAACGGTCTTCGGTCAGACCGAGGTCAAGGCCGGCCAATTTCTCGTAGCCCGCTTTGTCGGTGACGATCAGCTGGCAGTCCACGTACCGAACCTCGGCCTCGAGTTCGGCTCCACGCCTGGTCGGATTGATGCCGACGATCGTGGCTCCGGTCAAGGCCGCGCCGCCGAGCCAGAAGAGAAACTCGGGGTCGTTCTCGAGAAGTACTCCGATGTGAAACGGTCCAGGCGCACGAAGCGACTTCGCAAGCGAGCCGCGCGCTGCGCTCTCGAGTACCACCTCGTCCCAGCTCCAGTCCTGCGTGCGCGTCCGCAGACCGAGGTGCTGATCACCGAGACGGTCGATCAACATCTGCGCGACGTCCTCGCGCTGGGGTGCTGCAAGCGCTGCGTTCGAAGATGCTTCGGTGGCGGTGTTCGTCATCGTGTCCTGTGTCCTAGTCGATATCGGAATGTCGATTTCTCCAACTGCGATACGACTCGAACGTATCGACGCCTCAGAGCCTGAACCCTCCCAGTCTCGCTCAGTGGTAACCGCCGCCACAGATATGATTTTCTCGTGAGATTTTGTGACGTGAAAAGCGCCACAATACGAAAGGCCATTCCATGACTGCCCCCGCAGATCCGCAGTTGCTTCTGGACCAGGCGGTCTCACGCCTCACTGGTCCAGGTGGGCCATTCGAGATCGTCGAAGAAGAGGTTCTCGGCACCGTCATGCCCGTGATGAAGAACCGTGGTCGTGCCATAGGTGAGCTCATCTCGGCATCTCGGGCCTGGGGCGACGCCGACTATCTCGTCACCAGCGATCGCCGAATCTCGTTCACCGAGCACGCCGACTCCGTCGCCGCTCTGGCAACTGCCCTGCGGGACAAGTACGGGGTTCGCAAAGGCGACCGAGTGGGCATCCTCGCCGCCAACACTCCCGAGTGGGTCATGACGTTCTTCGCGACGCAGGCGCTCGGCGCGATCGCGGTCGGTCTCAACGGTTGGTGGGTTCCGCGAGAGGTGACCCACGGGATCGAGCTCTCGCGTCCGAAGGTTCTTGTCGTCGACGCCAAGCGCGGCGCCGCGCTTCCCGAACTGCCGGCAGGCATCACGGTCCTCACCATGGAAGAGGATCTGCCCGCGCTCATCTCGGAGTACGCGGGCTCCGACGTGCCGAGCACCGATATCGACGAAGACGATCCCGCAGTCATCCTGTTCACCAGCGGAACCAGCGGTCGTCCCAAGGGCGCACTCCACTCGCACCGCAACGTGATGGCCGTCGTCGACTACCACCGCTACAGCGACGCAATCGGCGCCGCCTTCACCGGCCGTGAGTACGATGCTTCCAAGCCGAGCCCGCTGCGTTATCTGCTCACGTCCCCGCTCTTCCACATCGCCAGCCTGCACAATCTGGTGGTCCCCCGTCTCGCGACCGGCAGCGCCGTCATCCTGACCGAGGGCGGCTTCGACGTCGACAAGGTGCTCGGGCTGGTCGAACGCGAGCGCGTGACCAACTGGGGTGCGGTACCCACAATGGCGTCGCGCCTACTCGAACACGGCAACATTGCCAAGTACGACGTCTCTTCCCTGACTTCCTTCTCGCTGGCATCCGCGCCGTCGTCGCCGGCTTTCAAAGAACGACTCAAGGAGCAGGTGCCGTTCGCACGCAATGCTCTGGTCGACAGCTACGGCCTCACTGAATGCAGCACCGCCATCGCAGTAGCCGTAGGCGCCGAACTCGAAGAATTCCCAGGCACTCTCGGCCGTCCGATCATCACCGTCTCGATGGAGATTCGCGATCCCTTCGGCGAGTGGCTGCCGGACGGCATCGAAGGTGAAGTGTGTGTCCGCAGCCCGTTCGTCATGCTCGGATATTGGGAGAACGACGAGGCAACCGAGTCTGCAATCGCGCCCGGACGCTGGCTCCGCACAGGCGATTTCGGCGTCATCGAGAACGGGCGTCTCCGTCTCACCGGCCGTCGTTCCGACCTGATCCTGCGTGGCGGCGAAAACGTCTACCCCACCGAGATCGAGCAGACGCTCGACGAACACCCAGACGTGATCGAGTGCGCTGTCATCGGCATGCCGCACCCCGACCTCGGCCAGGAAGTATCCGCTGTGGTGGTCCTGCGCCCCGGAGCGGAGACCACGGAGGCCGAGTTGCGTGACTACGCCGCCGAACGCCTGTCCTACTTCAAGGTTCCGTCGAAGTGGCGTATCACCGGTGATCTGTTGCCTCGCAATGCAACCGGGAAGATGGTTCGGCGCGAGATCACCGTATGACCGCGGAGCTGTCACGGATCGTTGCCGAGTCGGCGATCCGTGACCTGCTCTGTGAGTACACGCATCTGATCGATCAGGGCAGATTGCGTGAAGTCGCCGCATTGTTCGCCCAGTCCGACTACGGGCAGTGCGGACCGGACGGGGTTGCCACCACAGTCATTTCATCCGACGCCGATGCCGTCTTTGCAGCCTGCAGCGGCTTCATTCGGATGCACGGAGATCCGCCGATTCCGCAAACCAAACATCTGCTGACCAACACACGGATTGCGGTCGACGGCGAATCGGCGTCGGCACTCTCGTACATCACGGTCATACAAGGTACTGAAGCGCTTGCCCTGCAACCTATCCTGTCAGGGCGCTACTTCGATCGCTTCACCTGCGTCGACGGAACGTGGCAGTTCAGCTCGAGACTTTTCTGTATGGACAACATGGGTGACATGTCCGCCCACGCCCGACGCGCACTGTAGAGGAGTATCTGTGGAGATCGGCGTCAACGTCCTGGGTCTCGAAGCCCTCTTCGACGGCAAGATCCGCCCGGTTCTGGACTTCGCCGCACGCGCTGACCGTGCCGGGATCGATCTGATCTGCACCGGCGATCACCTCGGGTTCAATGCCGACGCACACGCTCAGCGAGTAGTCGAACACAACTTCTTGTTCCCTGTGGAACACCCTTGGTACGAACCGATCTCACTTCTGTCCGCGATCGCCGCGGTGACGGAGCGCGCTCGCCTCGGGGTATCGGTTCTGATCGCCACTGTTCGCCCGGCGGCTCTGCTTGCCAAGCAGGTTGCCACACTCGACTCGTTGTCCGAAGGTCGCACCGTCATGGGCTTCGGCGTTGGATGGCAAGAAGCCGAATACACCGCCACCAACATGCCTTTCGACGCGCGATTCGGCCGCATGGAGGAGACTGTCGCAGCCTGCCGCGAACTGTGGACCAATGCCCCGGCCACCTTCAAGGGGCGCGACTTCGCTTTCGAGAACTACCACAGTCTCCCACTGCCGACCCAATCCCATGTACCGGTGCTCTTCGGTTTCGGTCCAAGCCAGCGGAACTTCGACCGCATCGCACGCGTTGCCGACGGCTGGACCGTGAACCCGACCGATCTGGAAACGTTCACCGACAGTGTTGCTTTGTTGCGCAGCACGTTCGAGTCTCATGACCGTGACCCGGACACCGCGCGTGTGCAGGTGTCCGCGGCACCCGTTCGACGCGACAACGGATCCGTCGATCTCTCGGCAACCGCGGACAAAGTCCGGGACTGGTTTGACCGCGGCGCGTCCGTCGTCGTGCTCCGACCTACCGTATTCGATTGCGCTGCTGAAGAACTACCAGAATTGATCGACTGGATGACCAACATCAAGGAGGCGTGACATGGACCGGGCACTGCAGGATCTCATCGACAAGCAGGCTATTCGTGAGGTGGTTCTGACGTACTGCCGCGGCATCGATCGCCTCGACTTCGATCTCGTCCGCAGCGCCTATCATCCGGATGCGGTCGACCATCACACCGGTTTCGACGGCAACATCGACGAGTACATCGCTTGGGTCACACCGAAACTCTCGGCGATCGGCGGCACGATGCACCACATCGGCAATCATCTGGTCGAACTGCATGGCGACCAGGCAATCAGCGAGGCATACTCGATGTCCACTCACTGGGGCGGCGCTGAAGGCATCGGGATGGTCAACTTCACCAGCGGTGCGCGGTTCATCGACCATATGGAGCGACGTGATGGACGTTGGGCTATCAAGGAGCGATGGGCCGTACGAGAGTGGACCCGCTCGGACGAGGGTCGCTTCGTCAGCCCCGAGGGGCCTGGCCCGCGCGGGCGTCGAGATGCCTCGGATCCCCTGACAGCATTACGGCAAACCCTTGAGATGCACTGAGATTCAGGAACCGGACCTTTCCGACTGATTTGAGGAATCCATTCAATTCGAACACGCATTCGAATAGAATGAATGGATGTTCAACCCCGCGACGGAGCTTTTCGGTATCTCAGCACAGCTGACCGGTACCGAAACTGATTGTGCCCTGGTTGATCTCATGACCGATCTGCATGCATGCGAGGCAATGCTGGTCGAACGCAAGCTCGCAGTCGTTGCCGAGTTCTTTTCGCGACGGAGCTCAGAGCATGTCGCGAGTGGGACCTGGTCGTCGACCGCACACGAGTTGGCGGAATCGGAAATCGGTGCGACGCTCACGATGGGTCGCGCAGCTGCCGGGAAGTTGATCGGGTTGGGTTTCTCGTTGAAGACCCGTTTGCATCGTACTCGAGCGGCGATGGCGCGTGGCGAGTTGGATCTGTACCGCGTGGGTTTGATCGATTCCGCAACGGCGAACGTGAAAGACGAGTTGATCGACGAGGTCGAACGACTACTGCTCGAGCAGGTCCTCGCTCCGCCAGTGGCCGGCGGAACCGGCCTGACGGGAAGGCGACTGACGGCGGCGATCGATCGGATCGTGGCGGCGGTGGACCCGGAAGGCATGCGAGAACGTCGACGTCGCGCTCTCACCGATCGGTTCGTCGGGGTCAGTGCCGCCGAGGACGGGATGGCCAAGATCTTGGGAAGCGTTCCGGCCGAGCAGGCGCGGGCCTTCGACGGTCGGTTGCGCGAGTTGGCGATGTCGGTGTGCCGACACGACTCGCGAACCTACGAGCAACGGCGAGCCGACGCGCTCTTCGAGTTGACCAACGGATCACCGTTCTTGCCGTGTAACTGTGCCCGTGCTGATTGCCCACAGGATCGTAGGGGTGCTGTTGTCGTTCGCCGGCCCGTGGTCCACGTCGTGATGGCTGATTCCACTCTGCGCGGTGGCGGCGAGCCCGCCCACCTGGACGGGTACGGAGTGATCAGCGCTGAGCATGCTCGCGACATCGCGCAAGACGCCGTCATTCGAAAGGTCCGCGTACCCGCTGATGTCGCCACCGAACCAGTGACTGCGTCGGCACACGTCTACCGGCCAGGTGCAGTACTCGATACGTGGTTGCGGATCATCGCGGGCAGCTGCCAGTGGCTGCATTGTGATGTCCCGGCCTGGAATTCCGACCTCGACCACAATGAACCCTTCCATCACGGCGACCCCGAGCGTGGCGGCAAAACAGTCGAGTCGAATATGAGTGCGTTCTGCCGCAATCATCATCGCCTCAAGCATTCCGACCAGTGGCGGTTCGCGTCGAACGAGGATCGAACCATATCGCTGACGTCGCCGACCGGGCACTGCTACCGAACGCGGCCCGCAGGGCTGTTGGCCGGCCTACACGAACCGATACCGCCGCAAGGTGGTCGAAATCGGCGGACCCAGGCAGAGAACAAGGCTGCCCGTATCCAGAGCGAACGCAATAACCAGCGCCGACGGATTCAGAAACGAGCAGAGAAGCACGTTCAAAGTAGGCGGTGGAATTCACCGCGGGCTCACCGAGAACCCATCAACTATGGGGATGACCCGCCACCGTTCTGAGACGCGTCGATGCGTCGCAGTGTCAATCCGACGTTGGCTTGGTGTCGTCGTCTGTTGCCGGATCGTCCTCAGCAAGTGGATCAATGGTGTCGACACCTTCGAGGACGGTCATCTCTTCTTCCGCCTCGGCGAGGAGCCCCTTGGCTTCAGCTTCGACCTTCTTGACCCATTCGGACATCCCGAGCCTCTTCTCTTCCGAAGCGAGTTCCCGCTATATCTGAACTCAGACTACGTCGCCGGCGACGAGTTTCGCCGTCCACTCGAGTCAGTATTCACGCCACTCACCAAGAAGGTAGCGATGGTGCGATGGTCGTGGTGGGATCAGCGCCACGCGCCACGCGATTCTGCGCGAGCCGCCAGGAGAAGCATCAGAATGCGCAAACTCGACCGACCTAGCTGTAACGAACCTCCCGTCTGGTTTGATACCGGAAAGACACAACTTTACGAACAGAGGGCAGCACATGGCACCGCGATTCAACCCGGCCCCCGGATGGCCCGGCGCCCCTGAAGGCTGGCTGCCCTACGAAGGGTGGGTGCCAGACCCGTCATGGCCGCCGGCACCCGTCGGGTGGCAACTGGTAGTCGACGATCAAGCGACTTCCGGAATGAACGGATTCGCCAATCGAATCAGGTCAGCGACGCAGGATTTCACGGCTCGGTCATCCTCTGAGGCATCCGCCCTCGAAGGTGCGCCGGGAGTTCTCTGGTCTGCGAAGGGGCAGCCACTCACGGGTATCGGCGGCGGTCGCTACCGCCTGACTGCAACAACGCTCTTCTTTGAGCGAGGGACACTCACAACAAATGCACAGCAAGTGCCGACGAATCAGCTGTTCGACATAGATCTCAGGCAGTCACTCACTCAGAAGACGCGTGGCGTCGGCGACGTCGTCGTGCATGTCCAACGTGCGTCCAGGGTCGAGCAGGTGATCTTGAACGACGTTCCGAGCCCGCGCGAGGCCGTGAACATCATCAACGAGGTCGCAAACCAAGCACGCATCAGCGCGCACACGATGGCCAACACCCGGCATTTCACCTCCCACCCGGCACCCGCGGTGCCTGCATCACCGCCAGAAGCGGTCCCGCCAATGACAACCGCGCCGGACGCGATCGAGCAGCTCACGAAGCTCGGTCAGCTCCGCGACGCTGGAATCCTCACCGAAGACGAGTTCGCCCAGAAAAAAGCGGACATCCTCGCAAGAATGTGAGATCAGAGGGTTGATAGATCCGCCCGCCACCGAAGTGGCGGGCGGAAACACAAACGCTGGAAATTTTCTGAACTTCCAAAACTCACGGCCAAGTACCGCCGATCAGTCGACCGTCGGCGCCCACTGCACACCGTTGATGTGCCCACCACCGTCGACGAAGAGGGTGTTGCCGGTGACGTAGCGGCTGTCGTCACTCGCCAGGAAGGCCGCAACGGGACCGATGTCGTCGAGAGGGTCCCCGATCCGCCCCATCGGATTCTGTGCGGCCATGACGGCCACGTTCTCCGGATTGGCTTCGGCAACACGCTTGTACGCCGCGCTCTGCGCGCCGGGGCAAATGACGTTGCAGGTCACCTGCCGAGGAGCCCATTCACGCGCGGCGGTTCGAGTGAGCGTCCGCAGAGCTTCCTTGGCCGCGTTGTACTGCACCGAATACATGTGGGCGTTAACGCCATTGAGGCTGCACATGTTGATCACGCGGCCCGTGCCGTGACGCTCGAGTTCCGGTAGTCCAGCCTGCATGGCCCAGAAAGCCGCCATCACTGCCATGTCGAAACCGCCGCGCAACTGCTCGTCGGTCATCTTCTCGAACCGAGCGAAACCGAAAGTCCGCCAAGCATTGTTGACCAGAATATCGAGGCGTCCGAACCGCTCGACGGCCCGGTCGACCATGGCAACAACCTGCGCTTTGTCAGTGACGTCGGTGCGGATGAACTCCGCCTCCACGCCCCATTCGTCGCGCAGCCACTGCGCCGTCTCGATACCGGCTGCCTCGTCGATCTCGGCAACCAGTACCGACGCACCTTCACGTGCAAACGCGCCTGCCACTCCGCGACCGATGCCCATACCGGCACCGGTGACCACTGCTACACGTCCGTCGAGCTTGCCCACGGGGGCCTCCTTCATCAGAACCCCTACCTGGGGCGCGGCACCGTCTTGTCGATGAACAGTCCCTCTACGGACACGCACACTTCGCCGTCCGCCGTCTTGATCTCGCCGACGGTGTGAATCTTGCGGCCGTCCTTGGAAAGGAACTTGCCGCTGATGGTGAGGGGCTCGAACAGCGGAGTCGGGCGGTGGTAGCGAGTGCTCAATTGTGCTGTCATACCGGAAGTTCCACCCCAGGCATTGGCGACACCGAGAACGTGATCGAGCAGTAGCGCCGAAACGCCGCCGTGCACGTGACCGGGAGGCCCCTGGTACGGCAGAGTCAACGTGACGACTCCCTGCACCGAACCGTCGGCAAGCCCCTCCAGGACGAGCGGCGGCGCAATGGCGTTCTCGGGACCGGTCACTGGATCGTGACGAGTCACGCCCTCACCGTTCCACATGTCGATCAACCGCTCGGCAACCTCGGGCGAGTGCTGCTCGAGGTGCTCGGCAATGCTGTTGAGCTCCTCCGCAACCCGGTCCAGATTGGCGTTTCCGCGGTCGGTCCGCAGCATCGCGTCGACAACGCGACGCGCCGCTGCCGTCGCCCGGTCGACCGGAGCGTCCTGCGGCGGCGACGTCAGAATCGTGCCGCCCGGATGTGTTGCTGCCGTGGGGTGCGTACCGAGGTCCATCAGTTGATCTCCATTGTTGCGTGTGTGAGAACCGGGGAGTTCTCGCGCTCGGGGCACGTCGCCGCCAAGGTCAGTGTGTTGCCTTCCTGCCATACCGAGGTGGTGATGGATTCGCCGGGGAACAGCGAACCGGCAAACCGCACCGAGTAGTTCTTCACCCGGGTCGGATCTCCGTCGAGAATCCCGTCTACCACTGCCTTGCAGACGATGCCGTACGACGCGAGACCATGCAGGATCGGTGCGTCGAAGCCCGCCATCTTCGCGAAGGCAGGATCGGCGTGGAGAGGGTTCATGTCTCCGCTGAGTCGGTACACCAGCGCTTGCGAGGGACTGGTACTCGACGCCAGTACCTTGTCCGGCGCTCGATCAGGCACCCCGGCAACAACTTCGGGTCCGGCATCTCCGCCGAATCCGCCTTCGCCGCGCGCCCAGATCTGCATTCCTGTGGTCCACAACGGATTCCCGTCAAGGTCATGCGCTGCGGTCTCGAGAACGATCACAGCCGCCTTTCCCTTGTCCCAGACGTCGGCAACGCGGGAGGAAATACGCGCGGTACCCGTCGACGGGATCGGGGCGTGAAGTGACAGCGACTGCCCGCCGTGCAGGATCTTGCGCAGGTCGATGTCGATTCCCGGCATGCTCATCGACGGCGCTGGCAGTACACCCGCCGAAACTCCCTGGCCTGCAACCATTGCAAATGTCGGTAGTACCTTCAGCCCCTTTTCGTACACCCAGGTGAGTTCCGCAGGATCCAGCGCGTTCACGCCGGCCCCCAGACCCAGTTGGTAAAGCATGACGTCGCGGTCGGTCCACGACGCCTCGCGCACAGTCGGTTCGGCAGCCAATGCCACCGCAAGATCGATAGCCATCAGTTCTCCAAAGTTCCGGATCGGTAGACCGTCACGACGCACGCGCCGCCCAGTCCGAGGTTGTGCTGCAGTCCAATTCGAGCGCCCTCGACCTGGCGGGCATCTGCCGTCCCGCGGAGCTGCCACGTGAGTTCGGCGCACTGTGCCAAGCCCGTCGCACCCAGCGGGTGTCCCTTCGAGATCAAACCACCCGACGGGTTGACGACCCATTGGCCGCCGTACGTGGTCGCGCCGGATTCGACGAGCTTTCCGCCTTCTCCGACTGCGCACATCCCCAGGCCCTCGTAGGTGATGATCTCGTTGATCGCAAAGCAGTCGTGCAGTTCGATGACGTCGACGTCATCGATGGTGATCCCGGCCTGCGCAAAGGCCTGCTCGGCCGCGGCGGCCGTCATCGGCGCACCGACCACGTCGATCATCGACTTCTCGGCGAACGCCGCCTCGGTGTCGGTGGTCAACGCCTGCGCGACGATCTCGATCGCCTGGTCTTCGAGACCGTGCTCACGCACGAACTTCTCGCTCACCACGATGGCAGCTCCGGCGCCGTCCGAAGTCGGCGAACACTGCGAACGCGTCAACGGCTCGTGAATCATCTTGTCGCTCAGAACCTGTTCGAGGGTGTACTCGTCACGGAACTGTGCATACGGATTGTTGACCGAGTGCTTGTGGTTCTTGACCGCCACGGCTGCAATCTGCTCGACCGTGGTGCCGTACTTCTTCATGTGTTCGACGGCAGCGTTGCCGAACAACTGAGCGGTCATGGGCGAGCGGGCGAAGCCGTAGTCCTCGACCATGATTTTCAGCTGAGAGTCCAAAGTGGTGACCTTGGGCATCTCACCGTTGCCGGTCAACGCCGTTTTGGTCATCTTCTCGAATCCGACAGCCAAGGCGCAGTCCGCTTGCCCCGCCTGGACCCATTCGCGCGCCATCATCAGCGCCGTGGACCCCGTGGCGCAGTTGTTGTTGACGTTGAAGATAGGGATGCCTGTCAGACCGATCTCGTAGAGGGCTCGCTGGCCGGCAGTCGACGCATTGAACACGTAACCGACTGCAGCACGCCGGATCTGGTCGTAGCTGATCCCGGCATCGGTCAGGGCATTCGAGACTGCCTCGGTCACCATGTCCGGGTATTCCCAGTCGCGGGTCTCGATCTTCTCGAACTTGGTCATGCCCACGCCGATGACGAAGGTGCGATTGCTCATGTGCAGGTCACTTTCCCGGTTCGGGGTCACGAGGCAGACCCAAGATTCGCTCACCGATGATGTTGAGCTGAACATTGGTTGTACCACCCGCGATGGACATGCACTGCGAGTTCAGGAACATCTGCGTCGCAGACATCCGATGCTGATCGCCCAGAAGGGAACTGGGACCAGCCCACTCCATCGCCACATCCCAGACCTGCTGGATGTGCTCGACGCCGATCAGCTTCGCCACCGAGGACTCAGCCCCCGGCTGTGCGCCGGTAAGCGAGCGCAGCGTGGTGCGCAGACCGAGCAAACCGCCGGATTGTGCGTCGCACAGCACCTTTCCGAGAACCGTCAGCTGCTCGTCGTCGATACCACCGGGCAGCCCGTCGACCAGGCTCAGCAGAGCCTCGCCGCCCGATCCCAGGGACGAGTCGTTGGACAGCGAGACACGCTCGTTGGCCAGCGTGGTGCGAGCGAGCTTCCAGCCGTCACCCGGCTCGCCGACCAGGCACTCGTCCGGAACGAAGACGTCGTCGAAGAACACCTCGTTGAAGAGTGCCTCGCCGGTGATCTCGCGCAACGGGCGAATGTCGAGACCGCTGTTCTTGATGTCGATGAGAAAGTAGGACAAGCCCTTGTGCTTGGGGGCGTCGGCGTCGGTGCGGGCGAGGCAGATTCCCCAGTGCGCGTCGCGTGCCATCGACGTCCATACCTTCTGGCCCTGCAACTTCCAGCCACCGTCCACCTTGGTGGCCTTCGTGCTCAGAGCCGCGAGGTCGGAACCTGCGCCGGGCTCGGAGAAGAGCTGGCACCAGACGATGTCGCCGCGCAGTGACGGCGGGACGAACTTGGCAAGCTGCTCTTCGTTGCCGTGCGCGATGAGCGTCGGGATGACCCAGTTGCCGATGATCATGTCGTGCGGCTTGATCTTCGCAGCGCGCAATTCTTCGGCGATGACCAGTTGGCTGACGGCATCGGCGGACTTGCCCCACGGAGCCGTGAAGTGTGGTGCGGTGTAGCCCTTTTCCGCGAGATACGTCTTCTGCGCGGCACCTTCGAGGCCCTTTGCCGGTGCGAGCTCGGCTCGAACATCGGCGCGGATCGCCTCGGCCTCGGGCGGCAATTCGATGCTGAGCACGCGCCGGGTGCCGGCAATGGTCAACTCGGCAACGCGTCGACGCCAGGATGCCGTGGAACCCAGCAGAATTCGCAAGGACTGCGCACGACGCAAGTAAAGGTGTGCGTCGTGCTCCCAGGTGTAGCCGATACCGCCGAGCACCTGGATGCAGTCGCGCGTGACGGAGAAGCCGGCCTCCAGAGCAGTTGCACCGGCGACGGCCGCGGCGAGAGAGGCCTCTTCGGCACCGACACCGTTCGCCGGCGTCAGGGCACGTGCAGCATCCCAGGCACAGACGCGTGCTTGCTCGGCAAGAGCGAGCATCCGAGCAGCCTTGTGCTTGACGCCCTGGAACTGGCCGATCGGACGACCGAACTGCTGACGCACCTTCGCGTAGTCAGCTGAGGTCGTGACTGCCCAGTCCGCCAAGCCGGATGCCTCGGCCGCGAACAGCGTTGCGGCAATGTCGAGTACACGCTGGGTGTCGATGGTGAGGATTTCCGCATCAGCGAGAACTAGTCCGTCGACGGTGACCTCGGAGTTACGACGTACAACGTCGTAGCTGGCCAGGTCTGTCACCTCGAGACGATCGCGTTCGAGCAACACGAATCCGCTGTCCGTCGCGAGCAGGAAGACGTCGCCGACATGACCGCCGAGAATCTGACTGGACGTACCGCTCAGCGTGGCAGTGTCACCGTCACGCGCGATCTTCAGCGAACCCGGCTGCAGTGCAACAGCTCCGAGAGTGCTGCCGTCCACGAGCGCCGGCAGCCTGCCCGATACTCCGGCATCACTGAGAACAGCGCTGAGCACTACCGTCGGCAGAAACGGTCCAGGAACCATGGAGCGTCCCAGCTCCTCGACGACGATAGCGAGTTCGACCAGTCCGTACCCGGCGCCACCGAATTCCTCGGCGATGTGCAGTCCGAGAAGCCCCTGCTCGGCAAGCCCGTTCCAGAGTTGCGGGCGGGTTTCGACCTTCGCCTCGACAGCTTCACGGATGACGGTGGGTGTTGCGTGGCGCGCCGCCCAGCCCCGTACGGAGTCGCGGAGGTCGCGATCTTCTTCACTCAATCCAATGGTCATGTCTACCTCGTCAATTCGACAGTGCGGGTACGGGTCAGATGCGTTCGATGATGGTGGCGGTCGAGAGAGCGCCACCGGCGCACATCGTGACCAGAGCCGTCGACTTGTTCGAGCGCTCGAGTTCGTGCAGCGCCGTGGTGATCAGACGAGCGCCCGTCGATCCGACGGGGTGTCCGAGGGCGATCGCACCGCCGTTGACGTTGACCTTGGACAAGTCTGCTCCGTGAATCTGCGCCCAGGAGAGCACGACGGAGGCAAATGCTTCGTTGATTTCGACGAGATCGATGTCGTTCAAGGTCATTCCGGCCTTGTCGAGCACCATCTGGGTGGACTCGATGGGACCGTCGAGGTGGTAGAACGGATCGGATCCGACCATGCCGGAAGCAACGATCCGGGCGCGGGGCTTCAATCCCAACTCATGTGCCCGCGCTTCGCTCATCAGCAGCACCGCAGCGGCGCCGTCACTGATCTGCGAGGAGTTGCCGGCGGTGTGGATGTGGCCTTCGATAACCGGCTTGAGTCCGGCGAGCGCTTCGGCCGTCGTCTCACGCAGGCCGCCATCGCGAGTGACGGTGGCGATCTCGCCGGTAGCCACGCCTTCCTTGTCTACGACCGGAGCCTTGACGGGAACGATCTCGCGGTCGAAACGGCCTTCTGCCCAGGCCTGGGCTGCGCGGCGCTGCGACTCGAGACCGAAGGCGTCGACGTCCGCGCGTGTGATGCCACGCTTCTCGGCAATACGCTGAGCAGAGGTGAACTGGTCACCCATGTCGATGGTCCAGTCGTCCGGGTACGGGTTTCCCGTTCCGGGCGCATTGGCCTGGCCCAGGAACACACGACTCATGGCCTCGACGCCGCAGCCGATACCGGCCGAGATCTGACCCGAGGAAATGAGTCCGGAAATCAAATGCACTGCCTGCTGGGCAGATCCACAGGCGCAGTCGATGGTGGTTGCCGCTGTGCTGTACGGCAGGCCGGCGTGCAGCCACGCCTGGCGCGTGACGTTGTTGGACTGTTCGCCCGCCTGGGTGACACAGCCGCCGATGATCTGTCCGATGTCTTCCGGTGCGACGCCTGCCCGCTCGAGGACCCCGAGCTGCGCTGCTCCCAGAATCTCGGCGGGGTGCAGTCCCGCCAGGGCGCCGCGACGACGTCCGATCGGTGTCCGCGCGGCCTCGACGATGACTGCATGACCCATGATGTGCGCTCCTTCGTGGAGTTTTCGGTCGGTGAGCTGGCTCACCGTCAACTTTTTTGTAATGTATTCTATTAATGAGAGGAGGGCAATGCCCCCGCCAACGGCAACTCCGGCACAATGCCACCTTCAATAATAGAATTGATTTCAATTTTGAGACATGGCGAACCCACCCCTGAGGGGCGAGGTCACGTCAGTGTCTATTCGAGCGTGGTCACGTCAGTGTCTTATTCGAGCGTGGTCACGTCAGTGTCGCGAGAGATTCACCAGAAGCAGGTCGCACCCTTTGCGGATGTCGTACTCCGCATCGGGGATGGAGATTCGACCGTTGAGGCAGGACTGGATAACCCCGAACCACAGCTGCATCAGCAGACGCAGACCTGTGTTGTCTTCCTCGGTGGGGTTCTCGATTCCGGCCGCATCGAGGACGATCTGCCGGAATCCACGATCGATCTTGCCCACGTCCGGCACCGTCGCGACATTGGCGGTACTGGACGACTGCAACATCGCAGTCGAGAGAGCCGGCCGACGCAGTAACCCGCGAGTGGCGCGTACCAACACCTCGTACACCGCGTCCTGCGGATTGTCCGACTGAACCTGATGCTTGGCAAAGCTGTCGCCGATCTGATCGATCTGCTCGACCATCACTGCGACGAAGAGGTGCGTCTTCGAGGGGAAGTAGCGATAAAGGGTGCCGATGGCCACGCCCGCCCGCTTGGCGACCTCATGCATCTGAACCCGTGAGAGTTCCTTCTCGGTCCCCAATTCGGCGGCGGCTTCCAGCATCCGCACATGACGCGCCCGCTGCTCGTCCGAACTGGGCTCGGCAGCGTCCCTGACCTCGGCAATTCTCGGCAACGTCGCCCCCATCATCGATTCTGAGTCTCAGTCGCGAACGACCTCGCCAATTCTCTCACCTCGATCACCCATGTCGGCGTATTGCCCGCTCAGTGGGACCTGGCATGGCCTTCTCTCTCCGTGCGGTATTCCGTGGACACCCCACCCTCTTGGAGTAAGGACGCAATGATGCAGGACTGGACCACCGAGTGCGACGTGTTGGTAGTCGGCTCCGGCGGCGGCGCGCTGACCGGCGCATACACCGCGGCAGCTCGAGGATTGACGACAATCGTCCTCGAGAAAACCGATCGCTTCGGCGGAACTTCCGCGTACTCGGGCGCATCCATCTGGCTGCCGGGAACCCAGGTACAGGAACGCGCGGGACTGCCTGACTCGACGGAGAACGCACGTACCTATCTGCGCACGCTGCTCGGCGACTCCGAGTCCGATCGCCAGGACGCCTACGTCGAGACCGCACCGGCAGTGGTCGCGTTGCTCGAGGAGAACCCGAACATCGAATTCGAGTTCCGCGCGTTTCCCGACTACTACAAGGCCGAGGGCCGGATGGACACGGGACGCTCCATCAACCCGCTCGATCTCGATCCCGCCGACATCGGTGATCTCGCCGGCAAGGTGCGTCCGGAACTGGACCAGGACCGCACCGGTCAAGGCCACGCTCCCGGCCCGATGATCGGTGGGCGCGCACTGATCGGCCGTCTGCTGGCCGCAGTCCAAAGCACCGGCAAAGCAGAACTTCGAACCGAATCCGTTCTCACGTCCCTGATCGTCGAAGACGGACGAGTCGTCGGCGCCGAGGTCGAATCGGGCGGCGAAACCCAGCGAATCAAAGCGAACCGCGGTGTCCTGATGGCAGCGGGCGGCATCGAAGGCAACACCGAGATGCGTGAGCAGGCCGGCACCCCTGGCAAAGCGATCTGGAGTATGGGGCCGTTCGGCGCCAATACCGGCGACGCGATCTCTGCCGGTATCGCTGTCGGTGGCGCAACCGCATTGCTCGATCAGGCATGGTTCTGCCCCGGCGTCGAGCAGCCCGACGGCAGCGCAGCCTTCATGGTCGGCGTTCGGGGCGGCCTCGTCGTCGACAAGGCGGGCGAGCGGTACCTCAACGAGTCGCTCCCGTACGACCAGTTCGGCCGGGCAATGGATGCTCACGACGACAACGGTTCTGCCGTGCCGTCGTTCATGATCTTCGACTCACGCGAGGGTGGCGGGCTACCCGCCATCTGCATCCCGAACACGGCGCCCGACAAACACCTCGAAGCCGGAACCTGGGTGGGCGCCGACACTCTCGAAGAGCTCGCCGCCAAAACCGGACTGCCGGCCGACGCGCTGCGCAGCACCGTCGAAAAGTTCAACGATGCAGCAAAACTGGGTGTCGACGAAGAGTTCCACCGCGGAGAGGACCCGTACGACGCATTCTTCTGCCCGCCCAACGGCGGCGCGAATGCGGCGCTGACGGCCATCGAGAACGGTCCGTTCTACGCAGCTCGCATCGTCCTCAGTGACCTCGGCACCAAGGGCGGTTTGGTCACCGACGTCAACGGTCGCGTTCTTCGCGCCGACGGCAGCGCCATCGACGGCCTGTACGCCGCCGGCAACACGAGCGCTTCGTTGAGCGGGCGTTTCTACCCCGGCCCCGGAGTTCCACTGGGGACGGCGATGGTCTTCTCCTACCGAGCAGCCCAGGACATGGCGAAGTAACGTAGTTCAATCACATTGTGTGGCAACAGATCGTGGGGCAGCCGATATCGCAATCGTCTGCCCCACTTTCTTTCTCACGGCCTTTCTTTCTCACGGCGTCGCGATGTTGAAATTCGGGTCGAACACGTCCATGATGTCGGCGAAGCGCGACAGAGTCGAGACGTCGCCGTCGTGCGTGACCTTCCCGCTTTCGAGAATGGCGGACGCCTTGCCCGGTTGGAGCAGGATTCCGGCAAGTAGCGGCTTCGGACCCGTGAGCGTCAGTTGCGCGTCGGATGCCCGTCCGGAGCGTGCGTTCAGCACCGCCCGACGAACCCACATGTTCCAATCTTGTTTGGTGTCGGCAAAACTGAAGTTGATGGAGATGTCGACGTCGTCTGCCTTCTCGGCAACGAGGTGCACGCCCGCATAGTCGAAAAGCAGATCGATTGGCATCGACAAGATCGTGTCCGTGCTGTCGGTGTTGACCTGGCCGGCACCGGTCACCCCGTTCCTCAGTTCCATTGCGGTGGCGAGGAAGATCGACCGATACTGCGGAACTTCCTGCTGATACCCGAGCTGCTCGTAGGCGTCTGCCTGCAGATTCTTCGCTTCCTCGTCGCCAGGATCGGCGAAAACCAGATGATGGAGAAGCTGCACCGCCCATCGATAGTCGCCTGCATCAAAAGCATTGCGGCCCTCGGTAAGTATCTTCTCCCGCCCGATCAAGTCGACGTGCCGCTTGGCGTGATCCTCGGGCAGCAACGGCAAGATCGTCGCAGGGTCTCCGTCCCAGAAGCCGAGCTCCTTGTGGAACACTGCGCGCACGTTGTGGTGCAGTCCGCCGTGGTAGTAGCGGTTGTACCACTTCTGGCCGATGGCCTCCGGCAGTCGCACGACCTCTGCAGCTTCGAGCGGCGTGTAGCCCTGGTTGGCAAATCGAAGAGCCTGATCGTGAATGAACTTGTACATGTCCCGTTGTGATTCAAGGAATTCCACCACTGTGCCGTTCCCCCACACCGGCCACGTGTGCGGGCCGTGGTGTACTTCGACGTCAGCGCCCCATCGCACCAACGTCTCATCCAAGTACCTGGCGAAGTTGCGCGCGTCTCGGGTACGCGCGCCGCGGATCGTCTGGATGTTGTGCATCGAGTGGTTGGCGTTCTCGGCGCACGTGAGCGCTTTGATGGCGGGGATCCAGATGTGCATCTCTTCCGGCGCCTCGGTGTCCGGGGCATACAGGAACTCGAATTCCCACCCGCCGAGATTACGCACCTCGCCGGTCTTGGTGATGCCGTCGGTGGGCGGAATGTACGTCATGTGGATGTTCATGTTGTCGGCACCCGAACCCAGGCCGACTGTCACCAGACCGCAATCGCATTGCGGCAGAATCAGACCGAAGGTGTAACCCATACGTCGCGACATCGCATTGCCGGTGATGACGTTCTCACCGATCGCGAACTTGTTGAACGATTCGATGGTTCCGGGTGCGACGATCGGGATCTTGCCCGAAGCTACGTCTGCCTCGTCGACGAGGCCTTTGACGCCGGCGTAATGGTCGAAATGCGTATGGGTGTAGATGATCGCGACGATCGGCTTGTTGTTGCCCAGTTCACGACGGAACAACTCCAGGCCCGCCTTGGCGAGATCAGCACTGGTGGTGGTGTCGATGATGACGAGTCCGTCGGGAGCGTCGACGATGGTCAGGTTGACTGCGAATCTGACCTGGTACAGACCGTCGACCACCTTGTAGAGCCCACAGCGCCTCACCAACTGCGACTGCCTCCACAGGCTCGGGTTCACCGACTCCGGAGCCTGTTTGTCATCGGCGATGTATTCGAGCGGTTGACCGTCGTGGATCAGATCACCGTTGTCGTTGAAGACCTGATCGTTCTCCCACCCGGCGATGAATCCGCGGTCCGCGTCGCCGAAATCCTCGCGGTCCGACATCGGATAATCGTCGACTGCCGCGCGGTTGACCTCGACCGTGAACGGCGTTGCAGGCTTGGCCTCAGCACCCATGAGTACTCTCCTCCGGTTCTTGTCTTCTCGCCCACGCAAGCACGCGATGCCATCGGACCGTGACCTGACGCGGAACCCTCTGCAGCCAATCTGGCGGCCACGCGGAATTCGCGCATCACCCGTCACAGGTGAGATGGCGACTGAGCGAAGGACAGAACCAGCGCGTCACTCCGGGTCGATACCGGGCAAACCGTCCACACTCTTCGCGTTCTTCTCGGCGCGATAGGCGATGAGCCGCTCCGGGCCCTTCTTCTCCGCTACGCGGTCGAGCACGTCACGGTCGGATTGGTAGTCCATCAGCGGTACTGCGTATCCGCACGAATCCGAGACGCGCGTCAGATCAACCACGACGATGGACCGCAGCCCCGGGTGGTCGGGGAACTTACCGACCAGCTCGTTGAACGGTTCCGACCCTGCCAGTAGAACGCGCGCATTGCCGTGAAGCCGGACAATCTTCGGCGGTCCGCCAAATGCCATGAACATCAGAGTTATTCGCGAGTTCTCACGCACGTGCGCGATAGTTTCCACTCCGCTACCAGTCAGGTCGAGGTACGCCACCCGGGTGGATGTCAGCACCACAAACGATCCGACTCCACCTTTGGGTGAGCAATTGATCAACCCGTCAGCAGACAACGGTGCGGTGGCAACGACGAACAGCGGTTGAGCCTGCAACCACGTGGTGAGCTTTTCATCGATGCCTTCGTAGACGCGCCCCATGCCGAAAGTGTAGATCGCGCCGACTGGACGTCACGGGGCAGACGCTGCGGCGGCTCGAAGCTCCTCACAGATCGCTGTGAAATCTCCGTCGTCGGCGGGATCCGTCGGCACTGCCAGTGCAATCCCGTCGCAGAGGCCCGAGTACTTCGAACTCAGCGCTTCGGGGAGTTCGGCGTATGTGCATTGCGTGACCAAGATGTCGAGAACATCGTCGGCGAGGACGGCGGGGAGGTGAGCCCAATCGCCCGTTCGCGCCATCGCAGTCAACTTCTCCCCGACCTCGGACAATCCGAGGACCTCGAGCGCAACTCGGTATGCCGGTGTGGAGTAGAGAAAGGCAAGCTCACTGCGCACCGCTTCTCGCTGCGCAATTATCGCAGCGCGATCTCTGCCGGTGATCGTCTTCGGAACGGCAATCAGTCTCGGTTTCCTTCCTCCTGCCGCCAAAGCTGGAATGATCCTCTCCGCGAGCACCTTCGGATGGGAGCTGGTGGGGTGAGCAACAAAACCGTCGGCGATGGCTCCGGCCAGTGAGCACATGCGGGAGTTCACTCCCCCGGTCCATATCTCGGGTGCGGGGACGCCGATCGGCCCCGGGTTGAAATAGGGTTGCAGCCGGTTGAAGGTGTAGTGCGTTCCGGCATGGTCGAGTTCACCGCCATCCTGGAACACTCGGAAGATCTCACGTACTGCGCTGACGTAATCACGCAGTTGCGCAACAGGATCCGTCCACGGCATCGAATATCGCCCGACGACGTTTCCCCGCACCTGCGTCGCGAGCCCCAGTTGGAATCGTCCACCCGAGAAGTCCGCCAGATCCCACGCAGCCAAAGCCGTCACCATGGGGCTGCGTGCAAACGCGACAACCATCGACGTCCGGACAGTGAGGGTGGTGCTGTGCTCGACGGCGAGTGCCGCCACCGCAAACGGATCGCGAATGGTCTCGGAGATGTGTACCGTGTCGAAACCGAGGTTCTCGATGCGTCTGACACGCTGAGCTACCTGCCGCAGCGGGATGTCGGCAGGTAGCGAGGTCACCAATTCCATGTCAGGCCAACGGCTCCAGACGAATCGACAGCAGCTTTCCTTCGGTAGCGACCTTGCGAGCGTGTTCGTTGAAGTCCGGGGCGGCACACACGAACAGCGTACGACCGTCGGAACCGCCGAGCCCACAGGCGAAGACACCGCTGTCGAAGGCAATTTCATCGATTATCTTGCCAGACGGGTCCACGTGGAGAATTCGACTTCCGAGGGCATCGGCCACCCACATCGAATCGTCTCCGTCGATGCAACAACCATCGGCCGCAACAACAATCTGTGCAAGCGTGGTCTCCATCTCGGGGCCACCAGGCACCGGTCCGAACGACGCCCAGTCGCGGCGCTCCCCCAGCGAGCCATCCGGTTGGACGGCAAACCTGCTGATTCGATTCCCCAAGGTTTCGTCCACGAGCAGATCTCCGGTTGATGTCAAAGCCATTCCGTTGGGGAAGTGGAGATCTCGTGCCACAACGTGGACCGACCCGTCCGGGTCGACTCGGAGTAGATCTGCCGTTTCGACGGGCGCCAGGTTCATCAGATCGAACCCGAAGTTGCCCACGTACGCTCGTCCCTGCGCGTCGACCAGCATGTCGTTGACGTTGGCACTGACGTACCCGGACAAGTCTGCGTGCACGACCAACTCGCCGTCGGATTCTCGCCGCAGAATCTTCTGGTCCCGCATGGAGACGACGAGCAATCTGCCGTCCGGAAGCCACCCCAGCCCGGACGGCTGCCCTGGAACCTCCGCCTCGACGCGTATGTCGGTCCCGTCCTCGCAGGCCGAAATCACCTGGTAGGTGTAGAAGTCCGACACCCAGATCCGGTTCTCGTGCCAGCGCGGGCATTCGAAGTAGGTGTATCCCTCGAGAACTACCGCAACTTCTGGTGCCATCAGGCTCTCCTGAGTCGGTGATGAATGAAGTATCAGTCTCATTCAATCACCGGCACCGCTGTCGCGGTGTCCGATTCCCGACTAGTCGCCGGCTCGAACTTGTTCCAACACGTCGAAAGCGGATTCCCATCCGTCGTACACATTCCCATCGCCCTTGAATCCCGGAATTCCTACCAGGTGGAAGGTCATTTCGGTTTTGTCACCCCGTTCTGCGAGCGTGACCGTTATCCGAGGCGCGGCGCCTACCGGATCACCTGGATTTCCCCAGGTGAAGACAAGCCTCTTCGGCTCGTCGACCTCGAGATAGGTTCCGCCGGTGGGGTACTCGGCTCCGTTCTCGTCGTTGATCATCAGGTAGCGGTACGTTCCGCCAACTCTGGGATCGATCCTGACATGCTCACGGGGGCTGCTGACGCCCTCGGGATGCCACCAGCGGGCTGCCTCGTCGGGATCGGTCCACGCTTGCCACACGAGTTCACGTGGTGCGTCGAAGATTCGGGTGATGGTGAATTCTGCGGTGGCATCGCCGTTCTGATCACTCATTGTCCTTCTCCTTCTTCGGTCGACGTTGCTTCAGCTCACGTAGACGCTCGTCGAGGAGATCGAAGCGTTCGTTCCAACCCCGCCGATGTTCGTTGACCCAGGCACTGGCGTCGTCGAGCCCCTCTGCGCGAAGGGTGCAGGTGCGCCATTGCGCAGTGGCGGTCCGTTCGATGAGACCGGCCTTCTCCAACACCTTCAGATGCTGCGAGATGGCGGGTCGACTCATCTCGAACGGCTCAGCCAACTCACCGACGGTCATCGAACCATCCGTCAGGCGAGAGAGCATTTCACGCCTCGTCGGGTCGGCCAGTGCACTGAACACTGCATCGAGCCGGACACTTCGCTCGTCCATGTAAGCAACTCCTTAATTAAGGAATAACTTAAACATAGGACTCGACATCTTGCGCGTCAACCCTTTCAGCTCCAGGTATATCGAAGCCGCTCGACGGTTGTCGCCTCGTCCATCTGGGAAAACGTCTTCCGCTCAACTCCCTTCACGGACACCATCGCTTCGATGATCGGCTCCCCGAAGATTTCCTTCGCCACCGAGGAGGAGTTGAACTTCTGCACTATCTCGCGCAGATCGGTGGGGACTCGGGTCACCCCGCGCTCATCACGTTCCGCCTCCGTGAGAGTCGACGGGTTCACCACAATTTCCGGCGGCAATGGCGCGGCATTGCCGATACCGATATGCGAAAGGCCAAGTATCGCAGCGGTCGCCAGATACGGGTTGGCCGATGGATCGACGATTTTCACTTCGGCGTTGGCGCCGTGCGGATTCGACGGCGACTCTGCGCAGAACCTCAGTGCCGCTTCGCGGTTCTCGAGCCCCCAACAGACGTAGGCCCCCGACCAATTGTCCGGGCGCAGCCTGAGGCCGGAGAGCGGTGAAGACGCGAAGACGGCCGTGAACTCCGTCAGATGAGCGAGGATTCCGCCCAAAGCGGAAGCTCCAGCGTCAGTCATTCCATGCTCCCGACTGCCGCCGGAGAAGACCGAACTACCATTCGCGGTCAACGAAAAGTGCTGGTGTGCGCCGTTTCCTGCGCCGCCCAGGGTGGGAATCGGCGAGAACGAGGCCGCCAATCCGTGCGCTCTGGCCGTACGGCTGATCAAGATCCGAGCCAACACCACGAGATCGGCGGCTTGAACAGGAGCGCTCGGAGCGATCGATATCTCGAATTGATCGGGCCCGTATTCGGCATGGACTTGCTCGATATGTAGTTGTGCGCGTTCGGCATTGTGCAGGAGGTCCTTGAGAAAGTCCTCATGCCGAACGACCGCATCCAGCCCGTAGGCCGACCATTCACCGCCACACGCGTCACCGAAAAGCGTGAACTCGACCTCATGGCCGACACGGGCTTCGAGGCCGTCGGAGGCAAGCCGCGCAACGACGGCGGCAAGCGCGGAACGCGTGCACACGGCAGCCGTCGAACCGTCCTGCTCGTGCACAGTCGCGGGCGCCCAGGACACACCACCGCCGAGATCACGGAGGTCGGATCGGTCGATACGTAGTCGGAGATCGCCCACGACTGAAAAGGAATCCGTGAAGGCAATCCGGTCGTCGCTGCAGAAGACGTTCCAACTCGGCGAGACTCCCGCACCGATTTCCTCGAAGACACCAGTTCGGGCCGCAGGCATCACTTTCGCTCGCGCGACACCTGCCATGTCGACGAGCGAGCCGATGGTCAGAGCCGGAACTTCCCTCATCCAGAGGCAAATACCCCGCCCGGCGTCGCGCCAACCTGTCAGATCAGGTTGTCCTCCACCGGCAGCCCGAACGCTGCCCGGCCGTACAGCGCCAACGCGCGCTCCGGTTCGTTGGCAACGTGAACGCTCCCTGCGTGAACGTCGCGCCACGCGCGCTCGATCGGGTTTCCACGGGAGAGGGAGTTACCGCCTGCTGTCTTGAACAGCATGTCGATCGCTTCCACCGAACGTTCCGTCGCGCGAACCTGATCACGACGGGCCCGAAGCCTCATCGAGAGCGGAAACTCTTGGCCGGCTACAGCAAGTTCGTACATCTCCCGGATGTTGCGATCCATCTGCAGAATCGCAGCGTCGATCTCCGATGACGCACGTGCGACGGCAACTTGAGCGAACTGATCCTCGCTGAACCGTCCACCACCCAAGCTCAGACGGACGCGCTCACGCATCACGTCCAGGTACCCCTCGTAACAACCGGCAACGATGCCAACACACGGGGCGGCCACCGTCGAGGTGAAGATGCTCCCGAACGGAAGTTTGTACAGCGGGCCAGGATTGACCGCTTGGCCGGGTCCACGCAGTTGTGCGGTCTCGTAGTTGCGCTTCAATCGGTGCTCGGGAACGAAGGCCTTGTCGACCACGATCTCGTTGCTCGCGGTGCCCCGCATACCCACGACATCCCACACGTCACGGATTTCGTAATCGGTGCGCGGCACCAACACCGTCATGAAATCGACGGGACGGCCATCCATGCCGACCACCATCGCTCCCAGCAACGCCCAACTCGCGTGATCACAGCCGGAGGAAAAGCCCCACTGGCCCGAAAGCTCGTAGCCGCCGTCCACCGCCGTCAGCCGTCCGACCGGTGCGTAGGCGGACGAGATGAGCGTCGTCTGATCCTCTCCCCACACGTCGGCCTGGGCTTGGTCGTCGAAAAGCGCCAGATGCCACGGGTGCACCCCCACCACCGAGGCGACCCAGCCCGTCGAGCCACAGGCAGCGGAGATTGCCCGGATCACTTCGTAGAAGTGGACCGGGTCGCTCTCGGCGCCTCCGTATCTCTTCGGCGCCAGCATCGAGAACACGCCGGCTTCGGACAGTTCTCGGATGGTCCGTTCGGAGATCTTGCGCGAATCGTCGACCTTCTGAGCGCGGGCCGCGATCTTCGGAAGCAGATCACGGACTGTGCTCAGAACCTTGTTGACCATGGGAGACACTCCTCGCACCGAACCGTGAGGGAGCGGATCGGCAGATAGACATAACGGCTGCCCCGTCACGATATGTCGGTCGCGCGTTCCGGTGATCCGAAGTCCCGGAGGCCGGGATCAGCCGCCCGATCCTCGCGCTCTCCGCTGGTCCCGGCCAGTGAGACGACGCCCCAGAGGCAATTCACGCTCCCCTAGCGTCGGGCGTCGACACTGCCCCTGGAAAGGACGGGACTCATCGTGACGATCACTCAGTCCGACAACGACGAGGTTCGCGAGATCCAAGCTGGAACCGCGCCCACTCGCTTTGCACGTGGATGGCACTGCATTGGACTCACGGAGTCCTTCAAGGACGGCCAGCCGCACTCGATCGAGGCGTTCGGCACCAAACTTGTCGTCTTCGCCGACAGTGAAGGCAACGTCAAGATCCTCGACGCGTACTGCCGTCACATGGGTGGCGACCTGAGCCAGGGCACCATCAAGGGCGACGCCATTGCCTGTCCGTTCCACGATTGGCGTTGGGGCGGCAACGGCAAGTGCCAGAAGATTCCGTATGCACGCCGCGTTCCCCCGCTCGCCAAGACGCGCGCATGGCAGACCCTCGACCAGGACGGCATGCTCTTCGTCTGGCACGACCCCGAGGGCAACCCGCCGACCGACGACGTGGCCATCCCCCGCATCGAAGGCGCGCTCAGCGACGAGTGGAGCGACTGGGTCTGGTACACAACCACCGTCGACACGAACTGCCGAGAAATCGTCGACAACATCGTCGACATGGCGCACTTCTTCTACGTGCACTACTCGTTCCCGACGTACTTCAAGAACGTCTTCGAAGGCCACGCAGCAACGCAGTACATGCGCGGCGTCGCTCGCTCGGACATGCGTCCGCACGCAGCAGGCACCCCGAAGATGGTCGGCAGCAACTCGGTCGCCACGTACTTCGGTCCCTCCTTCATGGTCGACGACCTGACCTACGAGTACGAGGACTACAACGTCGACTCCGTGCTCATCAACTGCCACTACCCGGTCAGTGCGGACAAGTTCGTGCTCCAGTACGGCATCATCGTGAAGAAGTCGGATCGTTTCCAGGGCGAAGCCGCCGACGCGATGGCCGCGAACTTCGGCACGTTCATCGCCAAGGGCTTCGAGCAGGACGTCGAGATCTGGAAGAACAAGACTCGCATCGAGAACCCGCTCCTGTGCGAAGAGGACGGTCCGGTCTACCAGCTCCGCCGCTGGTACGAGCAGTTCTACGTCGACGTCGCGGACATCGCTCCCGAAATGACCGAGCGATTCGAATTCGAACTCGATACCGCACGCCCCGTCGCCGCCTGGCAGAAGGAAGTCGAAGACAACCTCGCGGCGAAGAAGGCCGAAGAAGATGCAGCCTCTTCAGTGCGCTGAGTGCAAGGCGCAGGTCCTGGTCCAGAAGAACAGTTGGGAACACACCACTGTTCAGTGGAGCGACCAGGCCCGCGCCAAGTGCCTCGAAATTGCCGACGAACGTGAATTCGGGCAACGAGAGGGTCGACCGGGTGCTCCCCGCAAGGAGTGCGGCGCCTTGATCGCGTCCATCGTCAATGCGGCCAGGGCCGGGAAGATCGAGATCCTCGACGAAGACCCGGTGCCCAAGCCGATCGTCGACAACAGTGAACCCGTACCGGCTCCGTTTCACTAGCCAAGCCAACATCTTTCGAAGAAGGTAGTAATGATCGATCCTCAGTACTACGGCCCGTGGGCAGTCATCGCCGGCGGTTCCGAAGGTGTCGGCGCAGGGTTCGCCGACGAGCTCAGCAAGCTCGGCATCAATCTGGTGCTCATCGCCCGCAAACCGGGTCCGCTCGAGGAGACCGCGTCCAAGGCGCGCGCCAATGGCGTCGAAGTACGCACTCTCGCATTGGATCTGCTCGTTCCCGACGCGCTCGATCAGATCAAAGCCGTCACCGACGACGTCGAGGTGGGTCTGCTCATCTTCAACGCCGGTGCCAACAGCTACGGCCATGAGTTCGTCACCGGCGATCTGAACGGATTTGCCGGAGTCATCGAGCTGAACATCAACAAGCAACTCGAACTCTCGCACCACTTCGGCGGTTTGATGAAGGATCGCGGACGCGGCGGCATCATGCTGCTCGGTTCACTTGCGGGCTTCATGGGTTCCGAGCACCAGAGCATCTACGCGGCGTCCAAGGCATTCGGGCGCATCTTCGCCGAAAGCCTGTGGCTCGAACTCCAACCGTACGGTGTTCACGTCGTCGAGTTCATTCTCGGTGTCACTCGCACACCGGCTATGATTCGCGCGGGACTGAACTTCGACATCCCGGGAATGAACGTCGCAGAGCCCGAAGATGTTGCACGTGAAGGTCTCGAACACCTTGCCGACGGCCCGATCTGGGTTGCTGCAGGAAACTACGAAGGCGCCAAGAAGCGCAGTGGCTTCCCCCGAGACAAGATGGTCAAGGGCGCTGCCGAAGCGATGCGTAAGCTGCTCAACCGCTGACATCTGCTGTGCGCCTTTATTAACCCCCCGACGTTAAGAAAGGCGCACAGCATGAGCATCGACATCACCACTCTCCTCGACGAACGCGAGATCACCCGCGCCATCTTCGAGTTCGCGCGAGCCATGGACGCCCGCGACTGGGATGAACTCCACCGGATCATGACGCCGGACGCTACGGCGGAACTGGGCACCGGAACTCTCCGCGGGCCCGCCGAGGTCGTGGCGTCCATCCGCTCGTTCCTCGACGAGTGCGGACCCACCCAACATCTGATCGGCAACGTTCTGGTCGAGGTGGTCGGCGATCTCGCCACCAGTCGCTCCTACGTCAGCGACATGCATGTGGGCACCGGAAGCAAAGCTCACCTGAACTTCTTCACCC
Source organism: Rhodococcus sp. NPDC057135 (assembly GCF_042670865.1). NCBI lineage: Bacteria > Bacillati > Actinomycetota > Actinomycetes > Mycobacteriales > Nocardiaceae > Rhodococcus > Rhodococcus sp. NPDC057135. The sequence goes on from NZ_JBHUUU010000004.1 coordinate 343,098, forward strand.
TCGGCGACTACCACGATTCTTGGGCTCGGGTGGACGGCGCGTGGCGAATGACGCACCGCACCAAGCATTCACACGCCAGTCAGGGATCTATCGAGGTTCTGGGCGCCGGCCCCAGCGCTTGGCGGAGCTGACTCAGCTCAACATCGACGAACGGCCTGTCGCGAGCGGACTCTTGCTGGTGAGTCCGCCGTCGAGCACCAGAGTCTGCCCCGTCATGTAGCGAGATTCGTCCGACGCCAGGTAGACCATGGCGTGTGCGATGTCTTCGGGTTCGCCGAGGTAAGGCAGGGCGTTGGCCTGCTTCATGCCTTCGATGACGTCAGCTGGGATGTTGTCCACGAGTGCGGGTGTCATGATCGCACCCGGCGCTACAGCGTTGCACCGAACACCGTTCGCTCCGTACTGGACTGCAATGTATTGAGTCAACCGGATGACCGCCGCCTTGGCTGATCCGTAGGCAGATTGCAGGGAATCGCCGATCAATCCACCCACCGAGGCCGTGTTGACGATCGATCCTCCGCCGGCACTGTTCATGTGCGGAATGGCAAGGCGTGAAGCGACCACGGTGCTACGCACGTTGAACGACATCACGCGATCCCACTCTTCCAAGTCCATCCGGAGCAGGTCGAGATCCTTGCGCGGATTACTACCGCCCACGTGATTGCACAAGACGTTGATGCCGCCGAATTCGGCGACCGCCTTTTCGATCATCGCAGCCAGAGAGTCCTCGTTCATGACGTCGACGCCGAAACCCAGTGCATTGCCACCGGTCTCGCGTATCGCCGTCGCCGCTTCCTCGGCTCGCGCCGGATCGAGGTCGGCAACCAGCACCTTCGCGCCTTCTGCCGCCATGAGTTCTGCTGCTGCACGCCCGATTCCACTGGCGGCGCCGGTGATCACCACGTTCTTGCCTTCGAGCCTGTTCATATCCGTTCCCTTCGCGGAGAATCGCCATACCCGGATCTCACGTGCCCGGAATTGACAGCTGGGCGATTAGCCGATCACTACCAGTGAACGCAGGTTCGACGGCTGCGTCCAACTTTCTTGAATGAACTCACAAGTACGTGACCACTGCCCGTGCGCCTGCTACACCGCCGAAATCGAGTGGCGACGGCAGGCTCGACTGTGCTGAAGTGGCACTATGCAGATCTCTGTTCGACCGCTGTCCATCGACGACCTCGACCGTGCCGCCGAGGTTCTCGGCGAGGCCTTTGCCGACTACCCCTGGACGAACTGGTGCGTCGCCGAAGACTCCCACGTGGAACGCGTCGCGGCTCTGCAACGGATCTACCTCGAACACCTGGCACTACCGTTCGGGCGTTCCTACATCGATGATTCAGGCAACGGCGTCATCGCAGTCCTTCCGCCGGACACACCGGAGCCTGATGAAGCGACGGTCGCGAAGATCGTGGAACTGCACGGAGAACGGTTCGAGCGCGTACTTCAGGCAGACGAACAACTCTCTGCGCTTCCCGTACCCGAGCACGCGTGGTCGCTGGCAACGATCGGTACGACCCCGCGCTCACGCGGAACCGGATTGGGTTCTGCACTACTGAAACATGCTTTGGCGGAGCTGGATCGAACCGAACAGGATTGCTGGCTCGATACGTCGACCGAACGAAATCTACCGCTGTACCAACGGTTCGGTTTCACGATCGCAGGCGAAATCTCACTGCCCGACGGACCGACGGTCTGGCGGATGCACCGCATTCAGAGCTGATTCGCCGATTTCAGTAGTCTCCGAATCATTTTCGACAAAGACCCATACTGGGTGATCGTATTGACGGCAATCCACCTCGACACCGGCCAGGTCCTGGTCCACGAGAAAACCCCGACCGACAGCAGTTGATCGTCGTCGAGGGTCTCGACGTAGCTGCGTAACAACGCCACGGCAGCTTCCAATCGATCCCGAAGCTCCTGAGCCGGAATGTCTGTGCTCGCGTCGACAACCGACTGATTCAGTGCGGGTGTTTGCGTCCACTTGTAACCCGCCGCCGGCGTCTGCGGAGTCTCGTCTCGCAGCCCGGCACCTATCCACTCTGCGACGGCCTCTGCCCACCAGACGCGCACCGCCAGTACGTCGTGCACCGTCCACCCGTCGACGGCAATGGCGTCGAACAAATCGGCGTCGACGACGCCGTCGAGTAGCACGTCGAGTTTCGAATACGCCGAGTCCAGCTCACTCGCCAGTTCTTCGCGTGACAAGGTCTGCGCCACAATGCCTCCGAACGATCAGTAAAGAACGAAGAAGCGGGGCCATCTCGACTCGACGGCCCCGCATTCGACACTAACGTCCTAGCGACTTCAGTTGAGCTCCCCCAGGAACCTTCCGAGGTTCTCGGCGATCTCCTTCGACTTGGTGTGGTGCAGATAGTGGTCCCCCTCCAGCAGCACCAACTCGCCATGATCAACGGAGGCTGCCTGGCCTTCGTGCAGCGCTGTCCAGCCTTGGACCTTCGAATTCTGTACAGCGAACAACAGAATCGGAAGATCGGCCGGGAACGTCTTGCCGATCGACTCGGCGAAGTTGCTCGAGAGGTGATCCATTTCGTTGAGGTACGTGTCGCTGAAGTTGTTCTTCGCGACCAGTCGGCTCATCTCTGCCTTCTCGGCATCATCGAGGTATGCATCGGTTTCCTCGCTGCCACTGAGTCTCGCCAGAACGTCGGAGAATCCCAATTTCTTTGCAACGCGGAGGGCTTCGATCGGAAACTTGGTGTCCATGTTCGGCTGCCCCGGGACACTGCTGTCGATGCCCACGAAAGCGGTGACCTCGTCGCGATACTTCGTGGTGTAGTCCAGCGCATAAATTCCGGTGATGGAGTGACCCATGAGGATGTACTGGTCGATCCCCAGAGACTGCACAGCCTCATGTATTTCTCCGACGATGTTCTCAGCCGTGCGGTCCTTGTCCGTTGCGTCGCTGTACCCGTAGCCGAAGGGTTCGATCGTGACGACCCGGTAGTCAGGTGCAAGTTCATCGATGAGCGACTTGAAGTCGAGGATCGGTGCGGACGTTCCGAACCCCGGTAGCAGCACAATGGTCTGATCGCCGTTGCCGCGGATCGAGTAGCTCATGTTCTTTCCGTCGACGGACACGAACTGGTTGCCCGTCTCCCCGGTCGGAACGCTCGCCTTGCTGGAGCTGACATTGAACACGAGCGCAATCGATACCAGCACAACCAGAACTACGGACACCGAAGCAACCACCCTCAGTGCAACGGTACGAATCTTCTTCATTCTCATCCTCATCTTCTCGGGCGTCGATACGGCTAGGAAAGGCTCGATAGCGAGGCCGCACTGGTCTCGTCGAGCACACGCAACACGTTGTTGCCCATCAGCTTTGCCAAGTCCTCTGCGGACCAACCGCGTTCCGCCAGACGGTCTATCAACACCGCGAAACCGGATACGTCCTGCATACCGTCCGGAAAGTCGTCGAACCCATCGTAGTCACTACCCAAACCGATGTGGTCGATGCCCGCGACGTCTCGGGCATGCTCGACGTGATCGGCCAGATGGTCCACCGTCATCGCAGGCCGTGGGCCGACCCGTCCGCCCTTGAACCACTCGTTGTATTCGGCAGAAAGGAACATGGGCACAAAGGCGATCATGATCACGCCTCCGTTGTCCGCGAGCAACCGCATGACGTCGTCGGGAACATTGCGTGGGTGACCGCACAGCTGAGTGCAGGACGAATGGCTGAAGATCACCGGTGCCGACGACGTCTCGATGGCATCTCTCATCGTTTCCGCCGAAACGTGCGACAGGTCGACGAGTACGCCGAGCCGATTCATTTCGCGCACGATCTCGCGACCGAAGTCGGTGAGACCGCCGTGCACTCGCGTATCCGTCGCGGAGTCCGCCCACCCGGTGTTGTCGTTGTGCGTCAGGGTCATGTACCGAAGACCAAGGCGCGCCATCATTCTCAAGACACCGAGCGAGCTGCCGATGCTGTGACCGCCCTCCGCGCCCAACAAGGACGCGACCTTGCCCTCACTCCAGATTCGACGCACGTCGTCGCCGGTGCGCGCGAATTCGAAAGTATCCGGGTACCGCTCGATCATCCGGTACACGAAGTCGATCTGTTCGAATGTGTACTGAACCGCCTCTGGCTCGGTCATGTCACACGGGGTGTAAATCGACCAGAACTGCGCACCGACTCCACCGCGACCGAGTTTGTCGATATCGGTTTGGAAGATGGAATCCTTCTCGAGATTCTCCACCGAGTAGTCGGCAGTCTCGCGAGCCGTCCATGCCAGATCGTTGTGACCGTCGATGACCGGCGCAAGGCCGTAAGCATCCAATGCCGCTGGGTGATTCACGTCCGGGAAAGGAGCGAGCGGTTTCATCATGAGTTGTCCTCGAGAAAGTAGTGCGGGCAGGTCGAGGGCCCTCATCGCCCTCGACCTGCCCGAGATTTCATTCAGCGGAGAGAATCATCTCGCCGCGGCTAGTCGGAAATCTTCTTGAAAAGTCTTGTCATGTACAAATATTCTTCGCCATCGATCGTGAGATGAGCCATCTCCCCCGAGGCGCTCTCGTTACTGATCGAGAACCGGGAAGCAGACAGCGGCACGACCTTGGTGGGCGGGGCCGGGGGCTCGCCGTCGATCTCGACCTTGGCGAAGTTCTGAACCTGGAATCCGCCGTCGTCGCCGCGCGTGAGTTCGATTCGAACGGTGGTCGATTCATAGGTTCCGAGAATGTGCGACAGGTCGATCTCAGCCGCATCCGCCTCGGACTTCGGTTCCGGCAGAACGAGATCAAGCTCCTGAGCGATCTCCTTCTCGATGTCGTGGGCGAGTGCACCGCCGCCACGCGAATTGGTGACAACGGCCATGGCCAGGCCGAGTTCGGGGAAGGTGTGAAAACGAGTGATCTGGCCGATCGTCGCACCACCGTGCTGCGCGGACGTCACACCGCCCCAGTCGGACAGGATCCAGCCGAGACCCCAAGCCTGATCGACGCTCGAGACCGCGGTCAGGTCGAACTGCGGGGTGCGCATCAGACGCGCGGATTCTTCGGACAGAATGCGCTCACCCGTCAGAGCGAGTCCGTCACGCATGTGTGCAGCTCCGAACGTCAGCAGAGAGCTGACAGATCCGGTGATGATGCCGGCCGGTCCGATACCGCGCGGGAGCAGCCACTGTTTGGTCGGAACCACCTTGTCCGGCGCCGTCCGATCCGGGTTGGCCACGTGGCCGACGGCGGTGCGGAACAGCGGGGCGTCCTTGGCCTTGGTGATGATGTGCGTCAATCCGAGTGGCTTCCAGAGGTATTCGACCAACGCCTCGTCCCACGTCATCTCACGAAGGACCTCGACGATGCGGCCGGCAACGGCAAAACCCGCGTTGCTGTAACTCAGATGCCCACCGGGCTTGGTGACGCTGATCGCCGTAGCGAGTTCGTCGACGTACTTCTCGACGCAGTCGTCACCGTCACCGGTGTCGTTGAACAGGTCTCCGTCGATACCGCTTGTGTGCGTGAGCAACTGGCGGATCGTGATTTCCTTCGTGTTGGAAGGGTCTGCGATCGTGAACTCCGGAAGCACCTCCACCACCAGGGTGTCCAACGTCAGCTTGCCCTCGTCGACGAGTTGCATGATCAGCGTCGTCGTCCAGATCTTGCTCGCGGATCCGTACTGGAACAGAGTGTCGGCGTCGACGTCGACGCGCGTGTTCAGGCTCGTCACTCCGGTGGTGATGACACGCATGTCCGCAGTGCCGTCTTCGCCCAGCGCGATCACACCGACCTGCGCACCCGGTACCGAATGCTTGGCTGCCAGTTCGTCGAGGCGTTCCTGCCACTTCGGGGCGACAAGTAGGTCCTTGGGCAAGTCGGTCACAGGTCGAACTCCTTCGATCATGGAAGCGAGTGGCTTGGACGGTGTTGCTGCGATCCGCTCGGGTCTCACTCGTCGGGAAGTGAGGTTGCGGAAGCGATAACCGTCCACCCATGATCTCAGTGTGCTCGCAGTCACGTCCTGGTCGATTGCACCGAAGTTGCACCCGAAAATGGTGCGATCGGACGAGCCTGTGTTCAGGTCTCGCCATTCGAAGCGATCAGCGCTCGAAGGTTCCTTCCAAGCGATTGCGCGAACCCGGATGGATCAAGCGCGCCGCACTGACCAACCCGTTGGCCGACCAGGTGCGGCGGCGAATCAGCAGGCACGGTTCCCCTCGATCTATGCGGAGCAGTTCGCATTCGTCCGGGCTCCCCAACACCGCTTCCACGACGTGCTCGCCGCGAACCAGAGGCGCAACGTCACTCAGGTAGTTGTTGGGGGTGATCGCGGTGAAGTCCTGGCGCAGGTAGTCGGGCGCCTCGTTCGGATTCACGAACCGGTCTTCCACCTGAATCGGAGTTTCGTCCTCGAAGTGCACCATCAGCGAATGGAACACCCGTTTACCCACCGATTCACGAAGGAACGTCTGACCGTGGTCGGTTTCTTCCTCACGAACGAACACGACCTCGGTTCGATGACGGTGGCCGCGCCGCTGAATCTCGTCGGCGATGTTCTTGACTTCGAACAGCGGGGACGCGGTCTTCGTGGCGGCGACAAAGGTACCGACCCCCATCATCCGCACGATCAGACCGTCGCTGGTGAGTTCGCGAAGCGCTCGATTGATCGTCATACGTGACAACCCCAGCGCACTGACCAGTTGATTCTCCGAAGGCAACTGATCACCTTCGGTCCATCGACCCGAGTTGATCTGCGAGATCACGAGGTTCTTGACCCGTTCGTAGGCAGGGGCGGACTCGCCGCCTGCCTCGTTGAACAGCACGGCGAGTTCTGCGTCCACTTCAGCAATCGCCATCGCCACCACCCGTTCGTCGAAAACCACCGAGTCGGTTCTCCCGTTCGGCCTCCGAAGTCTATCCGCCTGGTGCACCTTTCCGATCCAACCGCGAGCGCCGGCGCCCGACCTACCCCACCATGCGCCGCAATTGGCTCGTCGCAACCGAAAGCGCAGCAAGATCGTGTTGCCCGGATGCCTCGATCTCCGCGAGCGCGAGAGTGGACCTCTCTATTCTCGACGCATTCCTTTCTTCCCACCTCGCAAGTTTTTCCGCTGTCGAGTCACCTGTTTCCGCGTCGGCCAAGACGTCGAGGGTCAAGGCTCGCACCGTCGAGTACAACTCGTCACGCAACGACAACCTCGCCAACGCATTCCATTTTCCGTCCTTGCTCAATGCAGACACTCGGTTGAGCATCGGCACGAGCCCGACGTGCTCACCGAGCCGGAAGTAGAGTTCGCCGGTCTCCGAGATCGCGCGATCGGCGAGGTCCGCGATCTCCACCACGTCGAGCAGTCCGAACTGATCGAGCAGAATCTCCACTCGCCTGACCAGGTTCTCGGGCGCGCCCTTGTCCGTGATGAGGACCGTTCGCGCAGCCAGGTTCCGCTGATCGGCGCCCACCAGCCAGCCACCGAGTTCTGCCGACGCCTCCGCGATGCGATCACCGAATCGGCTGATCTCGGCCCCGACTGCCAGCGGTTGAGGCCGACGCGTCAGCATCCACCGTGACGCCCGGTCGAGCAGTCGTCTGGTGAGCAGGATCAACTCGTCGGATACGGCAGTCGAGATCGAGGCTTCGCTGATGTCGTTCCACAATTCCCACAGTCCGAATACCTCGGAGACCACGGTGAAGGCACGCACTGCGTCTTCCGGATCGGCGCCGACCTCTTCACCGAGCCGATACACATAGGTGATGCCGCCACGATCGACCACATTGTTCGTCAGCACGGTCGCAACGATCTCGCGCCGCAGCGGGTGCCGGTCGAGGGCGTCACCCCCGGCATCTCGAACACCCTCCGGAAAATAGTTCGCCAGCGCCTCACGGTAGATCTGATTGTCTATCGAACTTCCCGCCAACAGCGTGGATTTCAGATCGAGCTTGACGTGCGCCATCAGTGTGGCGAGTTCCGGTGACGTCAGCCCCGTTCCCGTCTTCTCGGCCGCGGCGAACTGTTTCTTGGTCGGAAACCCCTCGATGGCTCGGTCGACGATCCCTCGGGATTCGAGGCTGGAAATGACCCTGCCGTGCACACCGATCATCGACGCCGCGTCCGCACGCGTGGTGCCCATCAGTTCGTTCTGTGAACGGTTGTCTGCAAGAACGAGTTCGGCGACCTGGTCGGTCAACGATTCCAGCAGTGCGTCACGATGTGAGTCTGCGACGACGCCTGAACTGATGAGGGAGTCGAGATGGATCTTGATGTTCACCTCGTGATCGGAGCAATCGACGCCCGCAGAATTGTCGAGGGCATCTGTGTTGATCCGCCCGCCGTCGCGTGCGTATTCGATACGCCCCGCCTGGGTGAGACCGAGGTTGCCTCCTTCACCGATCACTCGAGCACGGACTTCGTTGCCGTTCACCCGAACCGCGTCGTTGCTCTTGTCGCCGACTTCGAGGTCGGACTCACCGGACGCCTTGACGTACGTCCCGATACCGCCGTTCCACAACAGATCTGCCGGTGAGCACAGAATCGCCCGAACCAGCTGCGGTGGAGTCAGTTCGGTGACGTCGTCTTCGAGACCCAGCGCCTGACGCATCTCGTCACTGATCGGGACGCGCTTCGCCGAGCGTTCCCACACTCCGCCGCCCGCACTGATCAAGGTCGGGTCGTAGTCGGCCCACGAGGATCGCGGGAGAGCGAAGAGACGTGATCGCTCGACGTACGAGCGCTCCGGTGACGGGCTCGGGTCGACAAACACGTGCCGATGATCGAACGCCGCGATCAGGCGAATGTGCTTGCTGCACAACATGCCGTTACCGAAGACGTCGCCGCTCATGTCTCCGATCCCCACCGTGGTGAAGTCGTCGTTCTGGGTGTCGACGCCGAGCTCACGGAAGTGCCGCTTGACACTTTCCCAGGCGCCCTTCGCGGTGATACCCATGGCTTTGTGGTCGTACCCGACCGACCCGCCGGATGCAAAGGCGTCGCCGAGCCAGAATTCGTACTCCGCGGCCACCTCGTTCGCGATGTCGGAGAACTTTGCAGTTCCCTTGTCCGCGGCGACAACAAGATACGTGTCGTCACCGTCGTGGCGAACGACCCTTCGCGCCGCAACAACTGCGCCGCTCTGCTTGTCGACGTTGTCGGTCAGATCAAGTAGTCCGCGGATGAAGGTTCGGTAGCAATCGATCCCTGCCGCCAACGCAGCTTCCCGGTCTGCGTCTGCACCCAGTCCTGGAACCGGCGGGCGTTTGACGACAAATCCGCCCTTCGCGCCGACAGGCACGATGACTGCGTTCTTGACTGCCTGCGCCTTCACCAATCCCAGTACCTCGGTGCGGAAGTCCTCTTTCCGATCCGACCAGCGCAGGCCGCCGCGAGCGACATTACCGAAGCGAAGGTGCACACCTGCGACATCGGGTGAGTACACGAATATCTCGAACTTCGGCCGAGGGAAGTGTAGTACGGACAGTTTCTCCGAAGGGAACTTCAGCGAGAGAGCGCCGAGCGACGCATCGTCATAGACGAAGTAGTTGGTACGCAACGTGTTACGGACCAGTTCGGACAATGCGCGCAGGATCCGATCGGCGTCGAGTCCTTGCACTTGTGCCACGGCCGTTTCCACCTCCGCTGCTGCACGTGCGCCTCGGTCTCCGTCGACGACGTCGGGATCGAAACGGCTCTCGAACACTTCACACAGACGGCCGGCGATCTCGGGATGATCGGCAAGCACCTCGGCGACGCGACTGGTGCTGTACGGAAATCCCGCTTGCTGCAAGAACTCCGCATATGCCCGCAGCACCACTACCTGTTTCCAACCGAGTCCCGCGATCGCGACAAGTTCGTTGAACGAGTCCGGCTCGGCGGAGCCGTTTCGAACCGCGGCAAACGCCGCCCCGAACCGCGCGGCAAAGTTGTCGAAGCGCTCGACCGGAGCGCTCGGATAGTCGAGCGTGAACTCGTAGATCCAGGACTGTTCCGATCCCACCGGTGCGATCTCGTACGGCCGCTCGTCGACCACGTCGACACCCAGGCTCTGCAATACCGGCAGCACCTCGCCCAGCGAGAGTGGGTCACCCGATACGTACAGTCCGAGTCGGTGAGTACCGGGTCCGTCGACAGATCGGGCCAGTCGTGGACTCACCTCTCCGGGCTCGAGGCCCTCGAACACCACCATGTCCTCGGCGGCTCGGACGGCGTCGAAATCCTGCTTGTACGCCACCGGAACTCGCTCGGCGAACTGAGCACGCCTGCGCCGCTCGTCGTAGTTCGAAGCATCCAGAACGAATCGCTCGTCCCAGGTCAGGCACGCGTCGACGACGAGGTCCCGAATCTCCCGTGCTTGTCGCGCCGTCGCGAAGTTCGCGCCGCCGCCGACCGTGGCCGTGAAATGTACGACGGCCAAGGGGGATTCCGAGACTCGACTGGAGAACTCGATATTGCGGGCACCGAGTGCGGCGGCGAGTACCGACTCGGCCGTTGTTCTGATCGTCGTACTGAATTTCTCGCGCGGAACGAAGAGCAAAGCCGACAACTCTTGATCTCGCCCCGTAGCCGGGGAACTTCCCACCGGTTGCAAGAACAGATGGATCGACGTTCGGCCGTCCACGGAAGTGAGTTCGTCCAGCGCGTCCGCGATTCGGGCCGGTTCGGCTGCCAGGAGCACTGTGACCGGAATCGACTGGATCACTGCCAGCATCGATTGTCCGACAAACGAATCGACGGAGGATCCGGAGGCATCGAAGATGTCTGCGACGCGTCCTCGCGCGAGCGGGGTTCGCCTGACGTCGGCGACCAGACCAGTCGCGGTGAAGAACCCGATGAATCGGTACGCACGGTCACCGATCGACACGTCGATCTCGGTGGCGTATTCGGATCCACCGAACCCTTGCCGGAGGTACACCACTGCGATCGAGAGGGGCGCCGCTTTCGCATCCGAAGAGCCGGTCGGATCGGGGAGCACGCCGAGGGCGTACGGCTCGTCACCGTCGATAGTCCGCACACCGCCGACGACACTGAAGTTTCCGGCGCTGCACCACCGGAGAAAGTCAGCTTCTTCGGCGTAGGCGTTCGAGTCCAATTGCTCGCGCGCCTCGTCGACGAGATCGCGCAGGGGCAAGGAATCGCGGAAGGCACGCGCAATACGGTCGAGGATTCCGGCGACGTCGTGAGCGATCACCTGCGCCTGCTCGTCCGAACAATGTGCGGGTAGTCCTATGTGAATCCATGATTCGGTCCGCTCCCCAACCTGGGAGTCTTCAGTGCTGTGCGCCGGTTGCACGACTGTGCGAAGCACGGGGTGCACCACGAATTCCGGTTCCACGCGGGCGCGGGCAAGTGTCGCCAGTACCGCTTCGACGAGCTGCGGCATGTCGTCGCCGACGTATTGGATCGCCGGGCCATCCCCTAACTCCCCGGCCGGCGCGAGTCGCGAGATCGACGAATTGAGTCCTCTTCGGTGCGAAAGGTCCATGTGCGCGGCGACAATCGCAAGCTTGCGTTCTTCGGCAAGCGCCGCGTATCGATCAGCCGACAAGCCCTCGAAATACGTACTGGACACCCTCCTCACATTCTCGGAGTCCGGTGTCGTGTCGACTGAAACGAGGCTCATGTCAGCACCTTCCGCCGAAAGCCACGCTGCTTCCGACTGGTAGTGGGTTCCATCCGCGATCAACTTGTCTATACAGGCTTAGACAAGTTGATCATTGCAGAACGTGAGCCGCGACACAACAGCTTCACCCCTGGACAAATTCGCCACCCTCGGCCATAGTCAGTTATGCCAACTAGTGGCAATTAGATTTCATTAGATGAAATTCGCAAACGCCTCGCTTCGAAGGAGCCCCCGTGACCACCCAGACCGCGCACGACATCGACAGCGTTGATCTCGCAGAGTTCCGCAGTACCGTCCGAGCCTTCGCCAACGCCGAGATCCACCCAGGAGCAGCCGCACGCGACGAGTCCAAAGAGTTCCCGGCACGGTTGGTCGAACGCCTCGGGCAGCAGGACCTCATGGGCATTTCCGTGCCGGAGGAATTCGGCGGACTGGGTCTGTCGACACGAACCCAACTGGTCGCCATCGAAGAAGTTGCACGCACCGACGCCGCGCTGGCATCGATCTACACCGCCCACTACCTGGGCCTCGAGCCGATTCTCGTCGGCGGGTCCGAAGAACAGAAGCTGCGCTGGTTGCCCCAGCTCGCCTCGGGCGAACTGCTGGCAGGCTTCGCACTCACCGAACCCGATGCCGGCTCCGACATCGCCTCGATGCGTACCGTCGCCCGACGCGAGGACGACGGCTGGCATCTCTCCGGATCCAAGACGTACATCTCCAACGCCAAGGAAGCCGACCTGGTCGTGCTCTTCGCCAAGACGGACCCGAGCGCAGGATTCCGAGGCATCACCGCCTTCGTCGTCCCCAAGGGAACTCCGGGAATCAGCTACTCGGAGCCGCAGGACAAGATGGGAATTCGTTCGGCTCCGACATACACCGTCTACCTCGACGACGTCGTTCTGCCGCTCGACTCCGTGATCGGCACCGAAGGTCGCGGCGGCAACATCGCCTTGACCGCCCTGAACCGCGCGCGCATCGACGTGGCGGCAATGGCAAACGGCATCGCGTTGCGCGCTTGGGAATTGGGACGCGAGTACGCAACGGAGCGAAAGCAGTTCGGCACGCCGATCTTCGACTTCCAGGCAATCCAGCTACTCCTCGGTGGCTGCGACGCGCAACTTGTCGCATCACGCGTCACCGCCGACTGGGCCGCCGACGTCAAGGACGCCGGCCAGGACATCCGCCGCGCCGCATCGATTTCGAAGTACGTCGCTACCGAAGCCTGCTTCTCGATCGTCGATCAAACCGTGCAGATCCACGGTGGCGCAGGTTTCATGCGCGAATCGGAAATCGAACGCCTGTACCGCGATTGCCGCATTCTCCGCATCTTCGAGGGCACCTCGCAGATCCAATTGCTCACCATTGCCGGCAATGCTCCGTCGCCGCGTTCCACCGAATTCTGAAAGGCGCGGACATGACTGCACTTCCCCCACTCGACGGCATCCGGGTCATCGACCTCTCACGTGTCCTCGCCGGGCCTTACTGCACCGCACTGCTTTCCGATGCCGGCGCAGACGTCGTCAAGATCGAATCCGAACACGGTGAAGACTCTCGGCACCTCGGCCCGTTCCGCGACGGCGAGAGCATCTACTTCAACGTGCTCAATCGCGGCAAGCGTTCGGTGGCGCTCAACCTCAAGAACGAGGAGGACCGTGAGGCGCTGCTGACGCTCATCGAGACCGCGGACGTCGTCGTCGAAAACTTTCGCCCGGGTGTCACCAAGCGCCTGGGAATCGACTACCAGGCTGCGCGGGCTCGCAATCCGCGGATCGTGTACGCGTCCATCTCCGGTTTCGGACAGGACGGACCGATGTCCGGAGCCGCCGCCTACGATCTTGTAGTCCAAGCTCTTTCGGGAATCATGAGCATCACCGGTTCGGAAGAATCCGGGCCGACCCGGTTGGGTGAGTCGTTCGGAGACCTGGTCGCCGGGCTGTTCGCTGCCTGGGGAATCAGCACCGCCCTGTTGAGCGCACAGGCGACCGGACTCGGGCAGCACCTGGACGTCGCGATGTTCGACAGCATGCTCGCCATGCTGCCGACAGCGCACAGCCAGCTGCAGTCCACCGGGCTCACTCCCCCACGCGTCGGCAACCGACATCCGGTCTCCACACCCTTCGACACCTACAAGGCCGACGACGGACTCTTTGTCCTCGCGGTTGCGAGCCAATCGGGCTTCGAGAAATTGGCGCAGACGATGAATCGCGTCGACCTGATCGCAGATCCTCGTTTTGCCGACGACACCGCCCGGACCGAGAACGAGCCGGCGTTGCGTAAGGAGATCGAAAACTGGGCTGCCGGAAAGACCGTCGCCGGCGTGGTCGGCATTCTCGGCGACGCGGGCCTCGCCGGCTCGGAGATCTGGGACGTCGAGCAGGCACTCACCTCCGCGCAGGCCGAGTATCGGGGGGTCGTCGAATCGTTCGAGCACCCGGTAGCAGGAAAGATCTCCTACGTACGGCAACCCGTCGTGTTCGGTGAGAGCCGACGCCCGCAGGTTCGCCGCAGCCCCCTGCTGGACGAGCACCACGGTGAGGTGCTGCCGGGCTCGCGATAGATTCAGCGCAGACATCCCTCGGCACTTGGAGTAGGACATGGCCCCCGGCGACGTGACCCGCAGCGCGAATCGCACGTTCGAACTTCTCGGTGCGATCGTCGAGCACGGCGGGTTGACGCTCGGCGACGCCGCCAAGGCGACCGATCTGGCAACCAGTACCGCGCTTCGCCTGATCAGAAGCCTCGAACAAACCGAGTTCGTCGTCCGCGGCGAGGACAACGTCTATCGCGTCGGCCCGCGGCTATTGCAGATCGGGGCTCGCGCTCTCGGCGACAATCAACTGTTGCCGAGGGCCCGGCCCGCGATGAAGGCCATCGCCGAAACCACGAGGGAGTCGACCTATCTGTCGACGATGGGACCGAAAGACACTGCGCTGTATCTCGATCAGATCGAGGGCACACACGCTATCCGTCACATGGGTTGGGTTGGCCAGAGCGTTCCCCTGGACGGCACCGCCGTCGGCGCAGCGTTGAGCGGCAAGGTAGGTGAGAGCGGGTACGCCATCGCCCACGACACCATCGAGGATCACTCGACCGGAGTTGCAGCGCCGATCTACAACGCAGTCGGTCAGATTGCGGGCGCGCTCAGCGTGGTCGGCCCGACCTTCCGTCTGACGGACGAGGTCTGCGCCAGCCACGGCCGCGTCTTGGTGGAGCACTGCGCCCGGTTGTCCGCTGAACTAGGCAGCCAGACTCACTAACCGCCCCGAGCACTTGGCGATCCAGTCTCGTATCCGAGACAATGTGATTCCCCCGCTCCGCCTTCCGACCTACCTGTAAGGACATACCCCCATGAGCACGAGCCGCGTGAAATCCGCTGAGCGTGTGCTCGACGTGCTCGATCTCCTGGCTCGTCGGGGTGTGCCGCTGGCGACCGCGGAAATCTCCAGCGCCCTCGACCTGCCGAAGAGTACGACGCATCATCTTCTCAACGTCATGCGAGATCGACGGTTCGTCTCGTACTGGGCTGATCAACGCGCCTGGACCCTGGGTGTCTCGGCGTTCGAAGTCGGTGCGTCGTACATGCGCTCCGGCCCACTGCACCGCGAGGGCCAACGATTCATGCTGGCCCTTACTCAGTCGACGGATGAGACGTCCCATCTGGCGGTACTTCAAGGTTCCGATGTCATCTACCTCGACAAACGTGAACCGCTCAAGCCGGGCGTGCGGTTGGTGACCGAAATCGGGACCCGCCTTCCGGCTCACCTCACCGCAGTCGGGCGGGCGATTCTGAGCCGTCTGGATGCAGAACAGATCAGCGCGCTCTACGAGGGATACACCTGGCCGACGCGGACCGGAACGGGACCGTCGACGCTCCCCGAACTGCGAGAACTGCTCGCCGCAGCGCGCGAGAGCGGGTATGCGGTCGAAGAAAATGCGACGACATCCGGGATCAATTGCATCGCCAGTCCTGTGATCACGCGGGACGGCCGTCCGGTCGCAGCTCTCGGCGTCACCTTCCTCTCCGGCTCCAAATCCGCCGAGGAGAGTGCACTGATCGCCGACCGAGTACGCACGGTCAGCGCCGAGTTCTCCGCCGATCTCGGCGATCGAATGGTGGAGACTCCGCCCGCCGACATGTAACAAATTTCTCCGTTCCGGCCTTCTCGGGTCTTGTTTTCGTCTCATATTCAAGACTAGAGTCTCGTATACAAGACTTTATTAGACAGCCATCGCATCATCATTGGAGTCCCATGAACGCCACCCCCGCCACCCGGACAGCCACCCGGACAGCCACCCGAACCATCGAGGTCGGAATCGGCGCTGTCACCATCGCCGACGTCGTCGACGTCGCGCGCAACGGTCACGGCGTCGCATTGACCGCGGACTCACTGGCCGCGATCGCCGAAAGTCGCGCACGCATCGAGGCCCTGGCTGCAGACCCCACGCCGGTCTACGGAGTTTCCACGGGATTCGGCGCACTTGCCACCCGCCACATCCCGGCGCATCTGCGGACGCAGTTGCAGCGCAGCCTGATCCGCTCACACGCGGCAGGTTCGGGCCCGGAAGTCGAACGCGAAGTGATTCGGGCCTTGATGCTCCTGCGTCTGTCGACGCTCGCCACCGGACGGACCGGAGTGCGCCCTGTAGTCGCACAGGCGTACGCCGACCTACTCACTGCAGGCATCACCCCGGTGGTCCACGAATACGGCAGCCTCGGATGCTCGGGAGATCTGGCGCCACTGGCACACGTGGCGATGGCGATCATCGGAGAAGGTTCCGTCCGCACCGCGGACGGTGAACTCACCGATGCGGCAACGGCATTGGCTGCCCATGGCCTCGAACCGGTGGTCCTGGCTGAGAAGGAAGGCCTCGCACTGATCAACGGCACCGACGGGATGCTCGGCCAACTGGCCCTCGCGATCACCGATCTCGATCATCTGCTCAAGTTGGCCGACATCGCGGCCGCGATGAGCGTCGAAGGTCTGCTCGGCACCGATCAGGTATTCGCCGCCGATCTTCAGGCTCTTCGTCCCCACCCCGGGCAGGGCGCGGCGGCCTCGAACATGGTGCGCTTGCTTGCCGACTCCCCGATCGTCGCCAGCCACGCGGGCCCTGACTGCACCCGAGTTCAGGACGCGTATTCACTTCGCTGTGCCCCGCAGGTCGCCGGCGGCGCACGCGACACCGTCGATCACGCCCGCCTCGTCGCCGGACGCGAATTGGCCAGTGCTGTCGACAATCCCGTCGTCACTCTCGACGGAAGGGTTCGTTCGAACGGCAACTTCCACGGAGCTCCCGTGGCTTACGTCTTGGACTTCCTCGCCATCGTGACCGCGGACGTCGCCGGTATCAGCGAACGCCGCACCGACCGATTCCTCGACGTAGCACGCAATCACGGTCTTACCCCCTTCCTCGCTGACGATCCCGGAGTGGACAGCGGACTGATGATCGCGCAGTACACGCAAGCTGCCATCGTGTCCGAACTCAAGCGACTCGCGAGCCCCGCCAGTGTCGATTCGATTCCCTCCTCGGCCATGCAGGAAGATCACGTCTCCATGGGATGGTCGGGTGCACGCAAGCTCCGCCGGTCCATCGACGGTCTCACCCGGGTACTTGCGATCGAGATACTCACTGCAGCACGAGGAATCGATTTGCGCTCCCCTCTCGAGCCCTCCCCCGCCACCGGAGCAGTACTCCGAACCCTGCGCGAGAAGGTGCAGGGACCGGGTACCGATCGCTTCCTGTCGCCCGAGATCGAGGCGGCAGTGGACTTGGCCGCGTCCGGCGCACTCGTTGCCGCCGCGGAGAACGCGATCGGTGCCCTGGCATGACCGCGCCCGGAGCGCTGAGGCCTCGTCCTCGACCCGAGATCGAAGCACTTCCGCGATACTCCAAAGCAGCCGGCCTCGAGCAGGTTCGGTGGCGGGCGTCGAGCAACGAGTCGACGGTTGCACCCTCGGCCGCAATTCTCGACGCCGTCAATCTCGCGGCGTCACAATCACACTTGTACCCGTCGTTGTTCGGCGACACGCTGATCGCCCGGTTGAGCGATCGCCTGGGCGTCGGCGACGACCAGGTATTGGTCGGCGCCGGTTCGTTGGCACTGCTCCAGCAGGTATTGACTGCGTACACGGGTCCGGGCACCGAGGTCGTCTACCCGTGGCGCAGCTACGAGGCGTACCCGATACTGATCGGAATCGCCGGGGCGAGCGGTGTCCCCGTCGCACTCGATTCCGAACATCGGCACGATCTGAGTGCAATGGCGGCAGCCGTGACCCCGCAGACCCGTGCGGTACTCGTCTGCAACCCCAATAATCCGACCGGTAGCGAGTTCTCGACCGCCGAGTTCGTCGCGTTCGCCCGCGCAATCCCGAGCGATGTCCTCATCCTCCTGGACGAGGCCTACCGGGAGTTCGCGACCAGCGACGTCGACGGCGTCGACCTGCTTCGAACCTTTCCCAACATCGTCGTCTTCCGAACCTTCTCCAAGGCTTACGGATTGGCCGGACTTCGTGCCGGCTATGGCGTCACCAACTCGGCGATCGCAGCCGATCTTCGCAGCGCTGCACCGCCCTTCGGCCTCAGCGCAGTTGCCGAGGCCGCGGCCTGCGCGGCCCTGACCGATCCGGCGCACACCGATTCGATAGTCGAAACGGTGACTGCGGGTCGCGCTCACCTACGTGAGCAATTGACTCTGCGCGGCGTCGAGACGGTCCCGAGCGGCGCCAACTTCGTGTGGATCCCCCTCGGCGAGAGAGCGTCTGCACTCGAAGCGGCCTGCGTCGCGCAAGGTGTCTCGGTCCGGATGTTCCCCGGCGAGGGAGTGCGGGTCACCGTCGGCGAGCGGGCAGCAGAAGACGCCGTGATCGCCGCTGTGGACGCACTCGCACACAACCTTTGACCGACTGGAGATAAGAATGTCCGTCCACGAACTCGCTCGGTCGATCGGTTCGAGTCGCCTGATCACCGACCCGTCGGTAATGGACTCGTACCGTCGCGACGAGGCCCATCTCGCCGAACCCGGCCAGCCGGCGGCCGTCATGCTCGCCGAAACTGCGGTCGACATCTCGGAGGCTCTGAAATGGGCTACTGCTCACCGGGTCCCGGTGGTAACTCGCGGCGCGGGAACCGGTTTGGCGGGCGGGTCGACAGCCGTCGAGGGCTGCCTGGTCATCTCGACCACTCGCATGCGCTCGATTCTCGAGGTCAATCCGGACGATCAGCTCGCTGTCGTGGAAGCCGGGGTGATCAACGCCGACATCAGTCGAGCGGTAGACGAGTACGGGCTGATGTACGCCCCCGATCCGAGCAGTTTCGAGATCTCCACGATCGGTGGAAACATCGCCACCAACGCCGGCGGACTTCGATGTGTGAAGTACGGCGTCACCCGCGATTCTGTCTTGGGTCTCGAGGTGGTGTTAGCCGACGGTCGGATCGTGCGGACGGGCCGAAGGACCGTCAAAGGTGTTGCGGGATACGACTTGACCAGTCTTCTCGTCGGCTCGGAAGGAACTCTCGGAGTCGTCACGAGCGCCACCCTCAAGTTGCAGCCCAAGCCCAAGAGAGCACCGGTCACCGTCGTCGGCAGTTTCGATTCTCTCCGCTCGGCAGCGGACGCAGTTGCCGCTGTCGTTCGTGACGGGATCGGGCCGAGTCTGTTGGAGCTGATCGATCGAGCGACTCTGCGCGCAGTCGACGACTGGAAACGAATCGGATTGGAAGACAACACGGCCGCGATGCTGATCGCACAGGCCGACGGGGTCGACGCCGACGCAGCAGCGGCAGCGATGGAGAACCACTTCGAGCAGGCCGGCGCAGATTTTGTCGCCGTCTCACAAGACGCAGCGGAAGCCGCGCAGCTACTCGAGATCCGCCGGCTCGCCTACCCCGCGTCCGAACGACTCGGGCAATGCCTCGTGGAAGACGTCGGAGTTCCGCGGTCGAAACTGCCCGACATGCTCGAAAGTATCGACCGGGCGGCGGCCGAGCACTCGGTGAAGATCATGACGGTCGCGCATGCCGGTGACGGCAACGTCCATCCGACGTTCGTGTTCGACCGCAGTCCCGACGGCTCGGTTCCCGACGCCGTGTGGACCGCCGCAGACGAGGTCTTCCGGCGCGCTCTCGAACTCGGCGGAACCCTGACGGGCGAGCACGGCGTCGGAGTTCTGAAGCGACGCTGGCTCTCTCTCGAGCTCGGCGAGGACAGCATGCAACTGCACCGATCAATCAAGGCCGCGTTCGATCCGCTCGGAATCCTCAACCCGGGTAAGGGTTTCTGATTCCCGAGTGGTGTTACACAGCATTTACGTGAAAACGGGTTCCGGGTATTGACGCCTGTATATACAGGCATATACATTTATCCGCAGTGACAGTGACCCAGCGCACAGAGCGCCGAGCAACAGGCACAAAGCACGAAGAAGGTGGGCAATACCCCGACGTCGATTCCGTCGCTCGACGGGCTCGCAGCAGAAAGACAGGCCTATGACTCACGATGGACCGGCCGAGGTCATCCTCACTCCGGAACGACGCACTATCGACGTCGTCCCGGATGCAGAACGACACGGCACCCCGCGCAGCCAGTTCACTCTCTGGTTCGGCGCCAACATGCAGATCACTGCAATCGTCGACGGTGCCCTCGCCGTCGTATTCGGCGCCGACGCCATCTGGGCGATCGTCGGACTTCTGATCGGCAATATCTTCGGTGGCGCTGTCATGGCGCTGCACTCCGCACAGGGTCCGCGCATGGGCCTCCCCCAGATGATCTCGAGTCGCGCACAGTTCGGTGTCAAGGGAGCCGTCGTCCCGCTCGTTCTCGTCATTTTGATGTACCTCGGCTTCGCTGCCACGGGCACCGTGTTGGCCGGACAAGCCGTCAACAAGATCCTGCACATCGACAGCCCCACCGTCGGCATCGTCGTCTTCGGCCTCCTCACCGCATTCGTCGCGGTCACCGGCTACAAGCTCATCCACATCGTCGGCAAGGTCGCGACCGTCGTCGGCATCGTCGGATTCTCCTACCTGGCCGTTCGACTGTTCCTCGAGTACGACGTCGCCTCATACGTCGGCATCAAGGGCTTCGACATCGTCACCTTCCTGCTCGCGATCTCGTTGGGTGCCGGTTGGCAGCTCACCTTCGGCCCGTACGTCGCCGATTACTCGCGTTACCTGCCGCGCAGCACCTCCGAGAGCACCACCTTCTGGTCGACGTTCCTCGGCAGCGTCATCGGATCGCAGTGGTCCATGACCTTCGGCGTCCTCGTCGCGGCCTGCGCCGGCGATGCGTTCCTGGGTAACCAGGTCGGCTTCATGGGAGACCTGGCCGGGCCGGCCGCCATCGCCTTCCTGATCTACTTCGTCATCCTGGTCGGCAAGCTGACGGTGAACGTGCTCAACGCCTACGGCGGATTCATGTCGATTCTGACCACCGTCACAGCCTTCAACGGACAGTCACGAATCTCGAGCACCGCACGCACCCTCTACATCCTCGGTTTCACTGCGATCTCGGTACTGATCGCGATCGCCGCCAGCGCCGACTTCCTGGACAACTTCAAGAACTTCGTCCTGGTGTTGCTCATGGTGTTCACGCCGTGGAGTGCGATCAACCTGATCGACTACTACCTGATCTCCAAGGAGCGCATCGACATTCCGGCGCTGTACGACGTCAACGGTCGATACGGCGCATGGAACTTCACCGCGCTGGCCTGCTACGCCGCCGGCGTTCTCGCCCAGATCCCGTTCCTCGCGCAGAAGCTGTACACCGGCCCCGTCACGGACATGCTCGGTGGCGCCGACATCTCCTGGATCGTCGGAATCGTGTTCACCGGCCTGATCTACTACCCACTCGCCAAGCGCACCAGCAATCCGCCTGCGTCGATGATCTACCCCGATCACACCGCGATGACCGACTCTCGCGTCTGATCCCCCACCACTTTTCGAACAGCTCGAACTTCAGCAAGCTAGGAGAACACAATGGAAATCAGCACCCCCGGCCACGAGCCGCGCCCCGTCCGTGCTCCCCGCGGCCCCGAGCTCACGACGCTCGGTTGGCAGCAGGAGGGCGCCCTGCGCATGCTCATGAACAACCTCGACCCCGATGTTGCCGAGCACCCGGACAGCCTCGTCGTCTACGGCGGAACCGGTCGCGCAGCACGTAGTTGGGCTGCCTTCGACGCCATGGTCGCCACGCTGAAGACGCTGAAGAACGACGAGACCATGCTCGTCCAGTCCGGCAAGCCGGTCGGTGTTTTCCGCACCAACGAGTGGGCACCGCGAGTGCTGATCGCCAACTCCAACCTGGTCGGTGACTGGGCGAACTGGGAAGAGTTCCGCCGTCTCGAAGACCTCGGCCTGACCATGTACGGCCAGATGACCGCAGGCTCCTGGATTTACATCGGCACCCAGGGAATCCTGCAGGGTACGTACGAGACCTTCGGCGCCATCGCGAAAAAGCGCTACAACGGATCGCTCGCCGGAACGATCACCCTCACTGCGGGTCTCGGCGGCATGGGCGGCGCTCAGCCTCTCGCCGTCACGATGAACGACGGCGTCGCGATTTGCGTCGACTGCGACATCACCCGCATCGACCGTCGTATCGCCCACAAGTATCTCGACACCAAGGCCGACAGCATCGAGCACGCGCTCGAATTGGCGACCGCGGCACGCGATGCGAAGAAGCCACTCTCCATCGGCCTCGAAGGCAATGCGGCAGAGATCTTCCCGGCGCTGCTGGAGATGAAGGCCCCCATCGACATCGTGACCGACCAGACCTCGGCGCACGATCCCCTCGCCTACCTGCCGATCGGCATCGACTTCTCCGACATGAAGACCATGTCGGAGAAGGATCCGCAGAAGTTCACCGAAGATTCCCGCAATGCGATGGCCGCACACGTCAAGGCCATGGTCGGATTCATGGATGCCGGCGCCGAGGTGTTCGACTACGGCAACTCCATCCGCGACGAGGCTCGCAAGGCCGGCTACGACCGCGCTTTCGACTTCCCCGGATTCGTTCCCGCCTACATCCGCCCGCTCTTCGAAGAAGGCCTCGGCCCCTTCCGCTGGGCAGCACTCTCCGGTGATCCCAAGGACATCGAGGCCACCGACAAGGCCATCCTCGAACTCTTCCCCGAGAACGAGCACCTGCGCCGCTGGATCACCATGGCAGGCGAAAAGGTTGCCTTCGAGGGCCTTCCGGCTCGCATCTGCTGGCTCGGATACGGTGAGCGTCACCTCGCGGGTCTCAAGTTCAACGAGATGGTCGCCTCGGGCGAGCTGTCCGCACCGATCGCCATCGGCCGCGATCACCTCGACTCCGGATCGGTCGCCTCGCCGTACCGCGAAACCGAATCGATGATCGACGGGTCCGACGCGATCGCCGACTGGCCGCTGCTCAACGCCCTGGTCAACACCGCGTCCGGCGCTTCATGGGTTTCACTTCACCAGGGTGGCGGAGTCGGTATGGGACGCTCCATCCATGCAGGACAGGTGTGCATCGCCGACGGCACCGAACTCGCAGCCAAGAAGCTCGAAGCAGTTCTCACCAACGACCCCGGTATGGGCGTCATCCGGCATGCCGATGCAGGATACGACCACGCCATCGACACCGCAGCCACCCGCGGCGTCCGTATCCCGATGACCGAGAACTGAACCAGCTCCACCACCTCACCCTGACTTAGGAATTACATTGACCACGAATGGTTCTCGAACCACAGTTCTGACCAACATCGGAACCCTCGTCACCAATGACCCGACTCTGGGTGAGGGCACGCTCGGTGTACGACACGACGCGGCAATCGTCTTCGACGACGGCGTTGTTGCTTGGGTCGGCGATTCCGCCGACGCCCCGGCTGCCGATATCGGTCAGGATATCGGCGGCCGGGCACTCCTGCCCGGCTTCGTGGAGAGCCACTCGCACTTGGTGTTCGGTGGCGAGAGGGCCGAGGAATTCGCGGCTCGGATGGCGGGCGAAAAGTACGCTGCCGGTGGCATCCGCAACACCATCGAAGCGACACGCTCGGCCACCGACGAACAATTACAGACCAATGTTCGACGCCTACTCGACGAATCCCTGCGCTCGGGCAGCACAACCGTCGAATGCAAGACCGGGTACGGGCAGAACACCGAGAGCGAACTACGCAGCGCGATGATCGCCGGGCAGTTCACCGACGAGGTCACACTGCTGGCGGCCCACGTTCCACCACCCGAATATGCCGGTCGCGCCGATGATTACGTCGCCATGGCGTGCGACGAGATGATCCCTGCCTGTGCGCCACACGCGAAATGGATCGACGTCTTCTGCGAGCGCGGTGCGTTCAATCGCGAACAGGCACACGCGGTCCTGAGCGCAGGCGTCGCCGCCGGACTGATCCCCCGCGTCCACGGAAACCAACTCGGCGAAGGACCAGGAGTCCAGCTCGCCGTCGAAATGGGTGCCGCGTCCGTCGACCACGTCACCTACGTCACCGCCGAGGACATCGACGCCTTGGCTCAGAGTTCCACCGTCGCAACACTGTTACCAGGTGCTGACTTCTCCACCCGCAACAAGTACCCCGACGCCCGCGCACTGCTGGACGCCGGAGTCACCGTAGCTCTCGGCGCCGACTGCAACCCCGGCACCTGCTACACCACCAGCCTTCCGTTCTGTATCGCAATTGCGGTGCGAGACATGCACATGACGCCCGCTGAGGCAGTCTGGGCAGCCACTGCAGGAGGCGCCCGGGCTCTGCAGCGCTCCGACGTCGGAACCCTTTCTCTCGGAACACGTGCCGACGCCATCGCGCTCGATGCACCGTCGTACCTCCACCTCGCCTACCGCCCGGGCGTGCCGCTGGTGCGCGAGGTCTGGAAAAACGGCGAACTCGCCACCAGCTACTGAAATACACTCACCGGGAGGCCGTCGTGGCACATCAGATCGCAGTCGACATCGAACCCACGCCGTGGACGGGGCGCTCCGACGGCACCACCGCCGAGCATTTGCGTTGGCACCATGCCGTGCAACCGTATTCGGTAGACCAGGCGCCCGGCGACTGCGTCCTGATCGGTTTCTCCAGCGACGAAGGCGTCCGGCGCAACAAGGGACGGCGCGGTGCTGCAAACGGCCCGGACGCTTTGCGAGCGGGGTTGGCCTCCATGGCGCTGGCCGAACCGCTGCAGATTCAGGACGCGGGAACCGTTGCCGTGTCGGGTGAAGAGCTCGAGGCCGGTCAAGCCGCACTCGGAAACGCCGTCAGCGCTGCGCTCGATTCGGGACACTTCCCCGTCGTTCTCGGGGGAGGACACGAAATCGCCTACGGCACGTACCTCGGCGTCGCAGGATCCGAGATGCGTACCGCCGGAGCCAAACTCGGAATTCTCAATCTCGACGCGCACTTCGACCTGCGGGGCGACCCGATACCCAGCTCCGGCACACCCTTTCGTCAGATCGCCGAGGACGAAGCATCGGCGGGCACCTCGCATCAGTACAGCGTGATCGGAATCAGCCAGCCGAGCAACACCACTGCCCTGTTCGACACTGCTCACCGCCTTGGCGTTCGCTATCTGCTCGACGAAGAATGCGGAGCGATCGGTCGAGGCGTCGTGGATCAGTTCCTCGCAGACTTCCTCGACGACGTCGATCTGGTCTACCTGACCATCGACCTCGACGTCCTGCCTGCAGCTGTGGCGCCGGGCGTCAGCGCACCTGCGGCCTACGGAGTCAGCCTCGAAACCATCCAGTACGTCTGTGATCGAGTCACGTCCAGTGGCAAGCTCGCGGTTCTCGATGTCGCCGAACTGAACCCGAGCCTCGACGTCGACAATCGCACTGCCCGAACGGCTGCTCGCCTGATCCACCGCATAGTCACGAAGCACGTGCCGATTCAGCGCTAGCCTCGGCGTGCCTCCAACAAATCTACGGGGCTGCCTGAAAACTGATTCCACGAGTTCTGTCCGAGCACTCCAAACTATGTCCTTCGACCTCGCTGGCGGTTGCAGTCAAGACACTGCACAGCCAACCGTCGAACTCCGCTGACCAGGTGTTTCCGGCATGGCTGAGCGACGTGTCGTTCAGGTACCTTTCGGCGACATCCATTGCCACCTCACAATTGATGCCGCCTTGCAGATTGTCGATGGAGGCGATGGCTCCTGTCTGGGGGTACGTGATTGTTCCGCACCCCTCGGATGTGGACGCCGTCGGCAATTGTGAAGGCAAAGTCGACGAATTGCCCGAGCAGTACTCGAAGCCGGGGACGCCACCGACCACGGGAGGCCCGACCGTGCCGTCGTGAATCGAAAAGCCGATCAATCCTCCTGGGTCGCCATTGCCGACTTGACTCGGATCACCGGCGGTGACAAAGATCGATTGGCCTGACTCAGTCTGAATCATCCTTGTCGAATGATCGTTGCCGTAAGCCGATTCGATCTGAGCGACGGTGGAGCCGTCACCAACGCCGCGGTCGGTCAGCGTTCCCGGCGGTGATTCGATGACGGTGACGCCCGCGCTGGTGAGAATTGCCCGTCCGGCGCCCCCAGGCATCGTGAACGGGACCACCGTGCAACTCGAGAATTGAGCAACCGCTCCGGCTTGATCTCCCAAGGACGACAATACTTCTGCTTGTGTCATACCGAGCGTGAGCGGACCGAATTTCTCTGAACTTGCTTCTGCCACCGCCGATACACTCACGGGACTACTCGAAACAACAGTGCTCGGTTCAGACGCCGGCGATGACGTTTCGTCTGTGCTGTCGCGACTGTCGGATGAACAGGCACCGAGCGAGAACACCAGGCACACGCCGGCCACTACAACCCTGGTTGTAGTGGCTGCGTCGTTCCGAACTCGTCCAACGGGTGTGCGCGGTCGGCTTCTCGGCATGTGGAAATCCTTGGTCTGAACGGCTCCCCGCGAGGCCGAGGCACGCCTGACTTCGCGACGTTACCCCGGCCCGCGTCCTACCGATATCGTCTGTTCGACCGACGACGAGAACAACACCGGGCCTTCGATCATGGCACCAGGGAGTTCTCCTGCAGCCAGTCCTGAGCGATGTCACTCATGTCGTCGAGGTCAGCGACGCGCTGGTTCATCTCGATGAGGTCCTCGGTGGTCAGCGCCGCCGAAACCCCCGCGAGCACGGAGCGGACGTCATCGCGAGCCTTCAATTCGTTGATGATCGGCGTGATGTTCTCGGCCAGAAAGAGGTGCTTCGTGTCCTCGAGCGCGACCAAGTTTTCCGAGCGCATCGCAGGATCGGTACTGAAGACATCGGCTACCTGTATCTGCCCGCTCAGAAGCGCGTTGAGTGTCAGGGGCCCACCTGCATCGAGCGCCAGGAACTCCCGAAAAGTCAGGCCGTATTTGGTCTTCAACCCCGCAACGCCGTTTTCACGCGTCTTCCATTCCGGGGGTCCGCCGAGCGTCAACTCGTCGGCATACTGCACCAGATCCTCGATGGTCTCCAGCGAATACTTGTCCGCTGTCTCCTGTTTGACGGCAAGTACGTCCTTGTCCTCTGCGGGTGACGGCTCGAGAGCTACCAGGCCCTTGGGCAATTTTGCATCGATTTCAGCGGACACTTCATCTGACGCCGTCGCCGTTGTCTTACTGTCCAGATATTGCAACAAGGCGCCGGAATACTCGGGAATCAGATCGATGGAACCGTCGCGCAATGCCGGTACGTAGAGTTCTCGACTACCGATGTTCAACTTCTCGGTAACGTCGATACCGTTGGCACGAAGCGCTTCGGCGTAAATGGTCGCAATCAGTTGACTCTCGGGAAAGTCGGCGGATCCGATCACTATGGCGCCCTCAGCACTACCACCGCCGTCCGCAGCCAAGGGGTCCTTGCCGATTCCGCAGCCGGACAACGCAACCGCTGTCACACCGACCAACGCGGCGATCAATACCTTCTTCATCTCGAATGTCCTCAGATCGGTGCGGGCGCAGGCACAGCAGTGCGCTGTGATGGGGCGGCGGTCTTCTCTGTCTTCTTCTTCCGATCGCGCCTGGTGATGCCGGGCGAAACGACTCGCGCGGTCAGTGCACCGATTCCGAGATCGAAGACCAGGGCGATCAGCGATACCAATACGGCTCCAGCCGCCATCTGGCCGTAGTCGCTCTGGGCCTTTCCGTCGATCAGCAACCGGCCGAGTCCACCCAACGAGATGTACGCGGCGACAGTCGCGGTGGAGACGATCTGAAGAACAGCACTTCTGATGCCGGACAACATGAGTGGCAGGGCGCACGGAATTTCGACCTCGGTCAAGATCCGCATCGACCGAAATCCCATCCCACGCGCGGCATCGACTGCAGCCTGATCGACCGCTCGCACACCAGCATACGTATTGGTGAGAATGGGAGGGATCGCGAGAAGTACCAGGACGATGAGACTGGGAATCAGGTACGCGAGTTTGTTCGGAAAGGAGGGCGCGATGATGAGAACCAGCAGGATCAGCAGACCGATGGTCGGCAGCGCTCGCAGCGAGTTTGCCAGTCCAGCAACCACAACGGATCCCCGTCCGGTGTGTCCGATGTAGAGACCGAGCGGGATCGCGATGACCGCAGCCACCGCCAGCGCAGCGAATGTATACATCAGATGTTGCACGAGAAGGGTGGGGATGCCGTCCGGCCCGGTCCAGTGGGATCCGTCGAGAAGGTAGTTGATCATGATGTAGTCACTTTCGGGGTCCACGGCGTCAGCAACCGATTCGCCAACATGATGAGGAGATCAAGGATCAACGCCAGCACCAGGCACAGAGCGATACCCGCGATGATGGGCGTGTAGAAGCGCAACTGAAATCCCTGAGTGAACAACGAACCAATCTGCGGGATCCCCAGAAGTGCGCCGAGTGAGACAAGGCTGACGTTCGAGACGACTGCTACGCGCAAACCCGCGCAGATCACCGGAACTCCAACCGGCAACTGCACTTTCAACAGCGTCTGGTATGGCCGGTAGCCCATCGCCGTTGCCGCCAGAACCGTTTCCGGCGGAACCGAATCGAGCGCATCGGCCACTACCCGTACGAGCAGGGCAACGGTGTACACAGTGAGCGCCACGATGATGTTCATCGGATCGAGAATCTTGGTACCGAGAATCGGAGGCAGGAGGACGAACAGCGCGAGCGAAGGGATCGTGTAGAGCAATCCAGCCGTGCCCACCACGTAGGGATGCAATCGGCGACTGCGATAGGCGACCCAGCCGATCGGCAAGGCGACCACCAAGCCGATCACCAAGGGAATCAACGACAGAAGAATGTGCCAACCCACCAGGTCCATGATCCGATCGGACTGGCGTCCGAGCCATTCGAAGTTCATCGGAGTGCCCTCCCCGCCTCGGCCAGGTCGGCGGCTTCGATGGCTTCCACCGCAGCGTGCGCGGTGACGGTTCCCACCAGCCGCCCGGCATCGTCCACAACAACGCCACGCTTGCTCGGCGCTGACAGCGCCGCGTCCAGCAAAGCGCGCATCGTGCCCTTGGAATCTGCAAGTGTTCCACTGAGATTCAAGTCGTCCGGGCGAATTCGATCCGTGAGTGCGTCCGGCTTCACCCACCCGAGCGGCTTGTTCGCGGGGTCCACTACCAAGAGCCACGTATCGCCTGTGAGTGCGCGGGCCGCCGCAGCGGAATCGCCCAGATGTGCGACGGGTTCTGAAACTGTCGGCAGCTCGCCGTCCAAAGTCGTGAATCCCAACGATCGGTACCCACGATCCCGCCCGACGAAATCGGCTACAAATTCGTCGGCAGGTTGAGTCAGCAACTCGAGGGGTGTCGCCGCCTGCGCAAGAATGCCTCCGGTACGCAGAACCACCACTTGGTCCCCGAGTTTCAGGGCTTCGTCGATGTCGTGGGTGACGATGATGATCGTTTTTCCTATCTCCTTTTGCAGGCGGAGAAACTCGTCTTGCAGTTGGCCACGGACGACCGGATCCACGGCGCTGAACGGTTCGTCCATCAGCATGAATGACGGGTCCGCGGCCAACGCTCGCGCGACACCGACTCGCTGTTGTTGTCCACCGGAGAGCTGCCACGGATAGCGGTCGGCAAAGTTGGTTGTCAGACCAACCGTTTCGAGCAGTTCCATAGCGCGAGTTCGAGATTCCTTTTTACTCGCGCCGAGCAATCGAGGCATCGTCGCAATGTTGTCGACGATGGTGCGATGGGGAAAGAGACCCGCGTGCTGGATCACGTACCCGATGCGTCGACGCAGGAGAGCCGGATCCATTCCCGCTGCTGACTCACCGTCAAGCGAAATCGTGCCTGACGTCGGTTCGATCAGCCTGTTGATCATGCGGAGTGAGGTCGTCTTGCCGCAGCCGGAAGGACCCACCAATGCGGTGATCTTTCCCGTCGGGCACTCCAGATCGAGAGCATCGACGGCAATGGTTCCGTCTGGATACGCCTTGGTGACCTTGTCGAATTTGATCATTTACGAACTACTTTCGTGTCGACCTGAGTCCGGACGCACCCAGGAGAAATGGTCGAGTTCTGTTCGAGCACACACCTACTTGTGATTCGGTCCACCTGCTCACTGGTCGAGCGGTTGAGAAAGAAAGTTCACGGCAGCACTCAGATCTGCACTGAGTGGCCGGTCTTCGGTCCTCGCATCCAGCACCAAACGCGCACGCGCGAGGTACGCACCAAGCTCGGTCGCCGGATCCAGCTCACGCTGTTGTTGCGAGAGTGCGCGAACTGCCGAGATCAGTTCGCACGCCAGCACCAATCGAGACTGGGCAAGAATGTCCGCCAATTGGGTTGCAGCTTGGGATGCAAAACTTGCGTGATCCTCGGTTCCGCGCGAAATTACCGTGTGGCCCAACGACCCCGGTGCCGCCGACGAGCGGATCTCGGCAATGGCAGCAGAAGTCGTGTATTCGAGAAGCATGGTTCCACTGCTGCCTTCGGGACCGTCGGCAAGGAACGCGCGCAGGCCGGTGACTGCAGGATCGGAGAGGTTGGCGAGCCGACATTGCGAGAGCAGGGCTGCACTGGCGACCGCCAACTTCGCCTCGTCTACTGCGAGCGCGATCGGCATCGCGTGGAAATTCCCGTTGTGGAACACCATGTCGTCTTCGACCGACACCAGCGGATTCTCCGAAGCCGAATTCATCTCGATGGTCAGCGTGTTCTGCAGTCGATGCACCGCTTGCCAGGTGGCACCCAAGATTTGCGGTAGGGCGCGAAACCCGAACGAGTCCTGAACCCTCACAGGTGTGATGTCGTGTGGTGCCAGCAGATCGCGAACCCGCTCTGCGACTTCCGCTTGACCGAAGTGCATTCTTGCCGACTGCACCTGTGCAGCAAACGGTTCGACAGAACTCCGAGACCCGAGCACGGAAAGGACGCTGACAATCAAGCAGTGCTGAAGCCACCCCGCAACTTCGATACTGGTGTCGCCGGCGATCGCCACCGTCATCGCGTTGGTGGAGATGAACGGAAGTGCATCACCGTGGTGCGGAGTCCAACTGACTCCGCTGCGTCCGTCGCGAAGCGGGCTCTCACCGATCAGCCCCATTGCGATTTCGGAGAAGGCACTCAGGTCACCCGTTCCGATCGCGCCGCGTGCGTGCACTGTCGGCAGGTTCTGCGAAGCAACAGCAGCAACCAAACCGCCGATGATGTCGGGATGCATACCTGAGCCGCCGTTGAGGATCTGATTGGTGCGGATGACGATCGCGGCGCGCACCACCCGGTCGGGGAGCCTGGGGCCCGATCCCGTCGCGTGACTTCTCAGAAGCCTCAGATCCTGCTGCACACCGTCGGAGACGGATGTTTCGCGATTCCCGCCTACCCCGGTAGTGCGCCCGTACACCGCCTGACGAGAGGAAACCCGAACCGCGGTCTCCCATGACCGCCGAGTGAGCTCGAGCGCGGCATCGGCAGGTCTGATAAAGGCCGGCTCTCGAGCAATTTCATTCACCCGATGAACCGAGAGCCCCCTCCCGTCGAGCAGGACACTGTTGTCTCCCGTCTGGTCTTCCGCAGGAAGACGTTCAGTCATCAGAACTCCATCGATCGAAGGACTCGGCCACCGCGGGCGTGCATCACATCATCTACGCAATGTGCCTTGGGTCACTTTTGATGAATGTATAGTCCTGTATATACAGCCACCTGTCAATAGGGACACTGCAGCTCATCCGCGTGCACACACCGTGCGTCACCTCAGTAGGAGTGAGCAACTGAACACAAATCGTCGCTATTCGAGGACCGGTGTCGCAGATCCTCGACGCGCCTCCAGCGCATCGAGGATGAGATCGAGACCGTGGGCGAACTCACTCGTGTGGTCGTAAGCCGGACTCAGACCGTGATCGACGATCATCTCGTGAAGGAAGGGCAACTCTTCAGCCGGAAGGCGCTCGAGGATGTCACTCGCAACTTCTTCGACGCCGCCGGGCCCGCCGATCGGTAGATTCGCCTCCTGGAGAACATATCCGCCGATGTAGCTGTCGATCAGCGAGACTCCGTGAGCGGCCATCGGCACCGTGAACCCGGCCTTCCGGAGAACTCCGAGCACAGCGTCGAGGTGACGCAGCGTCGCCGGGCCAGGGTTGCGTCGCGAATCCAGCAGCCCGAGAGCCCAACGGTGCTGCGACAGGACTCTGCGAGCGGAAGACGCGCGTCCACGAATTGCATCTCGCCAATCCGCACACTCGCTGTCGGGTAGGTCGATCGCCTCGAACACCGCGTCGACGACGCCGTCCAGAATCGCGTCCTTGTTCGGCACGTGGTGATAGAGCGACATCGCCTCGATGCCCAATTCCTGGGCCACCCGTCGCATCGTGATGGCCTCGACGCCACCCGCGTCGGCAACGCGGATCGCACCCTCGAGCACGCGAGCCCTGTTCAGCGGCTGCCGCTGCTGTCGTGACACACAGACCCCCTCCGAGGAACGAATACGTTGACAACCTTACAGGCGTAAGTCATCCTTACAGCTGTAAGCCTGCCTTACGCCCGTAAGGCTCTCGCGAAGGGAGATCACAATGCCGATGCCGAGATGGTGGGGACACGTCAACAAGCGAGTGTTCAATCCTCGTGCAATCTCGAGCGGGAAGTGGCCGGTGCTGACGCACGTCGGGCGCACGTCCGGCGCAACGTATCGCACGCCTCTCGACGCCCATCCGGTCGACGGTGGCTACGTCTTCATCCTGGTGTACGGATCGGACTCGGACTGGGTACAGAATGTCCTGAAAGCGGGAAGCGCTCGACTGTCGGTCGACGAGACGGAGGTGAGCCTAAGCGCCCCGCGTCTCGTCGCGAAAGACGAAGCATTTCAAGCACTTTCCTCAGACGTATCCCAACCCCCGAGACTGCTCCGCATCACCGAGTACCTCCGCATGGATGTCACAGAAACTCGAGCCTGACGATAAGGAAACTCACCAGAGTCGACTCACACGACCCCTACGGGCTTGTCGCCGACTATCGAGATTCGGTCCATCACGCGTCTCGCGGGGAAGTAGTCGCTGGCAGCATAGTGCTGGCACGTCCGATTGTCCCAGAAGGCAACGGTATTCGGCTCCCACTTGAGACGGACTTGAAACTCCGGACGGTTGACGTGGCGGTACAACATCGCGAGGAGTTCGTTCGACTCCTCTTCTGACACACCGAGGATCCGTTGAGTGAATGTCATGTTGACGAACAACACCCGCCTGCCGCTTTCGGGAATGACCCGAACCACCGGATGTTGCACAGCGGGGAACTTCGGACGCAACATCTCGACCGCATCCGCCGGCATCGACCTACCGAACGAATTGATCCAATCATGTTCTGCAACAAGTGGGTCGATACGCTTCTTGATGCCTTCCGGGAGTAGGTCGTAGGCGGCTGCAGTATCCGCCCACAACGTGTCACCACCTACCTCGGGCACCTCGACTGCACGAAGCACTGCTGCGAACGACGGAAACTCGTGCCACGTGACGTCGTTGTGCCAGTTGTTCTCGACTCCGCCGACCATCGCATCCTTGGCCAGTGTCGTGACATCGACGTCCGTCTGCCCGGGTTGCGTGTACTTGAAGAACGGATGCTGCTCGAGATCGCCCCAACGCTCGGCAAAAGCTCGATGATCCGCTCGGCCGAGGTCCTGATCTCGGAAGAAGAGGACTTTCCATTCGAGGAGGGCCCGGCGAAGTTCCGCAATCACGGAATCGGACAGGTCCCCACTGAGTCGAATACCGGAGATTTCCGCTCCGATCGTCGGAGTGACCGCCTTGACCACAAAGTGTTCGTACGGCGCCGGGGTAACCGACTCTGGATTCCGGCGAGCAACGAGTGGACCGTAGGCCGCAAGCGGATCGGTGGGAATCGGAAAGATAGTTGCCGCAGGAAAAAGGGTAGCCATCAGGGCACTTCCTCGAAATCGACGATGTCGCAACGGACAGAATCCAGGTTAAGGTTATGTCCTTAACGTGTCAACGATCACGTTCTTCATTCGAACCTTGACCCTGACGCCGCGTCAGGGTTGGAGAATGGTTTCCACAGACGGAAACCGCTTCGATCACGGGAGGGCAGAACGATGATGACCATCGGCGAGCTGGCCAATTTGGCCGGCACCACAGTCAGATCCGTGCGCTACTACCACTCGAACGGGCTTCTCGAGGAACCACAACGCCAACCCAACGGCTACCGCATGTACCGGGCGGTGGACCTGGCACGACTGAGCCGGATCCGTCGTCTGCGCGATCTGGGGATCCCCGTCGCCAAGATCGCCGAACTCCTGGACGGCGATGCTCACGACACTCGGTCCGCGCTCGACGCCCTCGACAAGGAATTGGCAACCAAGGCCGAACAGATCGCTGTTCAACGTGCCCACATCGAGTCACTACGACGCAACGCCGATCCCGAACTACCCGATGCGTTTTCAGAAGTGCTCGCACAGTACGTCGTGGCCGGAGCACCGACAGCATGGATCGACAACGAGCGCGAACTTCTGATCCTCGCGCTCACGGTCTCCGGGGGCGATCCCGAGGTCTGCGATTCACTCCTGAGCGCACATCACCGAGCGTTGGCCGAGCCGAACCGCGAGCAGGCAATCGAATTGATCACTCGCATGGACGCCCTCGCCGACGCCCCGGCGGACGCGGACACGATTGCGGCCCTTGCCATTCAGTTCTGCGACTTCACCGAGAGCGTGTTACCTGAACAGGCTGCACCGGAGAGTGCTTCACCGACTCGTCTGGTAGCGGTACTGCGCGAACACCAAGCGGATCGACGAACCGCCACCCAGGAAAGATTCGCGAAGGCAGTGGCGGCCGAGTTCGCCGCCCGCCAATCTCGACCCTGAAACCCCTCATAAACCCCCACATTCGAAGTGGGGTGATCAACGCTGCCCGAATCGGGCTCGACACAAGGACACGACAATGACTGGATCCATCATGCCCAGAACACGCATGCCTCGACCGCGAAAATGGCTGGCTTTCACAGTCGCCGCTGCCGCACTCGCCGTACCCGCCTTGGCTGCATGTTCGGAACCTACTGCCCCGCAGACAGATCCACAACCAAATCTCAGCGCGTTCTACGACCAGGATGTCGAATGGGGACCATGCGCCACAGACACCGGAACGTCAACGGCAAGTGACTGCGCCATGGTCACAGTGCCTTTGGACTATTCTGCCCCTGACGGGAAGACAATCGAAGTGGCGATCTCGCGGGTCGCGTCCACGGACCCAGCGCAGCAACGCGGGATCCTGCTCACCAACCCTGGCGGCCCGGGTGGCCGCGGTCTGGGCTTGCCCGAGATTCTGAATGCGGGCATGACACCGGAGGTCGCGGCGGCGTACGACGTCATCGGCATGGACACCCGGGGACTCGGCAAGAGCACGCCGATCGACTGCGGCGTCGAGCAGATGTCATGGATGCGTTCACCGGGTACCACGGACGAAGGGTGGAACGAGAGTGTCGCGCTCGCACGTGAAGCCGCTGACAAATGCTGGGACAAGTACCCGGACTATCTGCCGCACATCAATACTCAGAATATCGCCCGCGATCTCGACGTGATTCGCGGCGCCCTCGACCAGGAGAAGGCGTCGTACTTCGGGTGGTCGTACGGCACCTATCTTGGTGCGACCTACGCTCAGATGTTCCCCGACAGGATCGATCGTGTGGTTCTCGACAGTGCACCGGACCCGAAGAAGTACGGATACGAGATGTTCCAGGACATGGGCCCGGCCAACGAGAAGGCGATCGACGGATTCTCGCAGTGGGCAGCGGAACGCAACTCCACCTATGCGCTCGGATCGACGCCCGCCGACGTTCGCGCCCTCATCGAGAAGCTGATCTCGGACGCAGCCACCACTCCGATTCGGATCGGTGACTACGCCGTCGACGATCATGTCCTTCCATTCCTGATGTACGTCAACGGAACCGGGGACACCGAGAAGGAAAGTGAGGCATTCGCACAGGTATTGGTCCAGTTGCGCGATCTCGCGTCCGGCAAGACCGTCGAGAACATCCATCCCCAGCTGACGGGTCTGATGCAGGCGTGGTTCCAGACCGAACTGGGTACCGGCCCCGACTATGCCGGAACAATCGCCATCGTCTGCGGCGACGTATCGATGCCGAGTGATCCCCAGTGGTATCGCAACAAGTTGGAAGAGCACCGTGATGATCAGCCGATCTTTGCCGGCACCCACAACACGATCATGCCGTGCGCGTTCTGGCGCAGTGAGCCCCCGACGCGGATCGACATCGACAACACCGTTCCGACATTGCAGATCCAGGCAACCGGTGACACCCGCACGACGTACGAGGAAGGACTTGGTATGCACGAGGCCATGAAAGGTTCACGGCTGGTGACAGTTCCAGGTCGTACCCATGCGGTGTTCCCCAGCTATGCGAACACTTGCGCTAACGCCGCAGTCAACTCGTATCTGCTCGACGGCTCACTGCCGGCAGAAGACGTGGTGTGCGAATCGTGACGAATTCCGGCGATCACGTCGCCGGAGCACCTGCATGATCTGATGCGCGATTGCCCCTCGACAATCGCGCATCAGGCAGACAGAATAGTTCGGTGAGTCCCATTCATCGGGCCGATGGCGAAATTTCCGCAATTGGTCGATCCACCGCGATCTTGAAGACATTTCGTGACAGCTCAGGCGTTCTCAGCGCCGCAGCGCTGGTTCGTAGAACGGGTATGGCAAAAACAACGGTGTATCGAATGGTCGACGATCTCGTCCGAGTTGGGTTGCTCGAACGGCAAGGAACCAACTACCGCCTCGGCCTCCTTTTGTTCGAGATCGGTGAATCTGTTCCACGGCAGCGAAACCTCCGCGAAGCAGCGCGACGACACCTCTCGGCATTGCGTGAAGCAACCGGACACAACGTGGGCCTCGCTGTGCTGGACGGTTTCGACGTCGTCTACCTGGATGTCTTCCGAGGTGACGACGGACCACGCCTTCCGCAACAGATCGGCGGTCGCTGGCCTGCACACGCAAGTTGTTCAGGCAAAGCAGTATTGGCGTTCACAGACTCCGCCGACTTCGCGATGCCCACTCTCCTCGAAGCACACACCGAGAACACCATCACTGATCCCGAACTCTTCCACCGAGAACTGGATCGTGTTCGCAAGCGTGGTGTCGCCTTCGACCGCCAGGAAGCGTTTCCCCGGATCGTCGGCGCCGCAGCGCCCATATTCGGCCCCGACGAAGACGTCCTCGGCGCTATCTCCATTTCCGGCATGGCCGGCCGAATCAATCTGACCCGTATCGACGCGGCGGTGCGGACGACGGCAATCGCCATCTCACGAGATCTCTCGAGTGCCCAGTCCGTCGTCCGCCCTGTTCTACAACGACGCTGACGCCGTCAACCCCGCCCGACGTACGGCATTCGGTTGGCCATGATCGTCAGAGTCGGGACATTCACGTCGAGTGGTAGATCGATCAGTCGCACAACGGTGTCCGCCACATGACGAGGATCGAATGTCGGCTCCGGCCTGGTTGTGCCGTCAGCTTGTCGGGCAGAGTGGCCGATTCCCGCAGTCATGTCAGTCGCTGCATTACCGATATCGATTTGACTGCAACAGATGTCGAACTCTCGGCCGTCGAGAGAGATCGACTTCGTCAACCCTGACACACCGTGTTTGGTCGCGGTATATGCGGCACTGTCGGGCCGGGGTGTGTGAGCAGAAAGCGAACCGTTGTTGATGATCCGACCTCCTCCCGGATCCTGAGTTTTCATGATCCGAATCGCTTCACGCGCACAGAGGAATACACCGGTGAGGTTGGCTGCGACTGTCGCGTTCCACGCTTCAGGGTCGATTTCGTCCACACTCCCCGACGGCCCGAATGTCCCAGCGTTGTTGACAAGCACATCGAGTCTGCCGAAACGTTCCGACACGAACGCGAACAACCGGTGAACCGATTCGGCCGAGGACACATCAGCGGGAACTACCACTGCGCGCTCGTGACCCGCACCTGTAGCTTCCAAGCTCGCGCTGTTTCGACCAGCCAGTACGACATGGTGTCCGGCGTCGAGTAGAGCTGTGGCCATTGCGCGGCCGAGACCCGACCCTGCACCGGTCACGACCACGACTCGGCCGGTTCGCTCAGTGATTGTCACCGTGTACCTCCGTTCCACGCCTGCCTACCAAGAAATCGAAATCGACCCCGCGGTCAGCCTGCATCACATGATCTACGAACAGTCGTTGATACCCACTAGTGCTCCTTTGTACGCGTGGCGGCAACGCCTCGAGACGCCTGGCCAGCTCGTCATCGTCGACGAGTACACGCAAAACCCCACGAGCAACGTCCAACTCGATCAAATCACCATCCTGAACGGCGGCGAGGGGTCCACCCGCTTCCGCTTCGGGTGCAACGTGCAAAACGACTGTGCCGAAGGCGGTTCCACTCATTCGTGCATCAGAGATCCTGACCATGTCTCGCACGCCCTGCTCTAGCAGCCTTCGAGGGAGTGGCAGATTACCTACTTCTGGCATACCCGGAAACCCCTTCGGCCCCGCGCCGGTGAGGACGATGACGTCGTCGGCCTCGATATCGAGATCCGGCGAGTCTACGCGCGCCGTGAAGTCGTCCATTCCGTGGAACACGACTGCACGCCCCACGTGGCTGAGCAACTTCGGCGATGCCGCAGAAGGCTTGATCACTGCACCATTCGGCGCGAGGTTGCCGGTCAATACAGCTATGCCGGCTTGCTCCAGCAATGGCGCCGTCGTGCTACGAATGACCTCGCGGTCCCACACTATCTCGCCGGAGTTGTTCTCACCGAGCGTCTTTCCGGTAACCGTGGCGGCGTCCAGATGGAGGATATCTCCGAGCTCGGCGATCACCGCAGGTAGTCCGCCGGCGTAGAAGAAATCTTCCATCAAGTAGGTACCCGAGGGCATGAGGTTGACCAGCAGGGGAACGTCACGACTCTGCACACCGAAATCGCTGAGCTCTAGGGGAATTTCCAGCCTTCCGGCGATGGCAAGCAAGTGCACCACAGCGTTGGTGGACCCACCGATGGCCGTGTTCACTTTGATTGCATTCTCGAATGAATTTCGGTCGACGACCGAAGACATCGTGAGATTCTCGCAGACCATCTCCACGATTCGCACGCCGCTGTCGCGTGCAAGTACACGTCGCCGCGAATCCACTGCTGGGATCGCAGCGTTACCGGGAAGCGTGAGGCCCAAAGTCTCGACAATCGACGCCATCGTGGACGCCGTGCCCATCGTGTTGCAGTGCCCCGGTGATCGGGACATCGCCGATTCCGCTGCTCTGAACTCACATTCGCTCATACAACCGGCTCGCACTGCTTCACTCATCTCGAACAC
Organism: Rhodococcus sp. NPDC057135; assembly: GCF_042670865.1. Taxonomy (NCBI): domain Bacteria; kingdom Bacillati; phylum Actinomycetota; class Actinomycetes; order Mycobacteriales; family Nocardiaceae; genus Rhodococcus; species Rhodococcus sp. NPDC057135. The sequence continues at coordinate 382,404 of NZ_JBHUUU010000004.1, forward strand.
CGAGGTTCCAGATCCGACAGTCTGACCTTGATGACGGCCGTTCAACATGGGTCCACCGGATACGACAATGGTGGGGAGGTCGCAGCTGGCTGCACCCATCACAAGTGCTGGAGTGGTTTTGTCGCAACCGCAGAGCAGCACGACACCATCGATCGGGTTGGCTCGAATCGACTCCTCTACGTCCATACTGACGAGGTTGCGATAGAGCATCGTGGTCGGGCGAATGATCGTCTCACCCAGCGACATCACTGGAAACTCGACCGGGAAGCCGCCCGCTTCGATAATGCCCAGACGCACGTGCTCCGCCAGATCCCTGAAGTGAGCATTACAAGGCGTGAGCTCTGAATACGTGTTGCAGATTCCGATAACCGGTCGACCGTCGAACATCCGATCTGGGATGCCCTGATTCTTCATCCAGGATCGGTGGATGAATGCATTGAGGTCATTGCCTCCGAACCAATCCTGCGACCGCAGTGTTCGACTCGTCGGCGTTCTATTCATCGGGACCTCCCAACCCAAGGATTGCCCGCGCTTCCCCGGGTGTTGCAGGCTGCAATCCGAGCCGCTCGACGATACGGACGATGTTCTCCACCAAACGAACATTCTCCGCCGGGTCACCGTTCTGGAGAAACGGATAGTCTTCGATCCCCACGCGCACGTGCCCGCCGAGAACGAGCGCATGGGTCAAGCCGCGCAGTTGATCGGGCCCACTGATACTCACGGAGAAGACGGACTTCTCCGGCAGATATTCCACCATCTGCTGCAGGATCTTCGGAGAGTACGGCATCGCATTCTGAAAGGTTTGATCAAGTCCGAGTACCAGATTGACGAGGTGTGGACCGGGCACTCCGTCGGTCAACGCGCGTATCTCCTGAAGAAGATGCGACGGGCTGAACGCCTCCCATTCAGGTTTGATTCCGAGCTCGCGCATGGACGCCGCCAGTTCTGCGGCACGACTCGGTGGCGTGTCCATCAGTACCTCACCGACCGGCGAGGTCACGTAGGCCGTAATCGCGTCCAGCGTGCACGTGTCTGCACCACCGTGCAGGCCCTGCAGCCTCGCATCCCAGTCCACGACGCGCGTCCCGTCATTGCAGACTCGCACCATGTCACCGTTGACACCACCGCCGGTCGAGTTGTTCACCACGATGTCGCAGCGCTGGCGGACAAGCGCATTCATCTGCCGATAGATTGCGGCATCACAGGTCGCTTGATCGTCTGGTCTTCGAGCATGAAGCGCTGCCACGCTCGCGCCGGCACTGTGGCACCGCGCGACGTCCGCCGCAATCTGCTCGGGCTGGGTCGGAATGAACGGATTGTCAGCAGCAGTGAGGAAGCCACCCGTCGGGGCAACTGTCACGACGACCTTGTTTCGCAGATCGGTCATGCCACAACGCTCGTGTTGTTGGCTGCGGCGAAGAACATGGCTATCGCCGATGCCCCGGGATCCTCGACACCCCGGGCATGTTCGCCGACATAGGACGCACGCCCTCGACGAGCGAGCATGTCGCGAGTCGATTCGGCCCCCACCTTGGCAGCTGTCGCAGCGGCGTCCAATGCGACAGAGGCACTCGACCCGTGAGCTGCCGCATCGATCATGGCGCGGGTCGCCGGGACCATGGCGTCGACCATGGTTTTGTGACCCACCTGAGCATTGCCCAGACGTTGCACCGCGGTTGTCGCCGTGTTCAGAGCAGAAGCAAAGTCTTGTACGGTCACGTCAATTCCAGGGACTGCTCCGATCCGGCCGAACCACAGACCGAGAAGAGGGCCGCTGGTACCCCCGATGTCGAGAAACGCATCCGACGCACGGGCGAACACCCCACCAGGGGTGGTCGGCGGATCAGAACGGAGTCGCTGCACCGCACTTCGCAGACCCGTTCGCAGATTCATTCCGAAATCTCCGTCTCCGACGAGCCTGTCCAAATCTGTCAGGGAATCGAATTGATCTTCGGCGGCGTCGGCGAATCGATCGATCCATGACCGAGTGCCCTCGACGCTCAACATTGTCATCATGAAGCTCTTTTCCATTAGTGCGCATTCGAATTACCAAGCGAGTGCAGGCGTCCGCACGGGCGCATCCCACAAATCCAAAAACTCCTCTGTCGAACGGACAAGAGTGATCGAAAGCCCGTGCATATCCAATGCAGTAACGAAGGAGCCTGCGATCACGCGATCCAAACCAATACCGGAAGCTGCGAGAAACGCCTTCAATTCCGAAGTGGCAATGGACAGTTCGAGTCCATGAGTTGCTCCCAGTCCGTTGACGATCGCGATCACACCGTCCCCGCGCTTTGTCCCGATCGCTGCGAGTATCGGCGCTGACAATTGCGCGACTAGTTCGGCAGCGGGAACGGTCGGACGCGTCTCCCGCCCACGCTCGCCATGGATTCCGACGCCGAACTCCATCTCCCCCGGCGCCAGTTCAAATGACGGACGATCGTGTCCGGGCGGCGTACACGAACGGAAAGCTGCACCCAACGTCGCCGACGCCAACCCCACCCGTCGTCCCAGGTCAGCGATCTCTGGAAGCGCCCAGTGTCGTTCAGCGGCCGCCCCACACATCTTTTCCACGGCAATCACTGCAGCGGTGCCACGACGCCCGGGTCCACCCTCGTCTTCTGTCGCCGTCGCGAGGTCGTCGTCGACCATCACGATCTCCACTTGCCGCTCTGTTCCGAGTAACTCGGCCGCGATCGAGAAATTCAGTTTGTCCCCGGTGTAGTTCTTCACGATGAGAAGGGCGCCTTGGCCGGTCTCGACAGCCTCGACTGCCGCGCGGATCTGAAAGGCTGTGGGGCTGGCGAAGACCGATCCCGGAACTGCTGCGTCCAGCATGCCGGATCCGACGAACTCCGCGTGTAGCGGTTCATGACCGGACCCGCCACCTGATACCAGCGCAACTTTATCTCGGGCCACCAACGCGCGAGTCACGTACGCCGGATCGCGATGGTACGAGAGCGTTTCCGGGTGCAGAATCTGAAGTCCTTCGAGCGCTTCGCGGACCGCATCCTCTGGTCTGTTGACCACATGGCCGATCACGACGAACTCTCGGATCCCGAGGTGTTTCCCAGAGGGAATCGAACGGCGAACGCACTCACGCACGTACGAACGTTGTCACCGACTCGTATCCCTGCTGACTCTGCGGGCTCGTTGACGTAGGAAACAGTTCCGTTGTGCCACATATCCATTCCATTGCTGATTTCGGCAGAGTCGTGGCTGACGGCGACACCGGCAAGCCCCGCCTCTCCCATCCGGATGATCCCGATGATCCCCGCTTCGTCTTTACCAATTCCCGCGTCGTTCAGGACGGCCAAAGCGCAGCCCGTGGCAATCGCCATCCGCCCCGACTCTTGACCACCGTTGGAGGCTGCCACTACGATGCGATCGCGATCCGAGCGTTCGATCTGCGACATACTGTCCATGACAACGATCTGTCTACCGTTCTCCACACCGACAATGTTCCGAAACATCAGTCGACGCTCCTTTCGACCAGTGCCAGAACTTCTTCGGAAACATGCCTGCCTATACGGACTCCAGCAGCGATTGCAGTCGGATTGACATAGGTGACGATGCCGCACTCCCACACGTCGTTGCCGTCTCCGATACGCGAACTTTCGTGTCCCACTGCGATTCCGGCGATTCCATCCGCGTCGACCGCAGCCAAACCTGCGATTCCGGCCCGGTTCTTCCCCACGCCCGCGTCGTTGCACACGACAACACGAACGCCGAACTCGACGGCGTACTCTCCGGCACTGGCCCCTCCGTGTGACCCGGTCACGATCACGTCACCGGCCTGAGCCGAAGAAGCGAACGCGATCGAATCCATGATCCACACTCTCGTTCCGTTCGATGCAAACACCAAAGTGGGTTCGACGCCTTCGGTTTCAACTATGCGCATGGACATCCACCCCTAAAATTCGACGGGCCTGATCAGGACTTGCAGGTTCGCGTCCGTACTTCCGTGCAATCGCGGCAACTTCTGCGACCAGATCGGGGGTGGAGGGGTATCCCAGTTCTGCGTAGTGGTAGTCACCGACGCCGATTGCCACGTGGCCACCACGCTTGATCGACTCTTCCGCTGCTGCAAGAACATTGCCGCGGTAGGCTGAGACAATCCACTCCACTGGCAGATCTGTCGGAAGGAGATCCAGTTGTGCACTCAGTCCTGCTGCCGTCGCCGGATGCGCTGCGGGAAACTCGTCACCGCCGAGAATGAACGCAATTACCAATGGTGACAGCAAATTCCGCACCCTTTCGTGAGCAAAAATCGCCCGCGTCCAACTCACGTTGAAGGACGTCTGGTACGGCACCATTCCCAATTCCTGAGCACGCGAGAGCAACTCGATCTGCGTCCCCGTGTCGTTGACGAAGACTCTGGAATCGGTTGTGTAACGGCCCGTCGTCACATCGATCAAATCCATCGCCGCACAACCCATATCGACGACCAGAAAATCCGAACGTCTACTCGGATCACCCTGATTCGGGGCAAGATTCGACAGCCTCTCCTCGACTGTGAACCCGGGAACGTTAGCCATCGACGGCGCCAGCAGTAGATTCGAGACCGTCCGAACTCGCTCGATGATCGCCCCGTAGGTTGCCGCCGAGTGATCGGCGGCGCCGTCCACTGTACGACCGTGAAAATGCATCAATGACGCCCCTGCATCCTCACAAGCGCGGGCAGCGTCGGCTATTTCGCTGGGAGTCCACGGAATGTGAGGATTGGGTACTCGCATGGTGTTCTCATTGACGTGAACTCCGATGACCACGGGTTTCTCGGTTGCACTCGACATTGCATCAAGATTCATGTCGCTCCTTCTGAAGATTCCAACCGGCCGTCATCGACTGACCTCCGTCGACTGTCCACGTCTGACCCGTTACGAAACCGGCGGTGGGTCCGGCGACAAAAGTCACGACTTCGGCAATCTCAGACGGGTCCGCGTACCGGCGTAACGGGATCGATTGCAAGATCGCGCTCTGCATTTCGGGACTCTGAGCCCGGCGGGCGAGCGGGGTCAGCGTCGAACCAGGTGCGACGCAGTTGACTCGGATTCCCTCGCTCGCCAACTCGATCGCAAGTTGCGCTGTCAACGCGACCACACCACCTTTCGAAGCGGAATAGGCAGCACGATCCACGCTGCCGCGAAGGCCGGATACCGAGGCAATCGTCACCACCGATCCCCCGCTATCTCCTGCGAGCAAATCCACGAACTCTCTGATCACACCAAAGGTAGAAACGAGGTTCAGCTCGAGCGTTCGCCTGAATCGATCGGGCGTGGTTTGCCGGATCGGCGCGTTGTCGGCGGTTCCCGCCGAGGTTACAACCGTGTCGACGCGACCGAATGCTTCTTCGGCAACGTCGCGGAGCCGACGGATGTCACCCTCATCGGTGACATCCACTCGAACACCGACTGTCCGTGTATCTGATTCTGTCGCAGCGCCTCCCGGTTGGTGTGACAGGTCGGCGGAGATGACGTTCCAACCCAACTCGACAAATCGTTTGCACGTTGCCAGTCCGATCCCGGACGCGCCACCAGTGACGATCGCTACTTTCCTGGTCACGACTACAGCACCTTCCTCATGTCGCGAATGGGGTTCGACCCGTCCCAATCCCTCGACGCGGCCTCGACTGCGCGAAACAGATCGCCCTTCCTGCCGCTGATTTCTGAGAGTTCGACGACCGTTCCCGGATACGGGCCGTCCTCGAAGTACACGAATCGCTCGTCCGGCGCGCCGCTGCCAGACCTACCACTCTGCAATTCGACAAGTCCTCGATTCTTGGATTCCTCCAAGTGCCGATCGAAATCGGTTGTCCAGTAAGCAATATGCTGAAGTCCTTCGAAGCCTCGATCAGCGAACTCGCGAAACGCTGACGGCTCGTCGTTGTGCTGCTGAATCAGCTCGATCTGTGCGCATCCGCTGTGAGCCAGCGCTACGCTGAATCGCGGGGCACTTGGCTTGCCGCGGAAGACGAAGTCGTTCAACGGTTGGTCGTCCACGAAGAAGAAGGGTCCGACACCGACAACGTCGATCCAATGCTTCAGCGCACTGTCGATGTCGTTGACGACGTATCCCAATTGGCGTAAAGGCCCGAAGTATCTACTCACGAATTCCTCGTTTGTCGTTTTGCCGACGAATTCCCTGGCCGACGGCTGTGATCCAGATAAGTGATGATGTCTTGCGCGTGCGCGCATAAAGAACCAAGAAGTCCCGTTGATCGGGAATCTTCCGATCAAAATCTTTTGCTCAACCCTGCTCGGGTGCAACCAAGGTTCCGGCGTCGCGCTCTGCCCGGTAGTCGAGCGTCAGTTGCGCGTTCGCCTTGTCGGCCTTTCTGGTGATCACCTTGAGCAACAAAACGATCAGAGCTGCGGTCGCCAGTACTGCGGAGTACACCCCGATTGCCGGCGTGAAGCTGTTGGTCGCATCCTTGATCCAGCCGGTCACCTGTGGCCCGAAATAGCCGCCGAGGTTACCCATTCCGTTGATCACACCGAAACCTGCTGCAAGGGCAGCACCGGTGAGGAAGCTCGAGGGCATGGTGATGAAGATGCTCATCGAACTGTAGAGCCCGATTCCGGCAATGCAGAATCCGAAGATTGCCACGACCGGCGTGGTGAAGAACAATGCAGCGATGGCGAATCCGAGTGCTGCGACTGATGCGGCGATGGCGAAATGCACGGGGCGCTCGCCGGCACGATCTGAATGACGTGTCCACCAGATCATCGGTCCGATCGCAATCAGTGCAGGTAGGGCGGCAACCCATCCGATCTGATTGGTGCTCATCCCGAACTGTGCGTAAATCTGCGGCATCCAAATCTGGAAACCATTGAGACTGAACGTGAAACAAATGAACACGGCGATCAACACCAGGACGCGTGGGTGCACGAGTCCCTGGAGGAAGCTGTGCTTACCGACAACCGCTTCGCGCTCTTGTGCCTCCGACTCGAGCGTATCGGTGAGCCAACCACGTTCCTCCTCGGTAAGAAACTCAGCCTCGGAAGGCTTGTCCCGCAGAACCTTGTAGATCACAAAGGCCATGACGACAGCGGGGACGCCGGTGAGGATGAATACCCATCGCCAGCCGGAAAGCCCGAGAAAGCCGTCGATTGCCATCAGATGCGTCGTGATCGGAGTGCCCAAACCTGAGATGCAGATGAAGGTCACGATCCAAGCCATGGCTTTGCCTCGATCCCGGTTTGGGAACCATTTGGAGACGAAGAACAGCATGCCGGGCGAAAATCCTGCCTCGGCAATACCCAATAGAAAGCGGGCTGCCACCAGGCCGCTGGCGCCCTGCACGAACGCGGTTCCGATGGTGACCACGCCCCACGTGATCATGATTCGTGTAATCCAGCGCCGCGCACCGACCTTTGTGAGGATGTAGTTACTCGGGGGTTCGCAGATCGTGTAACTCCAGAAATAGATTCCGGCCGCAAACCCGAACATCGAGGCCGATATTCCGAGTTCTTTGTTCATCGTCAATGCTGCAACGCCGATGTTCAATCGGTCGAGATACAGGACGATGTATGCCAATCCGATGACCGGCATGAAGCGGAGCATGACCTTCCGGACGGTCCTGGCCGGAAGGGGAAGTTGCTCGGTGACTGTTCTTTCGTGACGCATGATTCACCTCGTACTCATTCGAACACATCATTGTGATGGCTGACACAGAGACGATGCGGGTGGCGATTCGAACTTCACAGACACGATTCCCGATGATCGGTACTCGATTCGTGAGCAATCGACCAGCCGGGGTGACAAGAAAGCGGAGTGCCTGTCGGTTTCGACAGGCACTCCGCGCGGTGAAACATAGGCGTCCCGAGGGTATTCAGCCAGTCAGCTCGCTCTTGATCTCGTTCTTGAGAACTTTGCCGACCTTGGAGCGAGGTAGATCGTCCCAGACGATGACTTGCTTCGGAGTCTTCACACTTCCGATGCGAGCCTTCACGAAAGCCATTACCTCGGCGCCGTCGATTTCGGCGCCGAGGTGTGGCTGCACCACTGCCACAACACGTTCTCCCCACTTGTCGTCCGGCAACCCGATCACTCCGCAGTCCTGAATCCCCGGGTACGCCATGAGCGCCTGCTCGACCTCGACCGAGTAGACGTTGAAACCGCCCGTGATGATCATGTCCTTGGCGCGATCGACGATGAACAGGAAATTGTCCTCGTCCAGGTACCCGATGTCGCCGGTGTGATGCCAGCCGTGGGCTGACGCTTCCGCGGTTGCGTCGGGGTTCTTGTAATAGCCCGCCATCACCAACGAACTGCGAATCACCACCTCACCACGCTCGCCACGTCCGAGCAGTGTGCCTTTGTCGTCCATGATCCCCACGGTCACCAGAGGTGACGGTCGACCCGCCGAGGAAAGTCGTGACGTTGCGACAGTGCCGTCGGAGCCGAAGTGCTCCTTCGGTGACATCGTCGAGATCATCATGGGGGCTTCACTTTGCCCGAACAGCTGAGCCATGACCGGGCCGATCTTGTCGATCGCCTCCTCGAGCCTGGTCGGGGAGATCGGTGCCGCGCCGTACCAGAAACACTGCAGCGGGCTAAGATCCGTTGCCGCGAGGTCCTCGTGCTCGAGCAGCATGTAGATGAGCGTCGGCGGCAGGAAGGTGTGAGTCACCCTGTGCTTCTGAACATTCGCGAGGAAGTACCCGAGGTCGGGCTTCGGCATGATCACCACTTCGCCGCCGAGGGCCATGATCGGGAAGCACAGAACGCCGGCGGCATGAGTCAACGGCGCCAGCGCCAGATACACCGGTCGTCCTTCGAACGGATAGCTCATCAAGGTGATGGCCGTCATCGTCTCGATGTTGTGCCCGGTCAGCATCACACCCTTGGGCCGACCCGTCGTACCACCGGTGCCGACCAGCATGGTGACGTCGTCGGGCGCAACGACGTCGAGTTCTTCTTCCCCGAGCCAGCTTTCGAGAGACTGAGCCGAATCCCATTCGCCGTCGATGCAGACGAGCGTCACCAACTGGGGAAGCGCATCCTTGATCTGGTCGACCAGTGGGGCGTACGACTTCTGGAAGAAGAGAGCCCGACAATCGAACAGATCCAACAGATCTCGGTTTTCCGCAGCTTCGTTGCGAGGATTGATCGGACACCAGACGCCGCCGGCCCGGCTTATTCCGAATACGCACGAGAACGAGATCGGATCATTGCCGGACAGAATCGCGACCTTCTCACCCGGCGCGATGCCCGATGCCGCTAGCGAAGCTGCGAAGCGACGGCTGAACTGTTGCACCTCGCCGTAGGAGAGAGTGCGCTCCCCCATCGTCAAACACGGTGCGGTGGAACCAAGAGAGGCTCCCTTGTCGAGATAGTCGGTCAAACGCATGGGGAGCCTCCAGGGCGGGGCTCCCGGCGCGATGTACGCCGGGAGCCGTGAACGTGATGACGAGGGCGTGGACTAGGTGTTGATGGTTACTTCCGGTTCCAGTGCCAGCCCGAAACTGCGTAGCGCGCCGAGCAGTTCGCGATGCCCGAATGCCTGGCAGGCCGAGGCGAGTCCGGTGCGCTTGGGCGCCTGCTGAAGCAACGAGTGCGCTGCGTATGCGTGCAGGAGTCCGGTCTGCTTGTAGTTGCAGTTGCCGTGGATCACGACGTGTGAGCGACCGAGCGGGCCGGACGCGTAGACGGAGTCCATCGAGGTGTTGATGCGTGGGTTCTCACGCGGTGGCATGCCGGCCTGCACCGAACCTGCGATCTCGGCCAAGGCAGCTTCCTGCTCGTCGGCGGGCAGGGTCTTGATCTGCTCTTCCACGATCTTCTGAGTCGCGACAACGCCTTCCATCACGGTGCGGTCGAACACACCGCCAGCAGCCTTGACGTTGGAAACCCGAGGATCGTTCTTGAACCACACCGGGTGACACGTTCCGCCCCACGGCAAAGCCAGCGCGGTTTCGTGCTGGCCGGGAACGACGACGTCGAAAGTCTGACCGGGCGCCCACTGCACGTACTTGTTCTGCTCGAGGTAGTACCAGTTCGCCTTGAGGATGGTGAAGATCGTCTGAGTGGACGCATAAGTGGGAAATCCCTTCCACAGCACCAGAATGTCGAGCGTGTCGAGGCCCGGCGTTTCCAATGCGATGTTGGCCGCGATCTCACCGGTCGTGTACATCTGAGCGATGCCGGGCGAGAGGAGCAGGCCCTTCTCCTGGTACTTGTCGCTGAACTTCTCCTGGACATCGAGTACCCAGTCCTGCTCACCGGTGGTGTCCATGTAGTGGCAACCGGCATTCAAGGCGGCCTCGACGACGGTGCCGCCGAGCTTGATGAACGGGCCGACCATGTTACTGACAACCTGTGCACCGGTGAACAGTTCGGTGAGCGCCTCGACCGTGTGCTCGACCTCGACGACCTCGTGATCGACGGTGTCCAAACCGGGGATCTTGTCGAGAACCTCTTGAATGCGAGCGGCGTCGCGGCCGGCCGCGATGAACGGGATGTTGAACTCGCGCAGGTATTCACACACCAGACGGCCGGTGTACCCGGAGACGCCGTAGACGATGACTGGCTTCTTTTCGGACATGTTCGTGGAACCTTTCGGAGACGTGAGACGAGAGGAGGGTGTACGTACGAATTGGGGGGGCGCGTTACATGCCCATGCCGCCGTCGACGGGGAGGCCGATACCGGTGATGAATCGTGCGGCGTCGGAGGACAAGAACACCACGGCGTCCGCCATGTCGTTCACTTCGCCGAGACGGCCGAGCGGGGTGAGGCCGATGACGTCGCCGACGGCTGCTTCGGCACTGGGCCAGAGGCCGAGCTTCTCCATGTCCGCTGCGAGCCCGAGACCCATCTCCGTGGCAACGAGACCCGGGTAGATGCAGTTGACGCGGACTCCGTAGCCGAGCTTTCCCGACTCGGCTGCAGCAACCCTGGTGAAGCGGTCGACCGCGGACTTGGTCGCGGAGTAACCACTGATGCCGGGAAATGGAATGGTTGCTGCCACCGACGAAATGTTGATGATGGATCCGCCGGTTCCGGCGACGCCACCCGGACGCATGCTGCGCAGCCCGTGTTTGGTTCCGAGCGCCGTTCCGAGGATGTTGACCTCACACATGCGGCGGATGTCGCCCGGATCGAGGTCCACCACCAGCGAGGAAATTTCGATGCCGGCGTTGTTGACGAGGATGTCGAAGCCGCCCAAAGTCTCCGCGGTTGCCGCAACTGCTTCTTCCCAGTTGGCGTCGTCGGTGACGTCCAGCTTCACGAAGCCGGTCTTGACTCCGCCCGAACCGACGGCTTCCGCGGTGGCGCGACCCTCGTCTTCGAGAACGTCGCCGATCATCACCGACGCTCCCGCCTTCGCCAACGCCTCAGCCATTCCGGCTCCGAGCCCCTTGGCACCACCTGTGACCAGTGCTTTTCGTCCCTCGAGATCAAACACGCTCATTTTCGACTGCCTCCATGACTGAAACGACTCTCGCGATGCCACCGTTCACAGCGACGCTGCCAAGTGGTGTGAGTCACAGAGTATTCAACTTTGGACGAGTGTCAAGAGAAATCTTGACGACTGTCAAGATTTTGTTACACGCTCGTCAAAGACCAGGGGTTACACTGATTCGGACGCGGCGATCGTGCCGCTGTGGAAATCGCAGGGAACAGGACGTGCCATCGTGACCACGACAGTCGAGAAGCCTAGTGAGGCAGGGAAAAAGGCTGCACCTATCGCTTCGGATAAGCGGTCGAACACGGATAAGCGGTCCAACACAGATAAGCGGTCCAACGCCGACAAGGTGTCACGTCGTCAGGTCGACAAATTCTCCGAGCGGCGCGATCAACTGGCCGAGGCCGCACTGCAAACGCTGGCCGAACTGGGCTACGCGCGCACCAGTCTGCGCGAAATTGCCCAGAATTCGGAGTTCTCACACGGCGTCCTGCACTACTACTTCAGCGACAAGGTCGACCTGATCACCCACTGCGTCCGCCACTACAAGGCGCGCTGTGTCACCCGCTACGACGGCATCGTCGCCACCGCCCGGACGCCGGAGGAACTGAAAACCGGTTTCGGGGCACTGCTCGCCGAGACCATGATCGACGAACCGACGATGCACCGCCTCTGGTACGACCTGCGCGCGCAGTCGATGTTCGAGGAGTCCTTCCGAGCCGACGTCGCCGCGATCGACGAGAGTCTCGAAAACATGATCTGGCGCATCGTTTCTCGTTATGCCGAGCTTCTCGACGTGGAGCCCTCGGTCACCTCGCCGGCGATGTACGCGATTTTCGACGGCCTGTTCCAGCAGAGTCTGCTGCGTCATCTGTCCGGCGATCAGACTGCTGCGAACTATCTTTCGGAGAGCGTCCAGCAGATGCTGCCCCTGGTAGTGCCCACTCCCTGAGTCAGCGAGCAGCGATGCCTTCCGCGACGTACCTGGCTCCGCGATCGAATTCGCCGACCACGTCGTAGTCGGCGTCTTGCCGCCAGAAGCGAACCAACGCGCCGTACGTACCGCCGATCATCTGCGCGAGAAACAGCGGCGGGTAGTCCGATCGCACTTCGCCGGCTTCGATCCCGGCAGTGACGATCCGCAGAAGTTCCACGTGGAACCGATGATCGTGGGCCGCCCCCGCTCCGGAGGAGGCGAAGTCGCGCTCGAGTTCTGCAGTCACCATGCGCAGATAGCGCGGATGCATGATCGCCTGTTGCGCAAAGTCCTGAAAGATCCTGGAGATCCGATCAGCGGTCGGCATCGGCGACTCCATGAGCTGATCCACCAGTGCCGCAAGCTGATCGAGATGATCACTGTGCAGCGCTTCGAGAACCGAGTCCTTGCCCTGGAAGTAATTGAAGAAGGTGGCTCGCGACACCTCGGCGCGCTCGGCGATGTCGTCGACAGTCGTGCTGGCGAAACCCTGTGCCGAGAACAGAATTCGAGCAGCCGAGAGCAACCTGTCGTTGGTATCGCGCTTGTTCTGTTCTCGTTTGGAAATCACGTCGACCTGCCTTTCTCCGCCTCAGCACACAGTCTTCGCCACAGTCCGGAATGTGTCCAATGTCCGCACCGTCGGGTAACGCACCACCCCTTCGATAGATGGACTACAGTCCAATTATGTCGACTGTTTCCACCGAACGCCACGACCGCGTCCTCATCGTCAGGATCGAACGCGAAGAACGTCGTAACGCGATCAATCGCGAAACTGCCGAGGGAATCGAAGACGCACTGAACCTCCTCGACGACGACCCGTCCCTGTGGGTCGGCATCATCACCGGAACCCCCAACATCTTCTGCGCCGGAACCGATATCCGCGAACGAGCCGACCTTCGCATGCCCCGCGGCGGTGAGTACGGGGTGATCCGGCGTCAGCGGAACAAGCCTCTGATTGCTGCCGTCGAGGGATACGCACTGGGTGGAGGTTTCGAAATCGCTTTGGCCTGCGATCTCATCGTCGCCTCCGCCACAGCACAATTCGGCCTTCCCGAAACCAAGCGCGGTTTGGTTGCAACGTCCGGTGCACTCTTTCGGGCACCTCGGGCACTTCCGATCAACATCGCCCGCGAACTCCTGATCACCGGCCGCACACTCGATCCCGAACGGGCCAGGGACCTCGGCGTCGTCAACGTGGTCACTGCGCCAGGCAAGGCACTCGACGAGGCGTTGGTGATGGCGGCCGAGATCTGCGAGTCCTCCCCCACCTCGGTGAGCTTGACCCTGAAGGCGATCGACGCTCTCTACGCCGAAGCCGATGCCGTCGGATGGAACGTCACCGACGATGCCAAGGAAGCAGTGTTGCGTTCACCGGACATCGCCGAAGGACTCGACGCTTTTGCGGGTCGTCGGACACCCCGGTGGAGCGGACTGTCGCCTACATGACGGACCACGATCCGAGACAGATTTCCTATACATCTGGTCGGAAAGGGTGTGAACCGGTTACAGTCTCTCCTGTGACGGGAACTGGCGCATACGAGACGGGCACGCTGCTGACGCGGCGACGCCACGTCGACTTTGCGCATGTCTGTACCTCCGGGTGTCCGATCTTCTGATCGGACCTACGACGTGAGCGCCGCTCGCGTCGATACTCGTATGTACGCCCAGATCAGGGGACATTTCTGTCATGACCACCGCTTCCATCTCCCACCTGAGTTCCGTCGTAGCAGCCAACGCCGACGCCATCGACAAGGACGCGAGCAAAGCGCACGTCGTCTTCAAGGCTTCCGCCCAGGCGCACGACGCCGTTGCCAGCACCATTTCTCTCGGTAAGTACAGCGTCGAGGTCGACGAGCCACCGGCCCTCGGCGGCGAGAACACCGCAGCCAATCCAGTCGAGTACTACCTCGCTTCTCTTCTGTCCTGCCAGGTGGTCACCTACCGCGTCTGGGCCGACAAACTCGGTATCGCGCTCGACGACATCTCGGCCAGAGCCGAAGGCGATCTCGACGTTCGTGGATTCTTCGGCTTCGACGACGCGGTCCGTCCGGGATTTTCCGAGGTCCGCGTGGTCGTCACCCTGACCGGTCCGGAAACTCGCGAGCGCTACCTGGAGCTGCAGGAGACGGTCGACGCCCACTGCCCCGTACTCGATCTCACCCGCAATCCCGTCCCAGTGCATACAGTCGTCGAAACCGCCTGACCCGCATCAACCCACCCTTCACCACGGAGTATGAATTCATGAGCGAGAACACCCCCGTCGACACCGATCCGACCGCCGATTGGTCGTTCGAAACCAAGCAGGTCCACGCCGGACAGGGCCCGGACAGCGCCACCAACGCTCGGGCACTGCCGATCTACCAGACCACCAGCTACGTCTTCGACAACACCGACCACGCGGCAGCGCTCTTCGGCCTCGCCGAGCCGGGCAACATCTACACCCGCATCATGAACCCGACGCAGGATGCCGTCGAGCAGCGCATCGCCGCCCTCGAAGGTGGAGTCGCAGCTCTGCTGGTTGCGTCCGGTCAGGCCGCCGAGACCTTCGCGATCCTCAACATTGCCGAGGCCGGCGACCACATCGTCTCCAGCCCTCGTCTGTACGGCGGCACGTACAACCTCTTCCACTACACGCTGCCCAAGCTGGGTATCACCGTCGACTTCGTCGAAGACCCGGACAATCTCGAGCACTGGCGTGCGGCCATCCGTCCGAACACCAAGGCGTTCTACGGCGAAACCATCTCCAACCCCAAGAACGACGTGTTCGACATTCCCGGTATCAGTGCGGTCGCCCACGAGAACGGCATCCCGCTGATCGTGGACAACACCGTCGCAACGCCCTACCTCATTCAGCCGCTGAAGCACGGCGCTGACATCGTCGTCCACTCCGCCACCAAATACCTTGGCGGACACGGCACCGCGATCGCCGGCGTCATCGTCGACGGTGGCACCTTCGACTGGACTCAGGGACGCCACACCAACTTCACCACCCCGGATCCCAGCTACCACGGCGTCACCTTCGCCGACCTGGGCGCGCCCGCCTACGCGCTCAAGGCACGCGTCCAGCTTCTCCGCGACCTCGGTTCGGCGATCGCGCCGTTCAATGCCTTCCTCATCTCGCAGGGCATCGAAACCTTGAGCCTGCGCATCGAGCGCCACGTGTCCAACGCACAGAATGTTGCCGAGTTCCTCGACGGCCGCGCCGAGGTCACCTCGGTCGCCTACGCCGGACTGCCCTCCTCGCCGTGGCACGAGCGCGGAAAGCAGCTGGCGCCCAAGGGCACCGGTGCAATCGTCGCATTCGAGCTTGCAGGTGGTGTCGATGCGGGCAAGAAGTTCGTCAACGCCCTGACACTGCACAGCCACGTCGCCAACATCGGTGACGTTCGCTCACTCGTCATCCACCCCGCGTCGACGACGCACTCGCAGCTCACTCCCGAAGAGCAGCTCGCTTCGGGCGTCACCCCGGGGCTCGTCCGCCTCGCGGTTGGCATCGAAGGGATCGACGACATTCTCGCCGACCTCGAAACCGGTTTGGCAGCAGCAGCTTCCTGATCGAGCACACGAAAAAGCTCGGCCCCGATATGCATTGGGGCCGAGCTTTTCCGTTGCGTAAGAGCTAGCTCTTGGGAGTGAACGCAGCCAGCGGTTCACTGTCGGACCAGTCGTGGCCCCAGTAGCTGTCCGCTGTGATTTCCTCAGCGGTGTAGAAGGCTTCGTCGACGAGCATGCCCTCGCACCCGAACTCCAGATCCCAGCCACCCGGTGCACGCACGTAGAACGACACCATCTTGTCGTTCGTATGGCGACCCAACGTCGAGGAGATCGAGAAGCCGAGCTTGGCAACACGATCGAGAGCCTGACCCACAGCGTCGAGAGTCTCGGCTTCCATCATCAAGTGCACGAGACCGGGCTCGTCCACGGGCGGCGCCGGGCACAGCGCAAGGCTGTGGTGACGCTGATTGACACCCATGAAACGGACTCGACGGGCCGGCGGCGGCGCGTCGATTCCGCCGAGACGGATGGAACCGCGCGGGAGGAATCCGAGCACCTCGGTGTAGAAGGTGTATGCCTCGTCGAAACGCGTAACCGGAAGCACCACATGGCCGAGGCCCTGATCGCCGGTGACAAAACGGCCGCCGTGCGGGGTCACCAACGGGCTGTGGTCGAGCACCGGTCCGAAGAACACCTCGACGCGGTTGCCGTTGGGATCGTCGAATGCGATGACCTGCTCGGCATCGCGGTAGCTGGCGTCGACCTCGGAGAGAACTTCGACCTCGACTCCGGCCTTCTCGACCGCTTCACGAACACGCTGGAGCGCGAACTGATCTCGCACTTCCCAGCCCACTGCGAGAGCCTTGTCCGTCTCGCCGGGCAGGACGATCAGTCGCGCACGACGCTCGTCCAGGCGCAAGTAGAGGCCGTCGGCTTCCGGGCCACTACCGACCGCGAGGCCGAGTCCGTCGACCACGAGCTCGCGCCAGCGAGCCACGTCCTGCGTTTGGATCCTGAGATATCCCAAGCCCCGAATTTCAGTCATGCCTAACCGTCCTTGCTTCGAGAATGTGTGTGGGACTAGATCATCGAGCGGTGGATGCCCTGCGGCTCGCCACCGAGCTGCGAGAGCGTCGACGCATGGAAAATGGAACCGGGCACGTGAATCGCATGCGCCAGACCGGCATGAGCATCACGCCAGAACCGCTGCATCGGCGTGTTCAACTGCAAAGCGCCACCACCGGAACGAGCAAATATCTCGTCCACCGCCCGCACCGCCCGCCACGCCGCAGCAGTCTGCGTACGCCGACCGATCGCACGAAGCTCGAACGAAACCTCCTGCCCCTTCTCGGTCATGTCCCAGAAACGATCCACCGTCTCCAAGATCGCAGCCCGAGAAGCAGCGATCTCGGCAGCCGCCTCACCGATCGCGAACAGCACATACGGATCTTCCTTGATCGGAACACCACTGACCGTCACCCGCTCACGCTGCGCAGCCAAGTTGCACGCCAACGCACCTTCGGCGATACCGATCAACGACGAGGTGATACCGAGCGGGAAGATGCACGAGAACGGGAACTTGTACAACGTCTCCGTACGGCCCGCTTCCTTCCATGCCGTTCCGTCGTACACCTTTCCGGCGTCGATCGTGCGGTAGGTGGGCAGGAACGCGTCCTTGACGATCAGATCCTTCGAACCGGTTCCGCGCAGGCCCACGACGTTCCAGCTGTCCTGGTCGATGTCGTAATCGGAGCGCGGCAACAGCACGTGCAGGTGCTTCGGCGGCATCAGCGGCTTGCCGGTCTCGTCACCGACCATCGCACCGATCATGATCCAGTCACAGTGATCGGTTCCCGAGGAGAACGACCAGCGGCCGTTGAGGATGTACCCGCCCTCGACCGGCCTCGCGACACCCATCGGCGCGTACGGTGACGCCATCCACGTATCGGGATCGGTTCCCCAGACCTCTTCCTGAGCCTTCTTGTCGAAGAACGCAAGCTCCCACGGGTGGACACCGACGATACCGCTGACCCAGCCGGTGGCACCGTCCATCGCGCCGATAGCCATTGCCGTCTCGGCGAATTCACGCGGATGCGCCTCGAGCCCGCCGAACTCCTTCGGCTGGAACATCCGGATGACGCCGGAGTCGCGCAGTCGCTTCGCGCTGCCGTCCGTCAAGCGCATCAGCTTGTCGCCCTCGACTCCGTCGGCGCGGATCTCGTCGGCGAACTGTGAAATGTTGTCTAGAACCTGACCCATGATCTTCCGGCTTTCTGGTTTCGGTACCCGGCGAGCGCCTAGGCAGAATGAAAATCTGTTGATGAAACGGTGGCAGGGAGCCCGCCGAAGTGCAGAAACGCTTCCCGGTGAGTGGGAGCACCCCCTGTGCGCCTTTTTGGTAGTGGGGGCTACCAAAAAGGCGCACGGGGGGCGAAGCCCCCTACTTGCCTTCAGGCCGGGTAAGGAATGCCAGAACGGACGCAACCCAAGCGTCGCGGGCCTCGATCATCGTCCAGTGTCCGCAGTTGGGGAAGATGTGAACTTCGCCGTTGGGGATGTCGCGCATCGGCAGGATCGCCATGTCCACGGGGCTGACGCGATCATCGCGCCCCCAGGTCAACAGCGTCGGCGCCTTGATCTTGTTCAGCTGCGCCCAGTACGGCACGGCGGTCGATGCAGCAGCAGCCGCGCCCATAGCTGCCATGGCCTTGCTGCTGTACATACGGCGGGCGATCTCGAGCGTCGTCGGCTCGGTGGCGAGGGCCCAACGCTCTTCGATGAGCTGCTCGGTGACAACTGCACGGTCGAAGACCATCGAATGCAACCAACGGACCAGAGCTTCGCGGGTGGGGTTGTCGGTGAACTCCATGAGGAGTTTGATGCCTTCACCGGGGCCGGGAGAGAAGGTGTTCTTGCCCATGCCGCCGATGGTGACGAGCTTGCTGACCCGATGGGGCTCGTCGATCGCAACCTTGGTGGCGACGATGCCGCCCATGGAGTTACCGATCATGTGGACCGGTCCGAGGCCCAGTCCGTCGAGGAACATGCCGACCGATGCCTGCGCCATCATCATCGGATGGTCGGGGCCGGGATCGCTGACGCCGAATCCGGGAAACTCGAGAACGTAGCAGTGGAAGTGCTCCGCGAAGTCCGCGAGAACGCCGCGGTAGTTACGCCAACCGGTGACTCCAGGGCCCGATCCGTGCAGCAGCAGGAGCGGCGGGCCGTCGCCGGCTTCGTGGTACCGGAGCACACCGAGATCGGTCTGCAGTTCCTTCAGGGTTCCCTCGTAGCTCAGTTCAGTCGTCATGGTCCGAACGGTGCCATCAGTACCGCTGAGCTGCTATGACTCGTCCCGATCAGCGAGACAAGTCGGTCAAAATACGTCAGATCCAGTGGTCGGACGACGCTGCCAGCAAGCGATCCATCGTCTCAGCGGAGAACGTATTGGTCGGAACAGGAGGGGTTTTGCGGCCACGGCGGGGAGCGCCCAGTTCGGGGTACAGCGTGCGGGAGACCTCGCGAGCCGCGTCGACGACCAGCGGAGCAACTCGCTCGAGCTGAGCGGTCCGCATGTCCCCACACAACGCGATGCTGCCGACAGGACCCTCGTGTCCGCGAATTGCCGACGCCACACAAGCGACCCCACGCGCCGACTCACCGCGCTCGAAGGCCAGTCCCCGACGCTGACGGATCCGGTTCAGTTCCTGATGGAGCACCGCGACGTCGGTGATCGTGTTCTCGGTGCAGCGGGGAAGAGCCGACCCGAACAGAGCGTCGACACGCTCGGGGTCGATCCACGCCAGCATCGCCTTGCCTCCGGCCGTCGAATGGGCGAGTACTCGGCCGCCGACGCGGGACGGCAGCGCCGCGGCGAACCGCCCGCCGACCTTGTCGAGGTAGACACTCTCGCGCCCGTCGAGCACCGACAGATGAACAACCATGCCGGTCTGCAGGTGCAACTCGTGCAGAAGCGGCGCTGCGGCTTCGCGGATCTGGCTGTGGCCGCCGTCGCCACCACCGAGGCCGAGTGCACGGCGCCCGAGACAGTAGCCGAACGACGCGTGATCAACCCAGTCCAGTTTGACGAGCTGATCGAGAATGCGGTGGACGGTGGACCGCGGCAACTGAGTGCGGCACGCGACCTCTTCCAGCGTCAGCCGTGCGGCGCGGCCGTCGAAGGCGTCGAGAATCAGTGTCATCCGCTCGACCATCGACGGCGGCAGATCCTTCTTGGGTAGCCCGGCGGCGGTCTGGACGGTGGACAGTGTGTCGTTCATGTCAACGATGGTCATGGACGCCTCCCGAAAACTGGAATTGATTCTACCGACTATAACCCAGGTCACAGTTTCTGGAAAGTGAATCAACCTTTTCGATCCCGATCAGCGGTAATTCACCTGCCGCCGCGTGTGCGGGAGGGCTATAAACGCCCGATGCACCTGGGAATCGTCACGCCGGTCCTGATTCAGCACCCGAGCACACGTTCGGAGTGGGAGGCGAGCGCTGACATCGGTGAGATTGCCACAATCGCTGCCGCGGCGGATCGACTCGGTTTCCACCATCTGACCTGCAGTGAACACGTGGCGGTTCCAGAAGAGATCGCCACCGAACGTGGCGGAACCTATTGGGATCCGCTCGCCACCCTCGGTTTTCTCGCCGCACGTACGTCACGAATCCTGCTGGCGACGCAGGTGCTGGTGCTGGGCTATCACCACCCCCTCGAGATCGCCAAGCGCTACGGAACGCTGGATCGCGTCAGCAACGGACGCCTGATACTCGGACTCGGAGTGGGGACTCTGAAACAAGAATTCGATCTCGTAAATGCTCCATTCACCGATCGAGGAGCGCGTGCCGACGACGCTTTGGCCGCCCTTCGGGCATCGCTGTCGACGCCGACTCCGGAGTATCACGGCGAGTTCTACGACTACTCCGGATTTGTCGTCGAACCTCATGCCGTCCAGAAACGTGTGCCCCTGTGGATCGGCGGCCGGACCAAGAGATCGTTGCGCCGGGCCACCACACACGGCGACGGGTGGGTCCCGTTCGGGCTGAGATTCTCCGAACTGAAGGAAATGCTCGGCGCCACGACGCTCCCCGACGGATTCGACGTCGTCCTCCCCGCCGGCGCTCCGCTCGATCCCCTCGGCGATCCCGAATCCACCGTCCGCGCCTTGACTCGCGTCCACGACGCCGGGGCGACCATCGCGAGTTGCTCGATCGGCGCTCGAAGCGCAGAACACTACTGCGAACAACTCGAAGAACTTCACCGAATCGCCCTCGCCGAGGGCTTCGCTTTCACCACCTCCTGATTCGTCAACCTTCCTAGCCATCAACCTTCCTAGACAAAGGACCCACCGATGACCGACTCGACCGCCCTGATCGAATCCCTGCTCGCCCGAGTGGAATTGCTCGAGGACAAGCTCGCGATCACCGAACTGCTGACCACGTACAGCCCCGCCGTCGACAGCGGATCGGCCGACGAAGTCGCCAACCTGTGGCTCGAGGACGGTGTCTACGACGTCGACACCGGCGCGATGCACGGCCGCGGCGAACTGCGGGCCATGGTTCACAGCGCCTCTCACCAGAACTGGATCATGAACGGCGCGGCGCACATGATGACGCCCGCGCACATCCGCATCGACGGCAACAAGGCCGTCGCTACCTGCCATTCACAGTTGGTCATCAAGGATCCCGAGAACCCGACGGGATTCAAGGTCCTCCGCATCACCGCAAACCGTTGGGAGCTGATCAAGACTGACGGCGAGTGGAAGGTCGAGTTGCGCACCAACGCTCTCCTCGACGGCCGACCCGAGGCTCGCGCCCTGCTGGCTGCCGGAGTGACGGCCTGACACCTGTGCGCGGTTAGAGAGTCTCTGCGGTCACTGACCGCGCACAGCGGTTGAAAGTTCGGCTCCCCGAACTCTATAGTTCACATATTCGAACCGGCAGGTCCGAGTACGTGCGACCAGGAGACCGATGAGCACCAGTACGCAAGAGCCGACGACTCCGCGCCGACGACCTACGGGGAGATCCATCGCCCTGCTCGGTCCGGCGTTCGTCGCGGCCATCGCGTACGTCGATCCGGGCAACGTCGCCGCCAACCTGACTGCCGGCGCGAAGTACGGCTACCTCCTCATCTGGGTGCTGGTACTCGCCAACGCGATGGCCGTCCTGGTGCAGTATCTGTCCGCGAAACTCGGGCTGGTCTCCGGCAGATCCCTGCCCGAAATGCTGGGTCAGCGCCTGCGTAAGAACAACCGTCGCGCGTTCTGGCTCCAGGCCGAGATGATGGCGATCGCAACCGACGTGGCCGAGGTCATCGGCGGCGCCATCGCACTCAACCTGCTCTTCAACGTCCCGCTCTTCGTCGGTGGGTTGATCACCGGTTGCGTGTCGATGGTGATCCTGACGATCCAAAGTCGACGCGGGCAGCGCACTTTCGAGTTCGTGGTTATGGGATTGCTGGCCATCATCACGATCGGCTTCCTGACCGGACTCGCCTTCACCGACGTATCCGGTAGCGAAGCCGTCGCCGGACTGGTCCCCCGCTTCGAAGGAACCGAGACCGTACTGCTCGCCGCCAGCATGCTCGGCGCCACGGTCATGCCGCACGCGATCTACCTGCACTCCGCATTGGCTCGAGATCGCCACGGCCACATCAAACCTGGGCCACGATTGCAGCGACTACTCAAGGTCACGCGTTGGGATGTCGTCGTCGCGTTGATCATCGCCGGTGGCGTGAACATCGGCATGCTGCTCCTGGCCGCGTCGGCACTGCGCGGAGTACCCGGCACCGACACCATCGACGGCGCGCATGCCGCGATCGAGAATTCACTCGGCCCTGGTGTGGCCGTCGTATTCGCGATCGGACTCCTCGCCTCCGGACTCGCGTCGACCTCCGTGGGGTGCGCGGCCGGCGCCGAGATCATGCATGGCCTTCTGGCCATTCGCATTCCGGTGATCACGCGCCGAATCGTCACTCTCATCCCGGCGCTGATCGTTCTCGCACTCGGCGTCGATCCGACTCTCGCACTCGTACTCAGCCAGGTGGTCTTGAGCCTGTGCATCCCCTTCGCGATCATCCCACTGGTGCGTATGACTTCGGACCCCGAACTCATGGGAGACGCGCGTAATGCCCCACTCACGACCGTCGCGGCATGGGTTGCAGCGGGTTTGATCGTTGCGCTCAACGTCGCTCTGCTGGTTCTGACGGTGACAGGCTAGAGCACCAGAGCCACCCAACGCGTCCCTCACAAACGCGCTGGATGACTCCGGCCGGATTAGGAGGCTTGCTCGGCGAGAGTGGCCTTGGCCCAGCGATAGTCGGCCTTTCCGCTGGGAGAGCGCCTGATCGACGGCACACTGACAACAGTGCGCGGCACCTTGTACCGAGCAACGTGCGACGCGCAATGCTCACCGATCTCGGCAGCGTCCGGGACGTCGAAGCCTTCGCGGGTCGTGATGACCGCAGCGACGCGCTCACCGAACTTCGCATCCGGAATTCCCGCGACCAGAGCGTCGAGCACTGCCGGGTGACTCTTGAGTGCCTGTTCGACCTCTTCCGGGTACACCTTCTCCCCGCCGGTGTTGATGCACTGAGAACCACGCCCCAGCAGGACGATCGAGCCGTCGGCTTCCACTCGCCCGACGTCGCCGAGTACCGACATCCGCACACCGTCGATCACCGGGAACGTAGCCGCGGTCTTGACCGGATCATTGAAGTAGCCGACCGGCACGTGACCACTGCGAGCGATGTATCCGGTCTCGGCAGATCCCGGCTCGAGCGGCCGCATCCTTTCGTCCACGACGCGGGTCTCGTCGCGAGCGGCGATGCGCATCAGGCCGTCTTCGCCGATCTCGAGATTGCCGTCGACGCCCGACTCGGAGGAACCGAATCCGTCGCGGATCACCAGGTTCGGAAGCATCGACTTGAGCTGCTCCCGCAGTGAGAGCGAGAACAAGGCTCCACCGGACGAGACCATTCCGACCGTGCTGAGGTCGTAATCTGCTGCGTTTGCTGCCAATTCGTCTGCGAGCGGACGTGCCATCGCGTCTCCGACGACGGTGATGGAGACGGCCTTCTCACTCCCGGCGAGCTGCAGCGTCGACTTCGCGTCGAACCGCGCCATGAGGATTGCGTTGGCGCCCATGAAGAATCCGGTGAACAGCGAGTACGACGCCGCGCCGTGCATCAGGGGTGCGGTGCTGAGCATGTTCATCGCGGGAACGTTCGGCACCGCGGCGAACAGAGCTTCGGCAGTCGTATGCGGCGGACCGAACGGGTTTCCGCCGGTGAGCGCCGCGAAGTAGAAGTCTTCATGACGCCACATGACGCCCTTGGGCATTCCCGTCGTGCCGCCGGTGTAGATGACAAACAGGTCGTCGTTGCTGCGAGGCGCGAAGTCACGAGTAGCGGGTTGCTCCGCGGCAGCGTCGGCATATCGAACGACGTCGACGCCTTCGATGTCGCGGACCGCCGACTCGCCGACGACAACGACGTGTTTGATGCCCGGCACGGCCGGGAGAACCGTCTCCACGACGGGAACGAACTCCTCGTCCACGATCAGAGCTGCCGACTGCGAATCGTTGTACAGGTAGGTCAGTTCGGCGTCGACGTAGCGATAGTTGACGTTGATCGGGACCGCGCGGATCTTGAGGCAACCGAGCAAACTTTCGACGAACTCGATGCTGTTGCGCATATGCAGAGCGACGTGGTCGCCCGGCCCGACACCGACACTTGCCAGGTGGCGGGCGATGCGATTCGAGCCCTCGTCCAGTTCGACGTAGGTACGACGACGCCCATCGCACACGAGTGCCGTGCGGTCCGGAATCAAATCCGAAATACCCTCGTACAGATCTGCCAAATTCAATGACACTGCTGGTGCCTTCCTTGATGTCCGGCCCGGCGAATTCGGGGCCGACCGTACTGCGTTTGCGGTGAGAACTATCCGATCCTGGCGCCGACGAATGCGGCCAGGAACTGAGCGGATTCACCCGTCGCACCACCAGAGGTCGCGAAAGCCGATCCCGCCGTGAGGATTTCCGACGGAGGTGTGGGGTGGGGACGTTTCTGGGTGTCGACAACCATGATGGCTCCGGGACAGGATCGGTGGTGACGCAAGCGCGTACGCGGTGGGATCGCCGCGTCGCCCCAAGGTGGCATGCACGGCTCGTGACCCAGATCACCGCTCCCGCTGAGTGGGACTGCCCCTCAGATGGCCAGACTTGTGTTCAAAACTAGAACTAATTCTGATTTTGTTCGAATGATTTTTTCGGAACGGCAACCGAACTCTCGACTTCAAATTAGAATGAATACTAATTTTGCCGAACTTACCGCCAGACCGGATCGAAGGAGCACGACATGACGCAATCACTGAGCTTGGAAGGCAAAGTTGCCGCCGTCACCGGCGCCGGCGCCGGCCTGGGTCGCGCCGAGGCACTCGGACTCGCCGCTGCCGGCGCAGCCGTCATCGTCAACGACATGGGCGCAGCGGCCAACGACGTGGTCGACGAGATCAAGGCCGCAGGTGGACAGGCACTCGCCATCACCGGCGACGTCTCCGACTGGTCGCTCGGCGGGCGCATCATCGAAGAAGCTGTCAAGAACTTCGGATCCTTCGACATCCTCGTCAACAACGCAGGCATCCTGCGCGACAAGATGATCTTCAACCTGACCGAATCCGATTGGGACGACGTCATCCGCGTGCACCTCAAGGGTCACGCCGCCACCTCGCACGCAGCCGCAGTCCACTGGCGCGCAGCCAGCAAGGCAGCCGACGCACCGGTATACGGCCGCATCATCAACACCTCGTCCGAGGCCTTCCTCTTCGGCAGCGCCGGACAGCCCAACTACTCGGCAGCCAAGGCCGGTATCACCGCTCTGACGCTCTCGAGCGCATCAGGCCTCTCCCGCTACGGCGTCCGCACCAACGCGATCTGCCCCCGCGCCCGCACCGCCATGACAGCAGAAGCCTTCGGCGAGAACAACACCGGCGTAAGCGGTCTCGATCCGCTGGCGCCCGAGCGCGTCGCGACCCTGGTCAGCTACCTCGCATCCCCCGATTCCGACGAGATCAACGGCCAGGTCTTTGTCGTCTACGGCAAGATGGTGGCGTTGATGGAAGCACCCAAGGTCGAGAATCGTTTCGACGCAGCCGGATCCGCGTTCACGGTCGAAGAGCTCGGTGGCCAGCTCTCGTCCTACTTCTCAGGCCGCGGACCGTACGAGACCTACGCTGCCTACAGCATCGCCGGCCTCGAAAAGATTGCCCTTGCAGTCGACGAGACCGCAACAGTTTAAGCAGCACCTACGAAGAGGAGCGTTTTCATGAGGTTGAACGGCAAGGTAGCGATCGTCACCGGCGGCGCCGGCGGAATCGGTCGTGCCATCACCCGCGTCTTCGCTCGTGAAGGCGCGAAGGTCCTGTTCGTCGACATCAACGACGAGCAGGGCCAGGCACTCGAGGAGGAACTGGCCGGGGCCGGCAAATTCCTGAACGTCGACCTTGCTGCCGCAGGTTCTGCCGAGCAGATCCGTGACGCCGCGCTCGAGGCTTTCGGCAAGCTCGACATCCTGGTGAACAACGCTCACGCGTCCCGGCAGGCTCCGTTGCTCGAAACCACGCAGGACATGTTCGACCTGTCCTTCAACACCGGCTTCTACCCTGTCGTCCACCTGATGCAGGCATGCCACGACGAACTCGCGAAGACCAAGGGTTCGGTCGTCAACTTCGCGTCGGGCTCCGGCCTGGACGGCATGCCCACCCAGACGTCCTACGCGGCAGCCAAGGAAGCTGTGCGAGGCCTGACGCGCGTCGTCGCCAACGAGTGGGCGCCAGAGGGTATTCGGGTCAACGTTGTCTGCCCGTTCGCCGCCACCGAAGGCGTCGTCAAGTGGCAGGAAGCCTTCCCTGAGCGCGCAGCCGCATCGGTTGCCAAGGTACCTCTCGGACGCATCGGTGATCCCGAAACCGACATCGCTCCCGTCGTGGTGTTCCTGGCGAGCGAGGACTCCAAGTACATGACGGGTCAGACCTTGATGGCCGACGGCGGCAGCATCAAACTCCGCTGAGCGAAGCTCCTCACCGGCTGAGTCGAAGTTCTTCTCGGTGGGCTCAGCTCACCGAGAAGAGCTTGGCAGCGTTGTCGTGCACAACGGCTCGCAACCACTCGTCACCGAGATCGAAGCGCGTAACCGCTTGCAAGGCGGTGAGATACGGGTACGGAATGTTCGGGAAGTCGCTACCGAACAGAATCCGGTCCTGCATGTCGACGAGCCGAGAAACATCGGCCTTCGGGAAGGCGCACTGCTCTTCCGTGAAGTCGGTGAACGCCATGGTCGTATCCAGGCGGACGTTGCCGTAAGCCTCTGCAAGATCGAGGAATTCGCTGTACTCGGGCATCCCCATGTGCGCGACGATCAACGGCAGGCGCGGGTACCGTGCCAGCAGCGAAGCGATGCGATCGGGCCCCGTGTACTCCCCCGGAGCCGGTCCCGAACCACAGTGAATCACGATGGGCGTCTCGGAGTCCTCGAGCTGACCCCAGACCTTGTCGAGCAGAGGATCGTTCGGATCGTAGTTTCCGACCTGGATGTGGGACTTGAAGATTCGCGCCCCGGACTCCAACGCCTTCCCGACGTACGACGCCGCCGACTCCTCGGGATAGAACGTGGCCGTGTGCAGGCAATCAGGTGTTTGCGCGGCAAATTCGACGGCCCACTGGTTGAGCCATTCGGCCATCGCGTGCTTGTGGGGGTAGATCATCGACGTGAAAGCCCGGACGCCGAACTCGCGGAGACGGTGTACCCGTTCTTCCTCGGCAAGTCGGTAGGCGATGGGCCACGGTCGACCGATCATCGGTCCCGCGGAATCGAAGTAGCCCCACACCTTGTCCATGACACTCTTCGGCATGAAATGGGTATGGACGTCGATCACACCCGGAACACCCAAATCGCGCCAGAAAGCCCGAACCTCGGCAATCTCTTCCGGTCCGGTCGATGGGACCTCTTCGGTACACACGTCTGACACCCCTTTCGTTCGCTCGACCATACCGAGTGCCGTCGCGCTCACCGGGACAGGTCGTTGACGGCCTGACCCGAGCACCCGAATGTGAACCCATATTGCCGATCACTGTTGGAGGTTGAATGTCTCAGACCGAGTCCGAAGTGGAGTCGATCAGTGCCGTCGAGGAACTGCTCGCCATCGAGGAAATCAAGCGTGTCTTCGCCGCGCGCCTACGCTGCATGGACACCAAGCAGTGGCACGTCTACCCAACCCTGCACACCTCAGACGTCGTCAGCGAGACGTGGGGCGGACTCCCGACAGACAAGCAACCCAAGACCGGTGACACCTCGAACCAGGTAGTGGGAATCGACAAGCTCACCGCAGCAATTCGGAACATGCTCGACGGCGACATCCCCCTCACCACAGCGCACCACGCGCACACCCCCGAAATCGTGCTGACCTCGCCCACCACCGCAACCGGTATCTGGGCAATGGAGGACATGTTGTGGTGGAACGACGGCGAGAAAGAGCTGCATCTGCACGGCTACGGCCACTACCACGAGGAATACCGCAAAGAAGACGGTAAGTGGCTGATCAGCTACCGAACTCTGACGCGACTCCGAGTCGACCAGGACCCCGGATTCTTCCGATTCATGAAAGCGCTGTGACGAAGTGACAAACCCGCTGTTCCAACCGCTCCGCATCCGTTCGCTCGAACTGTCCAACCGAATAGTCATGTCGCCGATGACGCGCACGTACTCCATCGAGGGTGTGCCCGGCCGCGACGTTGCCGACTACTACCGCCGACGCGCTGAGGGCGGCACCGGGTTGATCGTCACCGAAGGCGTCGCGATCGATCACGAGACTGCTGTCGATCACGCCAACGTCCCCAACCTCCACACCCCTGCTGCGCAGGCTGGATGGCGCAAGGTCGTCGACGACGTGCACGCTGCGGGCGGCAAGATCGTGCCTCAGCTCTGGCACGTCGGACCGCTGTGGGGCGCGATGACGCAGATGGACCCGTCACTCAAGCCGATGCGCCCCTCCGGTGAATGGGGCCCGCTCGGCGTCACCTCGTACTCCGCTGCCTACGTCGAGCGCGCGCAGGCGAGCACCGAGGCGATGACCGAGCAGGACATCCAGGACGTCATCGACGCCTACGTCTGCAGCGCGAAGCACGCTGTCGAACTCGGCTTCGACGGTATCGCGATCCACGGCGGTCACGGCTACCTCCTCGATTCCTTCTTCTGGGAGGGCACCAACCAGCGCGACGACGCGTGGGGCGGCGACCTGGAGCGTCGTACCAAGTTCCCGGCTGCCGTCGTCGCTGCAATCCGCGCGGCGATCGGCCCGGATCTGCCGATCATCTACCGTTTCTCGCAGCACAAGCAGCAGGATTTCACCGCGAAGATCGCGGAAACTCCCGAGGAGTTGGGTGTCATCCTGGGTGCGCTGGTCGACGCCGGAGTCGACGTCCTCGACGCCAGCATCAGGCGTTTCGACGTCCCGGCCTTCGAAGGCAGCGACCTCTCACTGGCCGGTTGGGCAAAGAAGCTGACCGGTGCCGTCACGATGGCCGTCGGTAGCGTCGGGATCGGAAAGTCACTGCGCGACAGTCGCATCGAAGGCGTCGCACCTGTCGTGGACAACATCCCGCAACTCGAGGAGCGCATCGGCAGTGGTGAGTTCGATCTGATCGCGATCGGCCGTCTCCATCTCGCCGATCCTGCGTTGGCGACGACCCTGCGCGCGGGCGGTCCGCTGCCGGCTTTCGATCGAGCGGTGCATGAGGGCAGCTTGATCTAGGGGCTCCGCCCCTGTGCGCCTTTTTGGTAGTGCGGACTACCAAAAAGGCGCACAGGGCCGAAGGCCTTTATGTTCGACCTATGACTACCTTCAACGCCTGGGTCGCCCGCGACAGCGACGGCACCATCGACTTCGCCCCCGAAACCGTCGACGAATCCTTCCTCCCTGCAGGTGAGGTCACGATTCGCGTCGAGTATTCGAGCGTCAACTACAAAGACGCCCTCGCGGTCACCCCGAAGGGCGGGGTGGTTCGCGACTACCCGATCGTCCCCGGTATCGACGTTGCCGGCGAGGTCATTGCCTCCGAGTCCGACGCTTTCGCCCCCGGCGACAAGGTGGTGGCCCACGGGTACGAGATCGGGACCGCCCGCAACGGCGGCTACGCGGAGATCGCCAGGCTGCCCGCCGAGTGGATCGTGAAGCTCGACGGCATCTCCACTGCCGACGCTGCTGCAATCGGCACGGCTGGATTCACCGCCGCCATGAGTGTCCAAGCCATTCTGGCCGGCGGAGTGAAGCCCGCCGACGGTCCGGTACTGGTGACGGGCGCGAGCGGCGGAGTCGGCACCGTCAGCGTCGACCTTCTGGCAAGCGCAGGCTTCGACGTGGTCGCCTCCAGTGGCAAGCCCGGTGCGGCAGACCTTCTGACGTCTCTCGGTGCGTCTTCGGTGATCGGCCGGCTCCCCGAGGATCCCGACGCCAAGCCCCGTCCGCTCGGAAAATCCCAGTGGGCGGCGGCCGTCGACTGCGTCGGTGGAAAGACCCTCGCCCACGTACTGAGCACGATCAATTACGGCGGTGTTGTCGCTGCCAGCGGATTGACCGGTGGCGCCGCGCTGCCTACGACCGTGCTGCCGTTCATTCTCCGCGGAGTCTCACTGCTGGGTATGGACTCGGTACTGATGCCGATCGAACCCCGTCGTGCACTGTGGGCACGTCTGGGCTCCGACCTTGCGCCACGTCATCTGAAGGAAATCACGAACCTCGTTGCCGTCCGCGACGTCGTCTCGGTGATCGATCAGGTACGCGAGGGCAAGTACACGGGCCGGGCGCTGGTTCAGGTTGCCGACGGTTTCTGAACCGCTCAGAAAAGTGTGAACAAATCTGCCGGTTCTTCGGCCGTCGTGGACTTCTCTTTGTACGAGGAGTTCACGACGGTCGGTTCCTTCTTCACCGGCGCCGCAAGCGGGACCGACGCGATGTCCCCCGAGACGATGGCGCGTGCGGCTTCGCCGGCCAACTTGTCGGCCATCTCGTTGTAGTGGTTGCCGACATGCCCGCGCACCCAGCGAAAGCGCACCGGTCCGACACGGTCGGTGATGGCTCGGTCGATGCTCTGCACCAGTTCCAGATTCTTGACCGCCCCACCGCTCGCGGTCTTCCATCCCTTGCGCTTCCAACTCGGCAGCCATTCCGACGCGCACTTGATGGCGTACTGCGAGTCGGATTCGATGAGCAGAGGATCCCCACCCGGATGCGCGACGACGGCCTCGAAGAGGGCACGCAACTCGGCAATCTGGTTGGTGCCGGACGCTTCTCCGCCGGACATGCTCGGACCCTCGTGATTGACCCACGCCCAGCCGATAGCCCCACCGGGGTTTCGCAGACAGGATCCGTCGGTGCTCACGATGATCATGGCTCGGACAATACGTTGCGCCACCGACACACGCCTTAACGGAGGATGGACGGTGGCGATACGCTGACCTCGATGACGCCGCTATCTCCGGCCGACGAAGTCACGGTGACTTCTCAGCGACCACTCGATGCCGCGCTGACGCTCAGCCCGCATCAGCGCGGACCCGGCGACCCCGCACATCGGCGGTCCGCCGACGGAGCGATCTGGCGAGTTTCCCGCCAACTTTCGGGTCCTGTGACCTACCGCATCACGCAGTCGGATCGGCACACGGTCCGCGTGCAGGCGTGGGGTCCCGGTGCCACGGAATTACTGGAAGGCGCCGACGCGCTGCTCGGTCTCGACGACGAAGCCGAAGATTTTGCTCCCGAACATCCCAAGCTCGCCGAAGCCCATCGACGCTTCCCTCATCTGCGTATCGGCCGCACCGGCCGCGTCATGGAAGCTCTCGTACCAGCGATCCTCGAGCAACGAGTTCACGGCATCGACGCGTTTGCCGCGTGGCGCCGCCTGTTGACCAAGTTCGGTGAGCGCCCACCCGGCCCCGCGCCCGACGGAATGCGCGTTCCACTCACCGCGGACCAATGGCGTCGAATGCCGTCGTGGGAGTTCCACCGTGCGAACGTCGATCCCGCAAGGTCCAAGACGATCGTTCAGTGCGCTCGCGTCGCCGACCGCCTCGAGCAGGCATCCACGTTCTCCAGGGCGGAAGCGACCAAACGATTGCGAGCGGTCCCCGGCGTCGGGATCTGGACTGCCGCCGAAGTGGCGCAGCGTGCCTTCGGCGATTCCGACGCACTCTCGGTCGGTGACTATCACCTCGCCGCGGTCGTCGGGTGGTCGCTGCTGGGTGAACCGATCGACGACGCCCAGATGGTGCAGTACCTCGCTCCCCTCCAACCGCATCGATACCGCGCTGTACGACTGCTGCAGGTCAGCGGTCAAGCAGTCAAACCCAAGTTCGGTCCGCGAACAGCCGTTGCCGACCACCGCTGGCACTGAGCACCAGGAGAGCAAAATGTCGACCCGATACGCACACATCGCCTTCTCACCCGCCGCGGTGGAGCGTCAGCGGTCGACCGGTAGCTTCACCGTCTACGGTTCGAAACTCGATCAGCCCGACGAAGGCCCGATGGAATTCGATTTCCGCGCTCAGGGATTCGTGAAATCCGTGGATTCCTTCTTCATGTCCACGGTGACGCCCGACGGTTGGCCGTACGTCCAACATCGCGGCGGCCCGCGCGGATTCCTGCATGTATTGGGTCCGAATCGAATCGGATTCGCCGATCTGCCCGGCAATCAGCAATTCGTGACACTCGGCAATCTGGAAGAGAACAATCGCATCTCGCTGTTCGTCATCGACTACCCGACGCGGACGAGATTGAAGATCTACGGGCGCGCGCAGGTGATCGAAGCGGAACAGGACCCCGAACTGCTGCAACAACTCTTGCAGGTTCCCGGCGGCACCATGACGGCAAAAGCTCAGCGCTCCATCGTCATCGACGTCGAAGCATTCGACTGGAACTGCAGTCGAAACATCACGCCTCGCTTCGACAAGGAACGCATGGACGAATCCCTCGCTCTGGCACGCCAACCCTTGCAAGCCGAGGTCGATCGCCTTACTGCCGAGGTCGAAGAACTGCGCGCACGCTTGTCGAAAAACGAATGAGACTAGGCGGTTTCAGGGCACACGGAGTCGGGTAGCCACCAAACACGGCCCGTCGCGCGGAGACGACGGGTCCCGTTGTGCCCGAGGAGGTCCGCACGATCGATCCTGACGGTGGAGTTCTGGCTAACGAACTGCACCGCCTCCATTCACGACCGGTTCCACACAGACAGATTGGCCGTCCCCATGAAACTGTCCCGAACTCTCACGATGTCCGTTCTCGTTGTCGCCGCTGTCGGCGCCGGAGCCGGCACTGCCGTCGCAGCGCCCCCGAATG
This sequence comes from Rhodococcus sp. NPDC057135, assembly GCF_042670865.1. Classification (NCBI taxonomy): domain Bacteria; kingdom Bacillati; phylum Actinomycetota; class Actinomycetes; order Mycobacteriales; family Nocardiaceae; genus Rhodococcus; species Rhodococcus sp. NPDC057135. Next base: position 415,673 of record NZ_JBHUUU010000004.1, read on the forward strand.
CGGGCTTCGATCCGTCCCAACCCTTACTGACCCCGACCGCCGAGTCGAACAGCCAGGCGGCGTTGATGCTCTTTCCCGGCAATGATCCGAAGCAGGCCGCGTTCGACACCATGGCCAACGAGGTCAATATCGGTTGGAACAACGGTGGCCTGCAGTCGACCCTGATCGGAGCCAACCTCGGCGTCGGTATCGGCTGCCTGTCGATCTTCCCGAACTTCATCGCCGGCTGCATCGTCGGTGGAGTCATCGGCACGGTTGCCGGAGTCGGCGCAGGAATCACCAACGGAAACCCGAACGCTGCACCGGCCGTCGAGAAGTTCTTCGCGACTCCTTGAGAGCCGCTCAGCCGTGCGTGTGCCCAGGGGTGTGTGACTCCTCGTGAAAATGCGTGGCGCCGATCGAATGCAGCAACTGGTGAACGGTGTCGTCTGCCAGTTGGTATCGCATCGATCGGCCGTCACGCGTCGCGCTCACCCATCCCTGGCTACGCAGCAGTCGCAGCGCATGTGAGACGGCAGTGCCGCTCATCCCCAGCGCCACGGACAGATCCGTGACGCAGATACCCGGTGCGTGGTGAAGGCAGAGCAGCAGACGCAGACGGTTGGCATCGGAGAGCAGCTCGAAGCGGCCGGACCAACTGGTGACGTCCAAACCCTCGAGTGCAGCCCTGGCGCGACGAACATCCTCGATGCTCAGCGCGCCGCTGGTGTCTGCTGCACCTGCATTCGTCAACCGACTGCCTCCGTAGAACTTCCGATCCCCCGCCGCAAGTGTACCCAGAAGCGCGACCTCGTCAGGCAGACTCCACCACGGCCGCCATGCCCTGGCCACCGCCGATGCACATGGTCAACAGCGCTTTTCCGCCGCCGCGGCGGCCGAGTTCGTGAAGGGCCGTCGTCGCCATACGCGCACCCGTCGCTCCCACCGGGTGCCCGAGCGAGATGCCGGAACCGTTGACGTTCAGGCGATCGAGGTCCTCGAAACCCCATTCCCTCACGACACCGAGAACCTGGCACGCAAACGCTTCGTTGAGTTCGACCAGCTCGAAGTCAGCGAAGCCTGCGCCCGTCCTGGCGAACAGTTTCGAGACGGCGGCGACCGGCCCGAGGCCCATCAGCGCCGGTTCACAACCGGCCGCGGCCCAACTGTCGAGGAACCCGATGGGCTCCAGCCCCAGTTCGTCCAGACGATCCTCGGCGACCACCAACATCGCTGCGGCAGCGTCATTCTGTTGGCTGGCGTTACCGGCGGTCACGACGCCACCCTCGGTTACCGCACGCAGCCGTGCCAGAGTTTCGAGTGAGGTGTCCGAACGGATCCCTTCGTCAGCACGGAACTGTGTGACGTTCCCTTTCCGATCCTTCAGTTCGACGGTGACGATTTCGGCGTCGAACCGGCCGGAATCTCTTGCCAGTGTTGCTTTTCGGTGACTGTCGACGGCAAACGCGTCCGACTCTTCCCGACTGATCCCGCAGCGTGTCGCGACGTTCTCGGCCGTTTCGATCATTCCGCTGATCCGGCCGAAACGCCACTCGGGTTGCGAGCGCTCGCGACCACGATCGAGGCGGTCGAACAGTTGCAGCCCACCGGCTTTGGTGCCCCACCGCGCTCCGGTGGTGTAGTGCTCGATCCCGCTCATCGATTCGACACCGCCCGCCAGAACCACGTCGGCAGCACCCGTCTGGACCATCATGGCCGCAGTGACGATGGCTTGCAGGCCCGTTCCGCATCGGCGATCCGTTTGGAAGCCGGCCACCGAAATGGGCAACCCGGCCTCGAGTGCCGCCCACCTACCGATGCACGGCGCCTCCGAATTGGCATACGACTGCCCCATCGCGACGTCGTCGATGCGAGACGGATCGATTCCACTACGACGCACAGTCTCCTTGACGACGGTGGCGGCCAAGCTTTCCGCCGGCACGTCTCGAAGTGCCCCTCCGAAGCGGCCCACTGCGGTTCGGACCGGCGCGACCAATGCTGCTCGTTTCACAACTGACCTCGAATCTCGTTCTGGAAGAATGGAAAAGGACTCAGGCAATCAGCAAGCGCACGGTATCTGCCACCAGCGCCGGTTTGCCCGCGTCGTCGACGTCGATCGTGTACCGCACGACAATCGTCGCGCCCTTCGCCGTGCGCTCGAAGGAGAGAATCTCCGCGCCCGCTCTCACCGACGAACCGACCTTGACCGGTTCGGGGAATCGCACCTTGTTGCTGCCGTAGTTCACGGTCATGGAAATTCCGTCGACGCGCATCACTTGAGCGCCCAGCACCGGCAACAACGACAGGGTCAGATAGCCGTGGGCAATGGTGCCGCCGTAAGGGCCCTGCGCTGCGCGCTCGGGATCCACGTGAATCCACTGATGATCCTCGGTGGCGTCGGCGAACTTGTCGATCCGATCCTGTGTGACCGGGAACCACGCGCTGTAGCCCAAGTGCTCACCGACAGCCGTCTCTACTTCGTCGATTCCGTTGAAAATTCGCATAGTTCTCTCCTGAAAGGTGTTGAACAGCAAAGAGAAATTACAGCGCCCGGGCGCAGTTCTAATGTGCGCCCCGGCGCAGGGTGACCCGATACGTGTACTGCTCCGGCAAGAAATAACTCACCGACAACTCGTTGGCGACGCCCTGCGCGTTGGAGTACAACCGATCCACCCGCAGCATGGCGTGCCCGATCTCGCAATCGACGTCCCTGGCCACGTCCGCCGTCGCCGGGGACACCGTGATCGATTGTGCTGCTTCGACAATCGGACTGTCGATCAGCGGTTCCAGCAAGCCGATCACGGTATTTGCGCTCACCGCACCGGCAGCCATTGCGGGTAGGTCGATGATCTGACGAGCTATCGCCTCCGGCAGATGCGCCGTTGTCTGAACGAACGGAACTCCTTCGTGTATCCGCCGAAAGACCACGGTGTACACGACGTCGGTGTCGAGCCGAAGCCGACTGGCAGCCTCGATGTCCACGCGCCGCTGCAGCGGTGAGACTACTTCCATCGTCGTGTCCCGCGAAAGGTTCATGAGATCTTCGATGGACCCGAGATGACGGAGATAGCGGCCACTGTTCTCGGTCACGAACGTTCCGCGCCCGGGTACCCGGTACACGATGCCCTCGGCAACGAGGTCGTGAAAGGCTCGGCGGACCGTCTGCCGGCTCACGCCATGATGCTGCGCCAGTTCGGATTCGGTGGGCAGTTGAATGCCGTCGCGGTAGGTACCGGCAGAGATCTGCTGACGAAGCTCACGAGAGAGGCGTTGGTACGCCGGCTCCGTCTCTCTTTCCTTACCGCTCATAGCGACATGATCCTACTTGCTCACCGGGCCGTCACAGACCGCCGCGGGCAACCAACTGCGAAACGATCACGTTGCGCTGAATTTCGTTGGTTCCCTCACCGACGATCATCAGCGGCGCATCACGGAAATACCGTTCGACGTCGTACTCCGTCGAGTAGCCGTAACCACCGTGGATGCGCACGGCGGACAACGCGATTTCCATTGCCACCTCGGAGGCGTACAGCTTGGCCATGCCTGCCTCCATGTCGCACCGCTCGCCGCTGTCGTACATTTGCGCCGCGTGCCAGGTCAGCTGCCGTGCCGCAGTCAACTTGGTTGCCATGTCGGCGAGATAGTTCCCGATCGACTGGTGCTTCCAGATCGGCTGCCCGAAGCTCTCGCGCTGCTGCGCGTAGGCAAGCGAATCCTCGAGTGCAGCCGTGGCGACGCCCAGCGCACGGCAGGCCACCTGGATACGGCCGGTCTCGAGCCCCTTCATCATCTGCCCGAATCCCTTGCCAGGAGTGCCACCGAGAATGGCCGACTCGGAGATTCGGTAGTTGTCGAAGGACAATTCACAACTCTCGACGCCCTTGTACCCGAGCTTCGGGAGATCGCGGGAGACCGTCAGTCCTTCGCCGTGCTCGACGAGAACAATCGAGATGCCCGCATGCCGAGGGCTTGCACTCGGATCGGTCTTGCACAGCAAGGCGATCACGCCGGACCGGCGGGCATTGGTGATCCACGTCTTGGCCCCGTTGACGACCAGATCTGTGCCGTCACTCTTGGCGTTGGTCGTCATGGCCTGCAGATCGGAGCCACCGCCGGGCTCGGTGAGCGCCATGGTTGCCCGGATCTCACCGGTTGCCATTCGCGGCAGGTATTTCACCTTCTGCTCTTCGGTACCGAACAGTGAGATGAGCTTCGCGACCACCGTATGACCGCCCATCGCTCCCGCCAGGGACATCCACCCTCGCGACAGTTCCTGCGTCACCTGCGCATAACAAGGCATGGACACCGGCGATCCGCCGTACTCCTCGGGAATCGCGAGACCGTAGATCCCGATCTGCTTCATCTGATCGATCCACTTCTCGGGATACTCGTTCGCGTGCTCCACCTCCTGAACCGTGGGCTTGACCTCTCGGTCGACGAACCGGCGCACGGTTTCGATCAGGAATGTCTCTTCGTCGTTGAGCTTGAGCATGAATCCGCCTCGACTTGAAAAAAGTTTGTACGGCCATATTTCGATATTGTTCGCGCAATGTCAATACCGCTCCTTGACATGGATACGCAGCAACTGCCAGCATCGAGGCAGTTCGGTGCACATCAACGCCGTTCACGGCAGCTCATCACTTTCACAACTGGCCGTACATTTGAACCCCAGATCGAGGTAATCGACACACATGGACGAGAACCACTACCGCTCGACCAGACGCCGCGCGTCCCTGGTCGCACCGGGTTCGGACGAGCGCAAGGCGCGCAAAGCCATCGCATCGAGCGCAGACGAGGTGATTCTCGACCTCGAGGATGCCGTCACTTCGGCAAACAAGGACCTGGCGCGAGCCCTCGTCACCGCGCTGGTGCAGGAGTTCGGTGCGACGCGCACCATCTCGGTGAGGATCAACGGCCTGGCAACGCCGTGGGCCCGCGACGACCTGATCGCCTGCGGCGCCCTCGGAGAATCGCTGACCAGCGTGATCGTCCCGAAGGTCGAGTCGTCCGACGAGCTGCTCGAGGCCGAACGGATCCTCGCGACTGCAGGCGGGCACCACACAACCTTGCAAGCACTGATCGAAACTCCGCTCGGCGTCCAGAATGCCGACTCCATCGCCCGCGCGACTCCTCGCCTCCAGGGCGCGATCATCGGATACGCCGATCTCGGTGCAGCACTGGGTCGCTCGCGCTCGGCGCTGCCGGAACACTGGCTTGCCGTCCAGGACAGAATCCTGATCGCCTGCCGTGCGGCCGGCATCGCAGCAATCGACGGGCCCTTTCTCGGCATCACCGACGACGACGCCTTCCGGCGCGCTGCGACCTGGACCAGCGCTCTCGGATTCGACGGCAAATGGGTCATCCACCCGGCGCAGATCGACTCGGCCACTGGCGCATTCACCCCTTCGGAGGACGCCGTCAGTGAGGCCCGGCGGGTATTGACCGCACTCGAAGAAGCCGAGACCCTGGGTTCGGGCGCCGCCCAACTCGACGGTCAGATGCTCGACGAAGCTGTGGCTGTGGCAGCGCGTCGTACGCTTGCCCGAGCCGAAGGAGTCACCGTATGAGCGAGCACTACGTAGGAGGACCGTACTTCGACGAGCTGACCCACGGACAGATCTTCGACGAAGCCCCCGCGGTGACGTTGACCAGTGGACTCGCCGCCGCCCATCAGGCAATTCTCGGCGACCGCATGCGCCTGCCCCTCGACGCGCACTTGTCGTCGAGCGTCACGGGTTCCGCTGCTCCAGTGGCGAATCCAGGACTGGTCACCGACATTGCCATCGGTCAGTCCACCGTGGTCACTCACCACGTCAAGGCGAACCTCTTCTACCGCGGACTGCGATTCCACCGCTTCCCCGTGCTCGGCGACACCCTGTACACACGGACCGAAGTGGTCGGTCTACGAGAGAACTCGGCCAAGCCGGGACGCGCCGCCACCGGACTTGCGGCGCTACGGATGACGTCCGCTGACCAGAACGGCAACACGGTCCTCGACTTCTACCGCTGCGCCATGCTCCCGCTGAGCCCCGACCCGATCGAGACGAGAACCCGCCACGCCGACGACCTCGGGGCGATCGGTCCGCTCGAACCGGCTCCGTACGTCTCACCAAGTGGCTGGGACCTCGACACATATCGAGAGCGGGTGCCCGGCAAGCACTTCGAATCAGGTTTGGTGGGCTCCGTGTTCCGTAGCAGCGGCGACGTCGTCTCGAGCGCCCCCGAACTTGCCCGCCTGAGCTTGAACATCGCAGCAACGCACCACGACGAGCGCGTCGGCACTCACGGTCGCCTCGTCTACGGCGGCCACACCATCGGGATTGCTCTCGCCCAGGCAACTCGCGCACTGCCGAACGTGGTGACAGTGCTGGGGTGGCACTCGTGCGATCACACCGGACCCGTTCACGAGGGCGATACCCTCTCGAGCGAACTGCACGTCGAAGGTTCGTCGCCCCTCGAACACGGAACCGCAGTGCAGCTGCGTTCACTCGTGTTCTCCCACAATGCTTCTGCAACACAAACTCCGGTCCTCGACTGGCGTTTCACCGTGTTGATGGCATGACCGCACACTCTTCTACCCCGGAGGAACACAGATGACTCAGACCCCAGGCCCGCTGTCCGGGCTTCGCATCGTCGAGGTCTCGAGCTTTGTCGCCGCACCCCTGTGCGGGCTGACTCTCTCACAACTCGGTGCCGACGTGATCCGGATCGATCCGATCGGAGGAGCCTCCGACTACAACCGATGGCCGGTGACGGCCGAGGGTGAAAGCATCTACTGGACCGGGCTCAACAAGGGCAAACGCTCACTCTCGGTGGACATGCGTGCCGAGCGCGGCCAGGAACTGATTCGCCAACTGGTCACGGCTCCGGGACCTGGCGGCGGAATCCTGGTCACCAACGCCGGCGGCCGCAACTGGATGAGCCACGACTCCCTGGCCCAGTTGCGCAGCGACGTCATCACTCTCGAGATCCTCGGGCGCCGCGACGGCAGTCCCGGAGTCGACTACACGGTCAACGCCGCGTTGGGATTTCCACAGATCACCGGCCCCGCGGACTACGCCGGTGTTGTCAATCACGCCTTGCCTGCCTGGGACGTCGCATGCGGGCTCTACGCCGCCCTGTCGATCACTGCCGCAGTGCGCCAACGTGACTCGACCGGACATGGATCTCGGATCACGCTCCCGCTCGAAGACGTCGCGTTGGCCACCGCAGGAACTCTCGGCTACCTCACCGAAGTGCAGGTGAACGGCCGCAGTCGTGAGTCCGGTGGCAACGCCGTCTACGGCACGTACGGAATCGATTTCGTCTCCAGTGACGACGAACGGTTCATGATCGTCGCCCTCACTACTCGCCATTTCCGCGACCTTGCGTCGGTCACCGGCACCACGGCGGCTGTCGACGCCGTCGAAACCGCACTCGGAGCGGACTTCTCCACCGAAGCGGACCGCTACCGTCATCGAGAGGTGCTGACTGCCCTGTTCTCACACTGGTTCCGGGAACACAGCGGCGCCGAGATCGCTGCAGCGCTGGACACATCGTCAGTTCTGTTCGAGAGGTACCGCAGTTTCGAAGAGGTTGTGAAATCCGGTGAACTCGAGAACAACCCGATGTTCTCCGCACTCGACCAACCTCGAATCGGACGCTATCTGGCTGCCGCCAACCCCGCCTCGTTCGACGGCGCGCACCTGGGCACCGGACCCGCCTCCGAGGTCGGCGGCGACTCGATCGCGGTTCTCGCCGACATCCTCGGAACCAACGCCGATCACGCCTCGACGCTGATCGCGGACGGCGTCGTCGGGGTTCCGGCGAACTGACCCACCCACGAAAACACTTTCGGCCTCGGAACATCGTTCCGAGGCCGAAAGTTCGTAGCTTGCACTTCAGAGACCAAGATCCTTCGCAATGATGGTCTTCATGACTTCGCTTGTGCCACCGTAGATTCGCGTGACACGTGTGTCTGCGTACAGACGTGCGATGGGGTACTCGGTGATGTAGCCGTATCCGCCGTGCAGTTGAAGGCACTTGTCGATTACTCGACCTGCCGCCTCGGTGCAGAACAGTTTCGCCTTCGCTGCGTCGGGAATCGTCAGCGTGCCGCGGTCATGGCATTCGAGTGCGTTGTCGGACACCAGCTGGATGGCATCGACCTCGGTAGCACATTCGGCCAGAACGAATTTGGTGTTCTGGAATGCCGCGACGGGTTTACCGAACACCTTGCGGTCCTTGACGTAGTCGATCGCAAAGCGAAGCGCGGCGCGCGCGGTGGCCGCTGCTCCGAACGCGATGGTCAACCGCTCCTGAGCCAGGTTGTGAGTCAGATAGCTGAACCCGTCACCTTCTTCTCCGAGTCGGTCCTCGACGGGCACCTGTACGTCGACGAACGAAAGCTCCGCAGTGTCGGAGGTCTTGAGACCGATCTTGTTGATCTTGCGCCCCACCGAGTATCCGGGTGACGACGTATCGATCACCAGAATCGACAAACCAGTGCGTCGGTTCTCCGCCGTGCTGGGCGCGGTGCGGCACACAACCAGGACGCGATCGGCAAGTACCCCGCCGGTGATGAACGTCTTCGAACCATTGACAACGTAATGCGTACCGTCCTCGGACAGCTTGGCCGTCGTCGCGATGTTCGCCAGATCCGAACCCGTCCCCGGTTCGGTCATCGCAATCGCGAACATCAGATCTCCCGAAGCGAAGCCCGGCAACCAGCGGCTCTTCTGCTCGTCGTTCGCGTACTCGAGCAGGTAGGGCAGGATCAGGTTGGTATGCACCGACTGCGAGCCGAAGGACGCCCCGGCGGCAGCAACTTCCTCGGCGACGACGACGTTGAACTTGAGCGACTTCTCGCCGCCTCCGCCGTATTCCTCCGGCACCTGAATTCCGAGTACGCCCAGCTCTCCCAGCCGCCGGTAGAAGTCACGGGGCGGGTAACCGTCCTCTTCCCACTTCTCGTGGACGGGGGTGACTTCCTTCGCGATGAAATCGCGGACGGTCGCCCGGAATGCCTCGTGATCCTCGTTGAACACGGTGCGCTGCATGTATGAACTCCAGTCGGTCGAGGGAACAGGGTGATCCCGATCTCACCTTGCCTCACTGTTCCGCATCCGATCCAACACTCATCGGCTATGGCTCCGATAGGGCGTACCAATATGGCCTGACCTGCGATACATAGGCAACCGCTATCGTTCCGATCATCGACGCGACATTGCTCAAAGTGATCCAGAACACGTTGAATGGGTCAGCCGGCAAATACAACACCATCGATCGCTTCGAGGCCGCGCTTCGAGCACGATCGCATCCGCCCACCAGTCTCGAAGGGACGCCACGTGACCCCCATCGCGCCACAGCGTAACGACGTCCAGCCCGAAGCAACAGCAACGCCAGATTCGTCAGCAGTCCCTGTCTTCGGTACCCGCAAGCGTGCGTGGACGATGACCGGACTCGTCGTCTTCCTCTACATCGTCAACTACGCGGACAAGGCAGTCCTCGGAATCATCGCTCAGCCCCTCGCTCGTGAGCTCGGACTGAAGTCGTCGCAAATCGGCATGGTCGGCTCGCTCTTCTTCCTGATGTTCTGCATCGGTGGATTCCTCGCCGGACCGCTCAACAAGTACCTGACCCTACGTTGGGCGCTGTTGATCCTGGCCGCCATCTGGTCCGTGGTCATGCTTCCCCTCGTTCTCGGCGCCAGCCTCGCGATGTTGATCGTCTCGCGCATGCTCCTCGGATTCGCCGAGGGTCCCAGCTCGGCACTGATGCACACCGCCGCGTACTCGTGGCACCCGCCGGCCAAGCGCGGCCTTCCCGGCGCAATGCTCGCCGGATCCGCATCTGTCGCAAAGATCGCCCTCGCACCGGTACTGACCTTCATCGCCGTTCATTACGGCTGGCGTGCAGCGGTTCTCTCGCTCTCCGTCCTCGGACTCGTGTGGATGGGTTGCTGGCTGGCCGGTTGGTCCGAGGGCCCGTACACGAGCAAGGCCGTCAAGGCGACCAAGAATGCAGATACAGAAGCAAGCGAGGCAGCCGGGACAGCAACGAAGGCAGTCACCGAGCCCAACGTTCCTTGGCGCAAGATCCTGCTCTCCCGCACCTTCGTCAGCTGCTGCTTCCTCATCGCCACCATCTACGCGCTGACCACCGTCGTTCTCACCTGGCTGCCGTCGTACTTCGAGGTCGGCCTCGGATACAGTGCGATGCAAGCCGGTTCGATGTTCGCGCTGCCCTCGATCGTCGGTCTGGTTCTCATGATCACCTCCGGTTCGGTCACGGACAAGTTGATCGGCCGCGGCTACACCTCTCGCACGGTTCGTGTCATCGTCCCCTGTGTCGGCGTTCTGATCTGCGGATCGATCCTCCTGTTCCTGCCTCAGATCTCCACTCCCATCGTCGCCGTCGCCATGGTATCGATCGGCTACGGATTCTCGGCAATCACCTTCCCGCTCATCAACGCTGCGATCTCCGAACTGTGCCCGCCGCAGCAGACTGCCGGAACGATGGGATTCTTCCTCGCCATCATGTCGATCGGCGGCCTGATTGCTCCCTACGCAACGGGAGTCATCGTGGACAACGCTGCAACACCGGCCGACGGCTACGCCCAGTCCTTCCAGGCAATCGGCATCATCGGAGTCGTCGCCGCGGTTCTGGTCCTCGTCTTCGCCAACCCCGAACGCGACCGCAAGCTCATCCGCGGCTGAGTACTCCACGTATAGCCATTCGCTAACACAGCCATTCACCGAAAGACATTGCCGGGTCGTCCCGCTCGTGATCGACTCGAGTAACGCCCCAACCGCACAGTCGCAACACCGGGCACGAACAGCAGGAGAGATACATGCGAGATGCCGTCATCGTCGACGCAGTACGTACACCGATCGGCCGTCGCGGCCGCGCCCTCTCGGAGATCCATCCGGCCGAGCTGTCCGCACACGTACTGCGTGCGCTCGCTGAACGGACCGGACTCGACGCGGCGACGGTCGACGACGTGATCTGGGGATGCGTGAGTCAGGTCGGCGAGCAGGCCGGAAGCATCGCCCGCACAGCGGCACTCGCCGCCGGCTGGCCCGACAGCGTTCCCGGTGTCACGCTGACCCGAGCCTGTGGATCGAGCCAGCAGGCAGTGTCCTTCGCTGCGGCCACCGTCATCTCCGGCCAGAACGACGTGGTCGTAGCCGGAGGCGTCGAATCGATGTCGCGAGTACCGATGGGGACCGCCAGCAAGAACGGTGAGCACTTCCCCGCTTCGGTACTCGAACGCTTCGGGGTGGACAGTTTCAGCCAGGGAACCGGCGCCGAGATGATGGCCCGGAAATGGGCGCTCACACGAACGGCTCTGGACGAATACGCACTTCGCTCACACGACCTCGCGGCCACCGCCACCGATGCAGGTGCGTTCACAGGGCAGATCGCTCCGATCGCCGGCTTGTCCCAGGACGAAGGCATTCGGCGAGGCGGAAGTCTGGAGTCGCTCGCGAAGCTGCCCCCGGCCTTCGACGCCGACGGAGTCATCCACGCCGGCAACTCTTCTCAGATTTCCGACGGAGCGGGCGCCACACTCGTCACGACCAGTGAGTACGCCCGGGCACGCGGGTGGAAGCCTCTCGTCCGTATCCACACCGCAGTGGTCGCGGCCGATGACCCGGTCATCATGCTCACCGGTCCGATTGCCGCCACCGCAAAGGCATTGGATCGCTCCGGCTTGTCCATCGACGACATCGGCGCCTTCGAAATCAACGAGGCATTCGCGCCCGTCCCGCTTGCCTGGCAGGCCGAAACCGGCGCGGCCGTAGATCGTGTGAATCCGCTCGGCGGCGCGATCGCGGTCGGGCACCCACTCGGCGGATCGGGCGCGATCTTGATGACTCGCCTGGCACATCACATGCGCGATCAGGGAATTCGCTACGGACTCCAGTCGATGTGTGAGGCCGGCGGCATGGCCAATGCGACCATTCTCGAATTGATCTGACCCGACAACGCTTTCGGGCCACACGTCATCCAGCAGGAAAGAAGAATTGATTCATGAAACTCGAGGGACTTTCCACCGCGATCACCGGCGGCGCTTCAGGTCTCGGCCTGGCCACCGCTCGACGACTGCTCGACGCCGGGGCGCAGGTCACGTTGATCGATCTGCCTTCTTCCGACGGTAAGCAGGTGGCGGCCGATCTCGGAGCTGCCGCACAATTCGCCGCGGCCGACGTCACCGACAGCGAACAATTCGCGGAAGCACTCGACGCGGCGCACGAGCGCGGCGGACTGCGTGGCGTCGTCCACTGCGCGGGCGCCGGGCGTCGCATGCGCATTCTCGACAAGGACGGAAAAGCCGGATCGGTCGAGGATTTCGAGTTCGTCGTCAAACTGAATCTGGTCGGTTCGTTCAACGCACTCCGACTCGGCGCCGAGCGGATGGCCGAACTCGACGCCGTGGACGGTGAGCGAGGTGCCATCGTCATGACGGCGTCGGTCGCGGCATTCGAAGGTCAGATCGGTCAGATCAATTACACGGCATCCAAAGCCGGCATCGTCGGTATGACGGTCACCGCTGCTCGCGATCTCGCCAGCCGAGGAATCCGCGTCAACACCATCGCTCCTGGCATCATGGACACTCCCCTGCTGGCGCGCCTGCGCGAAGACGTGCGCACCGCCCTCGAAGCTTCGGTTCCCAACCCTTCACGGTTGGGTCGCCCCGACGAGTTCGGTCAGCTGGCCGTCTCCATGCTCGAGAACGGCTATCTCAACGGCGAAACCATCAGGCTCGACGGCGCTATCCGGATGGCTCCCCGGTGACGGGCGCCAGCGTGATCGCCAATCCACAACTACGCCACAACATGCACTACCCGGATACCACCATGGCCTACTGGGCACCCAGCATGGCGTCACTGTACGGTGATCGCCTCGCCGTCGTGGACGGCGAGCGCACGTGCACATTCCGCGAACTCGGCCAGCGCAGTGCACAATTCGCCGGTGCATTGCGGCAAGCCGGAGTGGGCGTCGGCGACGTGGTGTTGATGCACCTCGGGAACTGCGTCGAGTTCCTCCAGGCCTACTACGGCTGCCTGCAAGCCGGAGCGACCGTTACGTTGGTCAATCCGCTGCAGCCAGAGCTCGGCCTACGCAAGCAGATCGAAGAGACGTCCGCCGTTGCTGCGGTCACTCAGAGTTCGCAGCTGCACGTCCTTCTGGCCGCTTCTGCAGGAACCACCGTACGTACGATCGTGATGGTCCAGGACACCGAGGGCGCGCTCGACGCACCGGAGTCGGTCGTCGCGTTCGACGCCTTCATCGCGGACCTACCCACCGAATTCACCCCAGCCACCGTCCGTAGCGACGACATCGCACACATCGCGTTCACGGGCGGAACCACCGGGGTGTCCAAAGGTGTTCGCGTTCTTCACCGCAACGTCGTCGGCAACATCACGCAGATGTGTGGTTGGAGAACCGGACACGAATTGGAGGCAGGTGCCGACGGTCTGGTCACGCCACGACGCATCGACGGCCTCGACGTGCTCGGTCCGACGCCGGGAACCGGTGCGACCATCGTGGTCTCACCTCTCTTCCACGCACATTCGTTGCTCAACACGTCGTTCCTGTTGATTTCCGGGCTCACTCAGGTATTTGCCGGCCGGTTCGAACCCGGCCGGATGCTCGACCTGATCGAAAAGCACGGGGCCACCTACCTCACCGGGTCTCCCGCCATGTGGCACGCACTGTCGGTTCATCCCGACGCTACGGTGCGTAACACCGACAGCGTATGTGTCGTGTCCTCCGGCGCCGCCCCGATCGACAGCGTCACGCTCGCTGCGCTCCGCCGCGCATTTCCCAAAGCGCTGGTCGTCGAGGGATACGGACTGACGGAGGCCACTTGTGTGGTCACGGCCGCACCGCTGATCAACGGCTCGCAATACCGTCAGAGCAGCGTCGGCCTCCCGATCTTCGACACCGAGATACAGATTCGCGATCAACTCGACCGGAAGACCGTACTGGGCGAGAACGAACGCGGCGAACTGTGGGTACGTGGACCTCAGGTCACCGACGGCTATCTCGGACATCCGGAAACCACCGCAGAACAGTTCGTCGACGGCTGGTTGGACACGGGCGACATCGCGTACGTGGACTCGGACGGATACCTCTTCATCTGTGACCGGGCCAAGGACATGCTCATCTACAAGGGGTACAACGTCTATCCGCGTGAACTCGAAGAGATTCTGGTCTCGCATCCTGCAATCTCGACTGCTGCGGTCGTCGGCCGCGAAGTGGGGAGCAACGGTCAAGAACCCGTCGCCTTCGTGGTGATGATTCCGGGCGCCGAGTTCGACGCCGAGCAGATCAAGGCGTTTGTCGCCGAGCAAGTGCTGCCGTACAAGAAGATTCGCGATGTCGTCGAGGTAGAGCTACTCCCGACTTCCGCTGCCGGCAAGGTCCTCAAAACCGATCTCCGGTCGAGGCTTCTCGAGTCGGTCGACAAGGCAGGTTCCAAATGACAACCTTCGCAGATCTGACGTCGCAACTGCGGGTACCCGTTCTCGCGTCACCGATGTTCATCATCTCGACGCCCGACCTCGTCATCGCGCAGTGCACGTCCGGGATCATCGGGTCTTTCCCGGCTCTGAATGCTCGTCCGCAGTCAGCACTTCGGGATTGGCTCAAGCTGATCACGGTGGCGCGCGAGGAGCATGATCGTGAGCACCCGGAGAAGCCCTCCGCACCATTTGCGGTCAACCTCATCGTCCATCGGTCCAACAACCGCCTGGAAGAGGACCTTGCCACCATCGCCGAGTTCGAGGTCCCGATCGTCATCACCTCGCTCGGTGCACGCACGGACATCAACGATGCGGTTCATGCGTACGGCGGAATCGTTCTCCACGACGTCATCGACAACCGCTTTGCACGCAAGGCGATCGAGAAAGGCGCGGACGGGCTGATCGCGGTCGCCGCCGGGGCAGGCGGACATGCCGGCAGACAGTCGCCGTTCGCCCTGATTCGGGAGATTCGTCAGTGGTTCGCCGGTCCGCTACTGCTGTCGGGTGCGATCGCTCACGGTGATTCGATTCTTGCTGCACTCGCGGCCGGTGCCGACCTGGCTTATGTCGGTTCGGCTTTCATCGCTACGGAAGAGGCCAACGCCGATCCGGCGTACAAGGAGATGATCGTCGACTCCGGCGCTTCGGACATCGTGTACTCCAATCTGTTCACCGGCGTACACGGGAACTACCTGCGTGGCAGCATCGTTGCCGCCGGTTTGGACCCGGAAAACTTGGCCGAATCCGATCCTTCCGCAATGAGTTTCGCGACCACCGATACCGACACCAAGGCCTGGCGCGACATCTGGGGCGCGGGCCAGGGAATCGGTTCGGTCGACGCAGTTCTTCCGACGCATGCAGTGGTCGAGCGTCTCGCATCCGAGTACGAGGCGGCCCGCGAGCGTATCTGCCGACGCTAGGGCTGCGACAGATAGTCGTCGGACAGGTATTCGTGGACCAAGCTCACGAATGCCTGTCCCACCGGCGACAAAGTCGAGGGGTCGAAGGCGAGACCGTACGCACGAAGGAATTTCGGCTCGCAGGCTCGCTCCACCACCTGACCTGGCATCGATTTCGCCACCGAGCGCTCGACCAACGAACCGCCGAGCCCAGCGATGACCATCGGTAGCCGCGACTCCCGCTGCTCCGTGACCACTGCGAGTTCCGTTCTCGTACCGGCCTTTCGGATCGAATCTTCGATCGCGTCACCCATCGCCGCCCCGCGAGGAACGAACACCATGGGAATGTCCGGCATTTCCGAAAGGCGTACCGGCCCCTCGGGTAGATCAGTTCCCGCCGGATAGACCAGGCGGTACTCCTGCTCCCCCAATTCTACGATCTCGAGCCCTTCGCCGGCCTCGAGCGGCAGATGTGCCACCGCGAATTCGCAGTGACCGTCCCGGATGAGACTTTCCAGATTGTCCTCCCGCTCGAGTTCCGAAAATCTGACTCGCGCTTGCGGATACCGTCGACAGAACTCCGCGATCAGATCGACGATCGTCCCGGAGGTCAGAGCAGGAAAAGCCATGATGTCGAGTCGACCGACAATCGCACCGTCGGATGCAGTCAATTGTTCCGCCGCGGCTGCAACGTCTCGCAGAACCTGTCGACTCGGGCCGACCAAGCTGCGACCGGCTGCACTGAGCACCATTCCGCGCCCGATCCGGTGGAAAAGCCTCACTCCCAGTTCACGTTCCAACCCGCGCAACGCCTGGGACACCGTCGGCTGAGCAACGCCCAAAGCCGCTGCAGCGCCGTTGATTCCCTTGTTCTCGACGACCGCGAGGAAGTACTCCATCTGTCGAAATTCCACCGCTCAGTCCTTCCCAGAGGCTGAAGAGTACGTCGCGGCCATCTCGGCAGCCGTCGCGATGAGCGCTGCAGCGGCCGGCGATTGCTCGCCTGAGCGGTAGACGATGCCGACGTCGCGCCGAAGCGGCGGATCGAACGAGAAGGCACACACATCCGACATCTTCTGTTGTGCAACCTTTCTCGGAACAACTGTGGCGCCGATTCCGCGACGGACCAGGTCCCACGTCGTGACCGGATGGACACAATCGACGACGACGTTCTCGGCGCCTTCGCTGAGCAAACCACGGAACTGGTTCGATTGGTCACCGAGGTCGACGACGAGAGGCAAAGTGTGCAGTAGCGCTCGAGGCACCGGATCGATCAACGGCGCCACCAAGCGGCCGGACAACGACGCGTGCGTGGCGAGTACCAACTCCTGAGTGACGATCGGAGCCGTGACCAATCCTTCGTACCCGATACTCAGATCGGTGACACCGACCTCGGCCGATCCGCGCCGCAACGCGTTGTCCACCCCGGCCGGGCCGTACGTGTCGAGAACGCGCACGACGATCTTCGGGAAGTTGGCCCGAAATCGACGGACCAACTCGACCATCGGATCGATCGAGAACGCCGAGTACGAGACGACGTCCACACGGCCGAACTCGAGTTCGCGAACGGCGGTCACCTTGGCCTTCGCGCGCTCGACGTCGGCAAGTATTCGCCTGGCCGCGAGATCGAAAGTTCGTCCGGCATCGGTGAGAACCAACCGTCTACCCGTCCGGTCGAACAGCGTGGCGCCGAGTCGACGCTCGAGCGTACGAATTGCCTGTGAAAGAGACGGCTGCGAAATGTAGAGAGCCTGAGCGGCCTTCGTTATCCCACCGTGGTCGACAACAGCGACGAAGTAGGTGACAAAGTGCAGGTCCACTCACTCATCATACGACCAGCGATCTGTCGCTCACTCCACGCGAGTTACCCCTGGTACCGCCCACTCTCCGGTGAAGATCGGATCCCGCTTTTCCACGAAGGCACGAACCGCGTCGGTAGCGTCCGTCGCGAAATTGACGGCTTGTGCCCTTGCCTCGTTGTCGAGTGCTTCCCGCAACGAGAGCGAGGTGTGATGTTCGAGCATGGCCGCAGACTGACTCAATGCAGCAGGCGGACCGTCGGCGAGCCGTAGCGCCAGTGTCGACGCGTGTTCGTCCAGTTCGGCCGGTTCGACCAGATAGGTCACCAATCCGAGTTCGTAGGCTTCCTGAGCGTCGATCGTCTCGGCAAGCATCACCAGTCGCTTGGCTTGCTGGAGTCCGACCAGTCTCGGCAGGATCCACGAACCCCCGAAGTCGACCGACAACCCGCGTTTGGCAAAGATCTGGCTGAACTTCGCGCCTTTGGCTGCCACGACGAAGTCGCAGAGTAACGCCATGTTCCATCCGGCTCCGACGGCAAACCCGTCGACCTTTGCCACCAGGGGCTTGGGAAACTCACCCAGGGCGGCTGCCGTTGCGTTGATGACGCGCATCCGATCGAGCGGATGCGACGAGCCCCGTTTGTCCAGATCGGAACCCGCGCAGAAGGTGCCACCCGCGCCGGTCAGGATCACCGAGCGAATCTGCGAGTCCTCCTGAAGTTCGAGAACTGCTTCACGGAGCGCGATCCAGGCGTCAAGATCGAGCGCGTTGCGGCGATGCGGTCGATCGAGAACGATCGTTGCGACAGCGCCCGTGCGTTCGATACTGACGGCCGCGCGCTCGACGGTTTCGGCACTCATGAACCACTCCACACGGGAGAGCGCTTCTCGGCGAATGCGGTGGCGCCTTCCTTGGCATCGCGGGACGCGAAGACCGGATCGATGAATTCGCGTTGCGCGACAAAGGCATCCGGATCGGTGTACTTGGCGGACATTGCCAGCACCTGCTTCGTCGCGCGCACAGCCAGCGGACCGTTTGCCGCTACTCGTGCCGCCAGCTCGCGTGCGACAGCCAGAGCCTGCCCCGGTTCGGCGAGTCGATTGACCAGGCCGTGATGATGCGCCACGGCGGCACTGAGCGGGTCACCCGTGATAGCGATCTCCATGGCGAGCTGATACGGGAGAATCTTGGGCAGACGCAGAAGGCCACCGGCGGCCGCGGCAAGCCCCCGCTTCACTTCGGGTAAGCCGAATTTCGCGTCGGAAGATGCCACGATCAGATCGGCTGCCAACGCCAGTTCACAACCGCCGGCGAGTGCCCAACCCTCGACGGCTGCGATCAGCGGCTTCGACGGCGGAGCTTCGGTCAAACCGGCGAACCCACGACCAGGCAGCGATGGTCGTTCTCCGCGCGCGAAACCCTTGAGATCCATACCTGCGCAGAAGGTTCCACCAGCGCCGGTCAGAATTCCGATGGTGAGATCGGACCGTTCCTCGAACTCGTCGATCGCGGCCGCCAAGGCCTTCGCGAGTTCCAGGTTGACCGCGTTCTTGGCCTCGGGACGATTGAGTGTGATGACGGCAATGCCGTCGGCGAAGTCGGTGAGCACGACGCTCATGTTCGGTTCCTACTTCCGTGATGAGATTTTTTGAAAGGTCACTGAGCGCGGAGGCTCCATCGCACGGGCGTGCCGCCGGACGGTGTCACGATCTCCCGCTTGGCTAAAACAACAAGATGAGCATGTGTTTCGCGGACTGCCAGGCGAAGTAGCCGCGGCGACATCTGATCGAACGGGCGAGACCAGGAAATCGTGCGCGAGAGGTCCCAGGCCGTGGACTCGGGCTCGGCCTGCACCGCCTCCACAATTTCCGCCAATCTTTCCTCGTGGTGCCCCATCAATTGACGTGCACGATCAGCGATCCCCCGGAATCGATATTCGTGTGCCGGAAGGACTTCGCATTCACCAAGGGTTGTCGTCGCCTCGAGCGAGAGCAGATAACGATGGAGCGGGTTCTCGAGTTCACCGGGAATCGTGGAGATGTTCGGGCTGATCCTCGGCAACATGTGATCGCCGCTGAACAACAACCCCCGGTCCTCTTCCACGAAGCAGAGATGTCCAGGGGTGTGCCCGGGCGTCCACTGGGCGCGAAGATTCCATCCGGGTAGGTCGAGTGAATCCCCATCGCCCAGAACAACGTCGATGGATTCGTGCTCAGCGAACCGCACCAGGTCGACCCGAGAGGCGTCGAGCACTTCCGCCGGCGCGCCGAGTTCGGACAACTGCAAGTTCCAACCACTGATGTCGTTGCGAGTCTGCTCGGGGCCGTGGTATCCGAGAAGCGTCGCGTCGGCCACGTGCATCGCCAGCGTTGCACCGCTGACCTGCCGAAGGCGCGGCGCCAGGCCGAAGTGATCGGGATGTAGGTGTGTGATTGCCGCATACCGCACTTCGGAAACGTGGTATCCGATCGACGCTATGCCGTCGACCAGAGCCTGCCACGACTGTTCGTGATCCCAACCGACGTCGATGAGGGCTAGTCCGTCGTCGAGGGCGAGTGCGTAGACGAGCACGTAGCGCAAAGGGTTGTCCGGCATGGGAACAGGGATCGACCACAATCCGTCCCGTACCTGCTCCACCGGTGGAAGGACTTTGTTCGCCCACGCCTCACGTTGTGCGACGCCGACGTCTTCGGTCACGATCATGATGCTTCTCCGCTCGCGTTCAGCATGGTCCGCAGGCTCGACTTGAGCAGTTTCCCGCTCGCATTGCGAGGTAGAGAGTCCACGAAATGGATCTGGCGAGGCTTCTTGTACGACGCCAACTTCGCTGTGCTGAAAGCAATCAACTCCTCGACGCTGGGCACCGCGGCACCGTCGACGAGTTTGACGACTGCGGTCACGGATTCACCCCAGCGCGTGTCGGGAACCCCGACCACCGCGACCTCGGCAACCGAAGGGTGTTCGGCCAGAATGGATTCCACCTCGATCGGATAAACGTTCTCGCCGCCGGTGATGATCATGTCCTTGAGACGATCGGTGACGAACAGATAGCCCTCGTCGTCCAGATGACCGGCATCGCCCGTTCGGAGAAAACCGTCGTGGGTGAACAATTCGGCGGTCTCACGTTCACGTCGCCAGTACCCGCGAGTGTTGTTTCTACTGCGCGCGACGATCTCACCGGACTCGTTGGGCGGCAATTCTGCACCAGTCGTGACGTCTCGAATGGAGATCTCGACGCCGATCATCGGTTTTCCTGCAGAGCGGAGCAAGTCCGATCGCGGCCCACTCACATGATGGTCGTAGGCGCGAAGGACGGATACCGAACCCGTTGTCTCGGTCATCCCGTATCGCTGAACGAATTTGCAGTTCAACACGTTCATCGCGTGGGCGAGGAGTGCCGGCGTGATCGGCGACGCCCCGTACGCGACCACCTGCAAGCTGGAGAGATCGAAACTGTCGAGGGTGGGCAGATCTACCAGCGTCTGAATGACCGCAGGCACCAGAAATGCGTGGGTGACGTGGTGAGTCGCGATGGCATCAGCGACCCGAGCCGGCGCCATGTCTCCGAGCAGCACCAAAGGCACTCCGGCGGACAGGCACGTACTCATCCAGCCTGCACCGGCGATGTGAAAGAGGGGCAGCGCGTCGAGTGCCACCGCATTCGAACCGAATTCGTACACGTCGAACCCCGCGGGTTCGTTGTACAGATTCCGATGCGTGGCCACGACTCCCTTGGGCCGACCGGTGGTCCCGGACGTGTACAGCTGCAGAACCGCTGCGTCTGGCTCGTGCCCAAGTCCGGGATCGACGCCCGTCCCGGACGCCACGAACTCCGCCCAGGTTCGCGAATCCGGCAGACCCCCTGCGGCTCCCACGGTGATGACCTCGATGTGCGGCAACGCTGTGGAAATCGCTGCCGCGCCCACTGCGAACTCGTCGTCGACGATCAAGACGTCGAGTTCTGCGTCCTCGGCGATGTCGACAAGTTCGCGTGGGTTGAGCCGCCAGTTCAACGGAATGAACACAGCGCCTGTCTTCGCACACGCGATGAAGGTTTCCGCGCCTTCGAGACCCATCCGCAGTAGCGCGCCGACACGAGCGCCCGTCGCGGTTACTTCTGCCAACGCACTCGCCAAGGCACTGGTCTCGCCGTCCAGCTCGGCCCACGTCAAAGCTCGGTCGCCGCACGTGATCGCCGGATCGAACGGCCGTGTCGACGCCGAGTGGCGTATCCGGTTGGGTAGGTGAAGCTCGCTCACATCACGCTCCTGTGTTCCAGGTACTCACCGAGCGCGAACCGCGGTCAGTGGTACTGAAACAGTCGACCATCGCTATGGCCTGCGCCACAAAGACGAGAAGGCGCACAGAGCCATAGCTCAGACCTATGTCTGCAGGTCGCAGCAAGTCACCACAGCCAGGGCACCGTCATCTGGGAGAATTCGTCAGATGCAGGCACCCGGGATGGACATACGCAGCGCGCAGTATCTCGTCGCCGTCGTCGACCACGGCAGCGTCACTGCGGCCGCGGACGTCCTGCGTATCTCGCAACCGTCACTGTCGCAGGC
Organism: Rhodococcus sp. NPDC057135; assembly: GCF_042670865.1. Taxonomy (NCBI): domain Bacteria; kingdom Bacillati; phylum Actinomycetota; class Actinomycetes; order Mycobacteriales; family Nocardiaceae; genus Rhodococcus; species Rhodococcus sp. NPDC057135. The sequence goes on from NZ_JBHUUU010000004.1 coordinate 437,432, forward strand.
CGTACGCAACCTCGAACGAGCACTCGGAGCCACACTCTTCGAGCGCACCACTCGCGGTTTGACTCCCACCACAGTCGGACTGGCGGTCACCGAGTCTGCCCGTGCGTTGCTGTCCGACGTTGCCCGGGCCGAAGCCGCGGTGGCTGCGGTAACCACCTTGCGTGCCGGGGAACTCGCCCTAGCTGTCCAGTCCGATCTGGCCATCGACCCGGTGGCCGAGGTCGCCGGACGCCTCCATCTGACGGCACCCGGAATTCGGTTCTCCACGAACGCCGCCGCGAACGCACAGGACGTGCGAGCACTGGTCAGAGCAGGCGCGTGTGAACTCGGGTTTCTCGAAGCCCACCCGGGTGCCGGTGTCTCCGACGGGCTTCGAGAAATCTCCGTGAGTACCCAGGAAACGGTCTTGTCTGTCCCCGTTCACCTGGCCACAGAACTACCCGACCCGGTTCCACGCGCTGTGGTTGCGGGCCTGCCGATGGTGGTCGAGGCCTCTGCAGCCAGGCGCGGGCATTCGGTCGACGACGACCTGGAACTCACCAACATCGTGGTGGAAGTACCTGATCGCCTTGCCGTCCGGGAGATGGTCGGCCAAGGCGTAGGCGCCGCACTGCTTCCCAGATCGATCGCCGAACAAGACTCCCCGGCAGCTGAGGTTCGCTCGCTGTTCCCACCGATCACCCGGCAGACGATCTTGGTCTACCGCGACGGCCCGCTCTCGCCGGCCGGGTCCGCGTACATCGAGAAACTCTCGACATTTCACAAGCCTTCGACGAACAACTTGCCTAACGGGGAGAGCGTCTCCGGATCGAATTCGACGCCGTAATTCAGCGAGATCGCCGGCTCCACCGGAAATATCTCCGCGCCGGACGCGACCGATCTCTCGGCCAGCGAACGCTCCATGAACGCCATACCCAAACCCGCAAAGACGAACGCGCCGACGGTCTCCCGCTGCGCCAGCTCCGTCGACATTCGAGTCCTGGCACCGGCAGCCTGCAGGGACGACTCGATGGCGAGCCGCGCCCGCGAGTGTTTGAGCACGCCCACCACCGGAAGATCGGGCAGTTCCGTCAATGACACCGGCTCTCCTGCAGCGGGTTTCATGCCATTGGGCCACACATCCGGGTGTACCCCCGACGGCACTGCCAGCCAGTACTCGTTCACCCCGATCACTTTTGTCGACAGCGCCGACATGTCCGGGGGCCAATAGCTGAAGACCACCTCGCACGCGCCGTCTGCCAGGACCTGTTCGGTTGTCGCACCCTGCGGTAGTTCACCGACACGTACGGTGACACCAGGCCACTGCTCACGAAAGTTCGCCACGATGCGTGCGATCGGGCCTTCGAGACCATGTGCCGCGGAAAAGATGTCGAGCCGCCCACGCGGCTCGTCGGCCGTACCGATCGCGACATTGAACGCGGCCGCACTACTGCGCATCATCTGCCTGGCCGGCCCTACCAACGCCCGACCTGCTGCCGTCAGAACCAAACCGCGACCGACACGGTGGAACAGTTCGACTCCGAGTTCGCGCTCGAGACCACGAATCCCCTGCGACAGCGACGGCTTGGTGACCGACAGATTCTGCGCTGCCGTCGACAGAGACTCCCCACCGGCAACGGCGAGGAAGTACTCGATCTGACGTAGGTCCACGCCGTCGACTTTGCCATAAACGCAGCCAGGTATACCGGTAGCAAGCACTGCAGGGTGTTCATGCACCCTTCATTAATCGGACATTCAGGACACACCTTCTTCTACCCGGCGCCACCTACCGTAATTGGTCCAGACCAATTACGGATAGGTCTGAACCACCGCGTCGAAGACAAGGAATCCCCGTGAGACGTACGACCATCGCGATAGCAGCCGTGACCGCGGCTCTCGCCGTTCCCGGCATCGCCCCCGCCGAACCCCAAGCCGAACCCGGCTGGGGCAGTTCGTCCTTCGAATGGGGCAGCTCTTCGGGTGAGAACAACACGCCGCCCGCAGCGCCCGGCGTCAGTGTCCCCGGCGGACGGTACGAGCACCCCGTCGACCTGACCTTCACCGCCGAGCGCGGCGCCACCGTCCGCTACACCTTGGACGGAACGACACCCACCACCGACAGCCAAGCTGCCACTCCGGGACATCCGTTGCAGATCGCACAGGACACCAACGTCACTGTCGCCGCTTTCCGCGGCGATCACGCGAGCGCGGCCGTCTCGTTCGGCTACCTGATCAAGACCTCGGAAAAGCCGCTGGCTCAGGTCGTCGTGATGTCCGACGTCCACGTCGGCGATCACGCGAACAACGACAAGAAGTACGAAAGCTTCTTCGACACAATCGGTTCCATCTTCCCGAAACCAGACGCAATCCTGTCCAACGGCGATATGATCAACGACAACGGAGACGGCAAGGGCCCCGATCACAAGATCGTCGCAGAGATCTTCCAGGCAAACCTCGCCAGGAAGGGTATGAACGACACCCAACTGCTGATCTCCAACGGCAACCACGATGCAAGTCTCGCGGCGATCAGAGCGGGATACCCGACAGAGTGGTTCCCGGATTCCGGTGGCGGATACTACGAATCCGACGTCAACGGTGTCCATCTCTTCACAGTGAACACCGAGACATACAACAATGATTCAGCACAACGCAATTGGCTGAAGTCCCGCCTGACCGAAATCACCTCGGACTCGGCGAACCTGACCAAACCGATTCTCGTACAGGGCCACCGACCTGCCAGCAACACGGCCATGGACGGCCAGCAAGCGTCGAATCCACGACTGACAGAGGACTTGAGCGCCTTCCCACAGGCAATCTTCTTCTCCGGACACTCGCATCTGAACAACAACGACGATCGGTCGATCCATCAGCGTGACTTCACGTCGGTCAACGACGGTTCGATGTCGTACATCGAAATCGATCACGGCTATCAGATGGTGACCGAATCCGGTCTCGCCAACCGATTCGAATCTCCCACGGCCCAAGCACTCTTCGTCGAGGTCTACCAAGACCGCACGGAGATCAACCGCATCAACATGGCGGCAGACAAGCACGACATCTACGCCGGCGGCGCGTGGTCGGCGAGTTGGCAGCCGCCGTACTCGAGCGCCGGCACTCTGAGCGGTTCGGGGTGGACGGTCAAGCTCGACGGTTCGACCAACCAGCAGATCAAGGACAACTTCCGCTACATCCAGGGTGCACGGAACACGCACGCACCGGAATTCACCACGACCACCCCGCTCTCGGTGACGACCGGCGAAAACGGTGCGACCGCATTGAGGATCGCGCAGGCCAAGGACGATCAGATGGTGCACCACTACGCCGTCGAGGTCACGGACACGGCCACCGGAGCGAAGGTGGTCTCGTCGAAGGTGCTCTCCGACTTCTACTTCATGCCGCGGCCGAACAGCCTCGACATTCCGATTCCCGATGCAGCAGCGGGCACCGCGTACGAAGCTCGTGTCGAAGCCGTTGACGCATACGGCAATCGGTCACCAGTGACAACCTTGGCATTCAAGCGCTGACGTTACCCGTTGACTTCACCCGCTGATCCGACACGACGAAGCGGCACCGCAAAAGTTTCGCGGTGCCGCTTCTCGGTTCAGTTGTAAGTACGCAGCAGACCCTTGCTGATGATCTGCTTCTGGATGTCGCTGGTGCCTTCACCGATCAGAAGGAACGGCGCCTCGCGCATCAACCGCTCGATCTCGTATTCCTTGGAGTAGCCGTACCCACCGTGGATACGGAAGCTGTCCTGCGTGACCTCCGAGCAGAATTCACTCGCCAGGTACTTCGCCATGCCTGCGGCGACGTCGTTGCGCTCACCCGAGTCCTTGAGCCTGGCAGCGTTGACCATCATCAGATGGGCCGCTTCGACTTTGGTGCCCATCTCGGCGATCCGGAACGCGATGGCCTGATGCTCGGCGATCGGCTTGCCGAAAGTCTCGCGTTGCTTGGCGTAGGTGACCGCCAGTTCGAAAGCGCGCTGGGCGATTCCGCAAGCGCGAGCAGCGACGTTGACCCGGCCGATCTCGACGCCGTCCATCATGTGCCGAAATCCCAAACCGGGGGTGCCACCGAGAACCTCTTCGGCTGCGATCTCGAAACCGTCGAAGATCATCTCCGTGGTGTCGATTCCCTTGTAGCCCATCTTCTCGAGCTTGCCCGGAATGGTCAGGCCCGGGAGTACCTCACCGAAACCTGCGGGCTTCTCGATCAATATCGTCGTCAGATTGTTGTGCGGCTTCTCCGCGCCCTCGTCCGTCTTGACCAGGACTGCAACCAGCGTCGACGAACCACCGTTGGTCAGCCACATCTTCTGGCCGTTGACGACGTAGTCGCCCGATTCGGTGCGCCGCGCCCTGGTGGTGATCGCAGCAACGTCCGAACCCAATGCAGGTTCGGACATGGAGAATGCGCCGGTGAGCTCTCCGGACGCCAGACGCGGCAGGTACTTCGCCTTCTGTTCCGGCGTCCCGTGCGCGGAAATCATGTGAGCCACGATGAAATGCGTGTTGATGACACCGGACACGCTCATCCATCCGCGGGCCAACTCTTCGACGCACAGCGCATAGGTAAGCAGTGATTCGCCGATTCCCCCGTACTCGGGGTCGATGGTCAGTCCGAACAGACCCATGTCCTTCATCTGCTTGACGATGTCGGTCGGATACGTATCCGAGTGTTCGAGTTCCTGCGCCGCGGGGATGACGACGCGATCGACGAACTCTCGTACGGCCCCGACGATGTCGGTCTGGGTTTCGGTCAATCCCGCCGTCTGCGCCAAACGAGTCACTGTTCCACCTGTCAGTCGGTACTTCGCACTCTCCTGTCGACGAAACAGATTCGACTACAGGAACTTTCAACCAGCGGCGAGCCGTGCTCAGCAGAGGTCGTGCGTCCATTCAATCCTTGAACGGTATATGTGTCAAAGTCGATTTCGCATACGAACCGTATGGCGGAAACTATGTCCGAACAGGTCGTTCCCACTGTTGACAATCCCGCCGCGCGTGCTGGATATTCGAGTGGCCAGGTCGCGGTGGCCCTTCGATCGGTCCCTTCACGCGACGCATTCCCCACCTCTCCTCGAGACAGGCGCATTCCATGCACGACGCAGTCATCTGTGAACCCGTTCGCACCCCGGTAGGCGGATTCGGCGGAGTATTCAAGGACGTTCCCGTCACCACTCTCGCCGGCACTGTTGTGCGTGGCCTCGTCGAACGAACCGGCATTGCGTCCACAGATGTCGACGACGTCATCTTCGGTCAGGGTTACGCCAACGGAGAGGCTGCGGCCATCGGGCGAATCGCGGCACTCGACGCCGGTCTCGACGTGTCCGTTCCCGGAATACAACTCGATCGCCGTTGCGGTTCAGGTTTGCAAGCGATCATATACGCCGCGATGCAAGTACAGACCGGGATGAGCGAACTGGTCATCGCCGGCGGCGCCGAGAGCATGAGCGGAACCGAGTTCTACTCCACCGACATGCGTTGGGGCACAAAGCGCCCTTCCGTCGAGTTCCACGACCGACTGGCCAAACCGCGCACGAACTCCGGCGGAGTCAACTTCCCGGTCGAGGGCGGGATGATCGAGACCGCCGAGAACTTGCGTCGGGAGTACTCGATCACTCGCGACGAGCAGGACCGTTACGCGGTCCGATCACACGAGCGGGCAGTTCATGCCCAGGACAGCGGGTATTTCGACGACGAGACCATTCCCGTTTCGGTGCCCGGACGCCGTGGTGAGCAGACGGTGGTCACTCGCGACGAGCATCCGCGCCGAGGGATTCAGTTGGCCGATCTCGCTGCACTGCGCCCCATTCGAGGTCGCGTCGATCCCGAAGCCACGGTCACCGCCGGTAATGCGTGCGGCCAGAACGACGCCGGCGCAGCCGCGATCGTCACTACAGTTGCCAACGCCGAACGGCTGGGCCTGCGACCATTCGCGAAACTGGTCAGCTGGGGTGTGGCCGGTGTGGAGCCGAACCGGATGGGCATCGGCCCGGTTCCTGCCGTGGCGAAGGCACTCTCCCGTGTCGACCTGTCACTCGACGACATCGACCTCATCGAAGTCAACGAGGCCTTCGCGGCCCAGGTTCTCGCGTGCGCCAAGGCCTGGGGATTGAGCGCCCAGGACATCGAGGAACGGTTCAACGTCAACGGTTCCGGCATCTCGCTCGGACATCCTGTCGGCGCTACCGGTGGGCGGATCCTTGCAAATCTGCTGCGCGAACTCGACCGGCGCCAGGGACGGTACGGGATCGAGACCATGTGCATCGGCGGCGGACAAGGGATTGCAGCGGTGTTCGAGAACCTTCGACGCTAGGGAGCGTCAACCGATCGATCCGTCTTGTCGGAGATTCGTGATCTGATCGTCGGTCCGCCCCAACTCGGCCAGCAGAGAATCCGTCTGCTGGCCGAGAGCTGGAACATCACCCATGCGCATTTCGACATCCGAGTACGTCATCGGAGGCAACACGGCATCGATCGGACCGTGTTCGGTGCCCACGGACCGCCACCTGGCACGCTTCTCCAGCTGCGGATGTTCCAGCAGACCGGCCATGTCGTTGAGTGCCGCAGCCGGAACACCAGCGGCGGCCAGGCGTTGATCCAGATCTGCCGTCGAGTACAGACGAGTCAGAGAACCCACCAATTCGTCTACCTCACCACGGTTTTCGACGCGCACGATATTGGTGCGGTACCGCGGATGATCGACCAGATCCTCGCGCTCGAACACGTCCACCATCAGTGCCCGCCATCCACGATCGTTCTGGACGCCGATCAGGATCTCGCCGTCGGCAGTCGGATACGAATCGTAGGGAACGATGGCCGCGTGGCCGAGACCGACGCGCGGAATCTGCTTGTCCGCATACATTTTCATGTACATCGGATGACCCAGCCACTCGACGGTCGAATCGAACATCGAGACCTCGACGAGCGCTCCCTTGCCCGTTCGCTCTCTACGGAGCAGGGCGCTCAGAATCGAAGTCAGCGCGTACATTCCTGCCGCGATGTCCGAAACCGGGATGCCGGTCTTGGTGGCCGTTTCCGGCGTGCCTGTCACGGAGATCATTCCGGTCTCGGCTTGGACCAACATGTCGTAGGCCTTGCGCTCGCGCCGTGGGCCGGCGCTGCCGTAGCCGGACATGTCGATCACGATGAGCCGTGGGAATTTCTCGCGCAGTTCTTCCGCGCCGAACCCCAGTCTCGCGGCAGCGTCAGGAGCCAGGTTCTGCAGGAACACGTCGGCTCGCGCGACAAGGTCGAGAACGATCTGCCGGCCGGATTCCGATTTCACGTCGACGGCGATGGATTCCTTGGAACGGTTGAGCCACACGAAGTGTGATGCCTGACCGTGAACCGCTTGGTCGTAGTGACGCGCAAAGTCACCCTCGCCAACGCGTTCTATCTTGATCACCCGCGCACCCATGTCCGCGAGATGTCGGGTGGCGAGCGGTGCCGCCACCGCCTGTTCGAGTGCAACTACGGTGATTCCGTCGAGCGGAAGGTCCGAGTTCGGCTGTCCCATGTCAGTAGTCACCCCAGAAGTTTTACACCCAGAAGTTTTGCACTCTGAATTCTTGCACTCGAACAGGACCGTTTCAGATGTGGCGGCCGCCGGTGATCTCGAGAACCGTACCCGTCATGTAGCTCGAGAGGTCGCTCGCGAGGAACAGCACAACCGAAGCAACTTCCGAAGGCTCGGCTGCGCGCCCCATCGGAATCTCGGCCAGCTTCTCGTTCCAGATCCGTTCGGGCATCGCCTCGGTCATTGCCGTGCGGACCAGTCCGGGCTGAACGGCGTTGACGCGAACGTTCTTGAACGCGACCTCTTTTGCCGCGGCCTTCGTCAGACCGACGATGCCGGCCTTGGCGGCGGAGTAGTTGGTCTGCCCGAGCATGCCGACCTTGCCGGAGATCGACGAGATGTTCACGATCGCGCCGGTTTCGCGCTCACGCATGCGGGCGGCGGCAGCGCGTGTCCCGTTCCACGCTCCCTTGAGGTGAACGGCGATCACGTCGTCGAAGTCCTGCTCGGTCATCTTCCGCATCGTGGCATCGCGAGTCATGCCGGCGTTGTTGACCATGACATCGACTGGGCCGAAAGCGCTTTCAGCCAGATCGAGCATTGCCTCGACCTGTCCCGAGTCCCGAACGTCGCAGGAAGCGAAACGGGCGACCGACTCTCCGCCGAGTTCGGCGACCGCAGCCGTTCCCACGCCTTCGTTGATGTCGCCGATGACGACGGTCGCGCCTTCCTTGATGAAGGTGCGCGCAATTTCGAGCCCGATCCCCTGTGCTCCGCCCGTCACCACTGCGACCTTGCCGTCCAACAATCCCATGTCCACTCCGTTCGTGAGGTTAAAGCTCGTCAGGTAAAAAGGTGTCAGCGCTGGTTTTGCTTTTTCGCTTGTGCCACGAGCCCACCGCCGAGAATCAGTCGCTGGATCTCGCTGGTTCCCTCGTACAGGCGCAACAGGCGAACTTCACGGTAGATGCGTTCGACCGGCACACCGCGCATGTACCCGTTGCCGCCGTGGATCTGCACGGCGAGATCCGCGACCTTGCCCACCATCTCGGTGCAGAAAAGCTTTGCCGCCGAGGGGCCGAGACGTCGATCCTCACCGCTGACGTACCGCGCGGCTACCTCGCGCACCATCGCACGCCCGGCCATGACACCTGCCTGCTGGTCGGCCAGCATCGCTTGAACCAGTTGGAAGTCGCCGATAGCGGTACCGCCCTGTTCCGTGACCACGGAGAACGCGACAGATTCGTCGAGCGCTCGCTGTGCTGCTCCCACCGAGAGCGCCGCGATATGGACTCGTCCGCGTGCGAGAGACGTCATCGCAGCGCGGTATCCGGTGTCCTGGTCGCCACCGACGAGGGCCGACTCGGGAACCCGGACGTTGTCGAAGGTGACCTCGGAGGTCCAAGCACCTTCCTGACCCATCTTCTTGTCCTTGGGACCGACCGTGACGCCCGGCGTGTCGGCCGGAACCAGGAACACTGCGATTCCCGGGCCATCGGAGTCCGCCGGGCGGGTGCGTGCGAACACCACGAACAGCTGCGCCAGTGGAGCATTGGTGATGAACCGCTTGTTACCGTCGATGACCCAGTCGGATCCGTCCAGAACTGCCTTGGTCCGAAGGCCGGCCGGGTTGGAGCCCGCGCCCGGTTCGGTCAGAGCGAACGAAGCCACGACGTCACCGGAGGCGATGCGCTCGAGCCACTGAGCCTTCTGCTCGTCGGTACCGAAGCCGACCAATACCTGCCCGGCAATTCCGTTGTTGGTACCGAACATCGAGCGCAGCGCCAGGGACGTGTAGCCGAATTCCATTGCCAATTCGACGTCTTGGGTGAGGTCGAGTCCGAGCCCACCCCATTCCTGAGGGATCGCGTAGCCGAAGAGCCCGATGGCTGCGGCTTTCTTGCGTATGTCCTCAGGAATGGCGTCGGTGTCGGCTATCTCCTGCTCACGCGGAACGACTTCCTTTCGGATGAACTCCCGCGCAGTCGCCAAGATATCTGCGAAGTCATCTGCATCGACCTGCATTCTCACCACTCACCTTGCTGTTTCCGAAGTCCATGCCGTCCTCCGAAGTCAATACCGTGAGGCAATCGGAGTCAAAGACCTGAAAACGAACCGAAGGTAAGGCAGAACCTATAGCAAGTCTCAGACGGTGCGCAGTTCCCGCTTCAGTAGCTTGCCGCTCTGATTGCGCGGGAGTTCGGCCACGAAACGGACGTGCTTGGGCACCTTGAACGGAGCGATCCGTTCCTTGACGTGGGCAATCAACGCCTCGGGCGTCAACTCGTCGTTGCCGTCCTTGAGCACGACGATCGCCGTGACGGCCTCGATCCACTTCTCGTCGGGCGTACCGATCACTGCAACTTCCGCCACGGCAGGGTGCGTGTAGACCGCATCTTCGACCTCGCGCGACGCCACCAGGATGCCGCCGGTGTTGATGACGTCCTTGATCCGGTCGACGACCGTGATGAAACCTTCTTCGTCCCGCACGACCAGATCGCCCGAATGGAACCAGCCGTCACGGAAGGCCTCGGCGGTGGCTTCCGGGTTCTCCCAGTAGCCGTTGCACAGCTGCGGCGAGCGGTAGAGAACCTCACCGGACTCACCGTCGGCGACGTCGTTTCCGTCGGCGTCGACCACGCGGGTTTCGACGAAGAACACCGCGCGACCGCAGGAAGACGGACGATCGGCATGCTCGCTGGGCTGGAGAACTGTTGCCAGTGGGCCGATTTCGGACTGGCCGAAGCAGTTGTAGAAGCCGATGTCCGGGTAACGCTCACGCAGGCGATTGAGCACGGTGACCGGCATGATCGAGGCGCCGTACTGCGCCTTCTTCAGCGAGGACAGATCGCGGGTCTCGAGGTCAGGATGGTTGGCCAGCGGTACCCACACGGTCGGAGCCAGGAACAGCGATCCGATCTTTTCGGCTTCGACACGGCGCAGGATCTCCGGGATGTCCGGCGCCTGCATCAGACTGACCGTTGCGCCCACGGACAGGTACGGCAGCATGAAGACGTGCATGCCCGCGGAGTGGTACATCGGCATGCAGATCAACGGGTTGTCACTCTTGTCGAGCCCCAGCGCGATCACCGAGGACACGTACTCGTGAACCAGCGCACCGTGAGACATCATGGCGCCCTTGGGCTTCGAGGTGGTACCCGAGGTGTAGAGCAGCTGCGCCAGATCCGTCGACGTCGCACGCGGCTCGAAGACCGGCACCTCGCCTGCGTCACCGATCGTGACGACCGACAGTTCCGCGTCCCGCAGTGCGATCACGTGGTCGAGATCGAGGTCGGAGCGTACCGAGTCGAGCGTCGGCGCCAATGCCGGATCCACCAACACCGCGCGGGCGCCCGACTGCGCCACGAGGTACCGGAGTTCCTCCCCCTTCAGTGCGTAATTGACCGGAACATGCACCAAACCTGCTCGCGCACAAGCAAGGAATCCGATTGCATAGGCATCGGAGTTGGTTCCGTATGCCGCGACGCGGTCGCCGTGTTCGAGACCCAGACCGAGCAGATAGGCCGCGACCCGGGTGACCGCGTCGTCGAGTTCGCGGTACGTGCGGGTGCGATCCTCGAAGACGACGGCTACGCGGTCGGGGTACTTGGCTGCCGAGCGCCGAAGCACTCCGTCGACGGTGTTGGTGCGTGGATCCAGGCTCATGCGCCTCAGGTTATAGGACGTCCAACTAAACCGGAAGAGCGATCGTTACTTATTGCGCCATTCGGGCTTTCGCTTGTCCACGAAGGCTTGCATACCTTCTTGAGCGTCGCAGGTCACGGCGTTGATTGCCATTGTTTCCGCCATCGCCTCGTACGCCTGCGCTTGCGGCAGATCGATCTGGTGATAGAACGCCTGCTTGCCGATCTTCACCGTCAAGGGGCTGGCCGTCGTGATCTTGGCGGCCAGTTCGCGCACCTCCCGGTCAAGGTCTTCGGGCGGGACGACAAAGTTCACCAGACCCCAGTCCGCAGCGGTCTCGGCGTCGATCGTCTGACCGGTCAGCAACATCTGCATCGACCGCTTGCGCCCTACCGCCCTGCTCAGAGCGACCATCGGCGTCGAGCAGAACAGTCCGATCTTGACGCCGGGAGTACCGAAAACAGCGTTCGACGCTGCAACGACCAGATCACACGACGCGGCCAACTGGCAGCCCGCCGCGATAGCCGGGCCCTGGACTGCGGCAATCACCGGCTGCGGAATCCGCTGCACGGTCTCCATCATCTCGGTACAGCCGTCGAAGATCGCCCGCTCGTCCTCGAGGGTTCTCCCGATCATCTCCGTCAGATCGTGGCCCGCGGAGAACACCGGGCCTTCGGCGCGCACGACGACAACCCGTACGCGCTCGTCCGCAGCCAACTCGAGAAGGGCAGCCGTCACCTCGCGCATGGTCTCCGCCGAGAGCGGATTGCGGCGCGCCGGCCGATCGAGCGTCAGGAAACCGAGTCCCACCGATTCCTCGACGGAAATCTTCACTGCAGTGTTTTCTACCTGTGTCTGCGACATGTGTTCTCTCTACCAATCGAATCCGTCCCGGTCAACGAGACGAAAAGGGCATCCGCTCGCGCCGCGTCGATACGGTCCGGTCAATACTTCGCCACTACGAGGAGTGCCCATGAGCACCGATGTCGCCGTCACCACCGATCTCGAACAGATACTGCGCGCCCAGCAGGAAGCAACTCGCGCCGCCGGGCTTCCGTCCGCGCAGACACGACGCGAGCGCATCCAACGCGTCGTCGATCTCCTGGTCGCAAACCACAAGGATTTGACCGAAGCGATCAACGAAGACTTCGGCGGTCGAATTCCGGCCTACTCGGTGATGAATGACGTTCTGGGATCGATGGTTTCACTCAAGCACGTTCGTGATTCTCTCGAAGAGTGGATGATTCGCTCACCGAGAGCGACCGGAGCGATGCAGGACCAACTCGGTGCCACGGCGTACGTGTCGTACCAACCCAAGGGTTCGATCGGCATCATCGGAACCTGGAACGCACCACTCTTCACTCTCCTGAGTCCCCTCGCCTGCGCTCTGGGAGCGGGAAATCGCGCGGTTCTCAAACCGTCGGAGATCGTGCCCAACACTGCGGCCGTCCTGGCCGAGGCGGCGCGACGAACGCTCGACCCCGTGGAGGTCGCGGTGGTGACCGGCGGCCCGGAAGTCGCTGATCTGCTGACGTCCCTGCCTTTCGACCACCTCGTCTTCACCGGCAGCACGACCGTCGGCAAGCTGGTCATGGCCAATGCTGCGAAGAACCTTGTTCCGGTCACCCTCGAACTCGGCGGCAAGTCACCGAGCGTCTTGAGCCGCAGTGCCGATATCACCTCTGCTGCTTCGCGTTTGGCTATCGCGAAGTCGACCAACGCCGGTCAACTCTGCGTCTCTCCCGATCTGATCTACGTCCCACGCGAGAACACGGAAGCGTTCATCGGCGCATTCACCGATCAGTTCACGGGACTGTTCCCCACCATCGCCGACAACAAGGACATGGTCTCGATAGTCAGCGATCGTCACCTCGCACGCATCGAGGGGTACATCGAGGACGCCGAAGAACGTGGAGCACGAATCATCACCGTTCCCGACGAAGAACTCTCCGCTGACACTCGTCGACGCCCACTGCGAATTGTGGTCGACCCTCCGACCGACGCACAGATCATGAAGGAGGAGATCTTCGGGCCGGCCGTCGTGATCCTGCCGTACGACGAACTCGACAGCGTTGTCGCGGACATCAATTCACGTCCGAAGCCGCTGGCGCTGTACTACTTCGGAACCGATCTGGACGAGAAGGAGTCCGTACTCGAACGCACCGTCTCGGGTGGCGTCACCATCAACGACGCGATGTCTCACCCCGGACTGAGCGACGCACCCTTCGGCGGCGTCGGGGCTTCGGGTATCGGGCACTACCACGGGCGCGAGGGTTTCCTCGAGTTCAGTCACGCGCGAACGGTATTCGAAGCAGCGCAGCATGATCCGCGCGGCGAGTGGGGAATGCTCCCGCCTTACGGTGAGGGTTTCGAGCAGATGATGTTGGCTCAGGTCACGCCCTAGGGCCTCCGGCCCCGTGCGCCTTTTTGGTAGTTCGCGCTACCGGAAAGGCGCACCGGCAAGGCCTCGGCTGAGGAACTCCACCAACTGACCCGGCTCGGTGTCGTCCGACTCGATCAGTTGGATCAGCTCTTTCTTGTCTTCTACCGCAAGCGGTTCGATGCCACCGAAGGTGCGCATCGTGGACCCGGCCGGAAGAACACGAGCACACACGAGTGTGCCTGGCTCGAGGTTCAGCGAGCCCCACTCGTCCGTGACCTTCACCAGATGCCCGTTGCGGACGTCGCTGAGGGTCACCAACTGTCCCGGCTCCGTCGAGGCAACCTTGTACACCGAGCGCGCAATCTTCAACCACTCGTCGGCCAGTTCCCGCTCGTCGGAGGGCAGCAGTTCTCCGCGGCGCTCGACAAACGCCTCGAAGATGCCGACGTCGAACAAGGCAGCATCGACGGCCAAACCACCTTCGACGGCCAGCGTCAGTGCCTCTTCGCTGTTGAACTGCTCGGCACGAATGAGCGCGAGATCGAATACGGCGTCGAAGTACTCCGGCGTGCGCGAGAACAACTGAGCCTTGACGTAGAGCCAGCTGGCCCGGTCATCGAAAGTCACCTCGGACTTACCGAGATGGCAAACCTTGAACTTTCGACCGGAACCACACCAGCACTTGTCATTTCGACCGAGCTCAGGATGCTCGGCCGGTGCATAGCGCTGAAGAACCTCATGCAGAACTTCGGACTCGCCACCCTCGATCCGGCCCAGCAAAGCCAGCGCTCGCGTCACATCGCTGCGATCGGCCGCCAGTAGCGCCAGATCGAAGATCGCCGGAGTCCAGTCGGGATCAAGATCGTGCGCTGATTCGTACGACGCCTCAGCGGCCAGGATCTTGCCGAGACGGTCCGAAGCTTTGCCCGCCAGCCAGTGCGCTGCCGGCTTGACTCGGCGCGGCCCCTTCTCCGCGAGAGCAGTTGCAACAGAATGCAATGCGGAATCATGGTCATCGAGTTCGGACAACAGTTCCAATGCTGCCGCAGCCGCGGGCGGCTCGGCGATGCCGACGAAGGTCTGCGGATCCTCCTTGATCTGCTTGCGCGCCCAGTCCGAGACATCCTCGACGCCTTCGGCTTTCGCAGCCATGACCACATCGACGAAGGCGATCACCGACGCGGCTTCTTCGGAGTGCAGGTTCTCTCGAATCTCGAGCATCCTGGCCCGGTTCGCCAGGTGGTATGCCTCGAAATCGAAACCGTCCACCGCAACGTAGTCACCGTCGCGAACGTAACCTGCCGCGTCGAGCATCTCGCCCAGCGGGGCGGTCGGCTGACGGAACAGCGACGGCTCGTCGAGCATCAACTGCCAGACAATGGCATCGAGGGTGTCCGCACCGATGTCGGCAAGGACCGTCGCCAGGTTCTCGCCGAATCCGGGTGCGGGATCCAGTACCTCGGGGATGGTGCAGAGCGTCAACTCGCGGTCAGCGACGAACAATCCGATCAAGTCACCTGCCGAGCACTCGGCAAGGGTGTCGGTGTCGAGCAGAAAACCTTCGTCGTGCGGGAACTCCGGGTCTTCGATCCCACGATCAGCCAACAGATCGTCGTCGATCCCGCGATGCACGACGCTGATGCCGTGGATCTCGTCGTCGTCACGATCGAGGAAAACTCGCAGCATCATCAGATCGGGATTGGCGTCGAGAACGCCGGACTTGATCTCCGCTTCGGTGAGGCGATGGGTCAACACTCGATGCTCGAACAACGTGTCGAGTGCGGCGTACCGCTCCTCACTCAAGTATCCGAGCAGTGGGTCCTCGACGTACTCGACGAATTCGGCCATGTCCTCGGCTGTACCGTGCCCGGCATCAGCCAACAGGGTGCCCCAGTCCGCCGCTGTCTGCGGGCCGTGCTCACGCAACAACTCCATCGCGGCTTCGGCGATCAAGTCATTGGCATCCATCGGTTCGTTCACCTATCCAACTTTAACGGGGTCGACTCGATACATCGTCACCGGTCATCGGTCGAGTGATCGGCGCCTCCACGCGACTCACGCACCAGTTCGTCGGCGTCGAGATCCTCGGAAGCAAGAACCTCGAGAACCCTCGCGGCCTGCGATTGCGAAGCCATGACCACCACGCCCACCGCAAGCGCGCCCGTGGGGACCGTCAGGACCCGAGCACTGATCGCGTCACCGGGCTTGCCTTCGACCGAGTGCGAAACCGTGACGGTCTCCTTGGACCCACGATCGAGCAGCACGACACCGGTGTCCGAAGATTCGACCACTTCGTACACCGACCTGCTGGTTCCGAGCCACTGCGCAGCTGTCACTACTTCCGCCTCCGGGAGGAGTTCACTGCGTCTGGCCAGGAAGTCGGCAAAGATCCCACCCTCGAACAGAGCCACATCCAGTGCCGAGCCGTCGAAGATCGTGGTGGCGAGCAGTTCGTCCTCGGAGAGATTCTCGTTTTCGAGATCGTCGAGCCCGGTCACGGTGTCGACGAACTCGGAGGCAAAGGCAAACAGACATGCCTTCTTGTACAACCACCGACCGTCCGCCTTGACGGATTCATCCGCCTTTCCGAGATGGCAAACCTTGTACTTGCGGCCGGAACCACACCAGCACTTGTCGTTTCGCCCGAGTTCCGGGTGATCGGCTGGGACGAAGTCCTGCAGTACGGCGTAGAGATTCTCTTCACTTCCGCCGTCGATCCGCCCGAGCAGTGACAGTGCCCGGATCGCGTCGCCGCGGTCCGACGCGAACTGGGCCAGTTCGAACAAAGCAGGACCCCAACCAGATTCGGCAAGTAGCGCCTTCTCGTAGTGCGCTTCCGCTTCGAGGACGCGTCCCAGCCGATCGACGGCCTTACCGGCCAGCCAATGAGCCGCCGCCCGCACCGACCTCGGCCCTCGCTCGGCCAGTTCGGCTGCAAGCGCTTCGAGAATCGCATCGGTCACCGGATCCTGATTCCGAAATCCGAGATCGAACACTGCTACCGCTGCACCCGGATCTGCGAGTGAGACAAAAGAATCCGGGGCAGCGCTCACATGACGGTGGGCCCAGTCCGCGATATCGAAGTCGGCGATGACCGCGTCGGTGTATCCGCGATCCGCCAGATCGACAAACGCGACGGCAGAGACTGCCTCGTCGTGGGTCAGGTCGTAGGTACTGGCGACCAAGGCTGTCCGAATCTGCAGATCGTAAGCGTCGAAGTCGAATCCCCGACGCGCCAGCAATTCTCGCTCATGTTCGTAGCCTGCCGCCTCGAAGATCTCACCCAGCGGCGCAATGGGAACCGTGAAGAGTGACGGATCCGCGAGGAGGAGTTGCCAGCACACGGAATCGAGTGCCTCGACTCCGTCGTCCTCGAAAAGCTCGTCCAGGGCGGGAGCAAGATCGGGCTCGTCCTCGATCTCCACCAGGCGAAAAGCAAGTCTTCCGTCTTCGACGGCAAGACCGACGAGATCGCCGTCGGCACACTCGCCCAGGGTTCCGACCGGGAGAACCACAACTCGTCGACTCCGGAAGGGAGCACCTCCGCGTTCCAGGGCTGCTTCTTCCGCCAGGGCCACCCGGATCGCTCCGTCTTCGCCGCCGCCGAACGCCAAGATCGGTTCCAGGTCGGGGCTCGCGTCAAGGATGTCGGACGCAATCTCGAGCTCACTGAGCCGGTGAGTGAACACGAGCCCTTCGAGGGCCGCGTCGAGGGCGAAGTACTTTCCGTTGGGCAGGTACCCGAGCATCGGTTCGGACAGGTACTCGAGTACATCGGCCAACTCGGTCGCAGTTCCGTACTCCTCGAGATGGGTCGCCCACTCTTCGAGACTCAGCGGGCCTTGCTCGCGCAGAACAGCCACAGCAGCGGAGGCAATGGAACCAGCAGCGTCGTCGTCGAAATCAGTCACCCGCCAATGGTAGGCGACTTATTGCAGTCCACTGAGCCCCTCGCCCAGCACGGTCGCACCGAGGATCGCCAGGATGACCGCCATCATCACTGCGTTGTTGGCGGTCATCCATGCCTTCGCGGATGCGAGGATCTCGTCGGCTCGCTTGCCGGAGAACACCTTCACCAGGATCGGCGACGCGATGCCGACGCTGGCGATCACCGTGAAGACGACCGCCGCAACAATCTGTTGAGCAACAACATTCGTGGCGACCGCGATAGTGGCCGCACCGGATACCGCCAGCGCAGCGTTCTTGGGATTGACCGCCGCGGACAAGAACGCCAACCCGAAAGCCTTGCGCGGCGTCAATCCGTCGATGCTCTTCATCCACTTCGGAACTGTTGGATCACTTCCGTCTCTCGGTCGCGCTCGCCACTGCTTGTACGCCACTCCGAACAGAACAAGGCCCAACACGATTCGTACGACGCTCGACCACACCGATGTCTGGGACGACTCCGACTCCGCGAACGAGTGGTCCGCGATCACGATGGTCGCTGCAACGACCGCCGATATACCGAGCACCCACCCGAGGAGAAAAGATGCCGCCCCGCGATGTGCTCCGGCGGTAACCATCACGAGCACGATCACCGCCATGGGCATCGAGACGAAAAGCAGACCGAGGGCAAGAGGCAGAGACAGACCGATCGCGGCTAGCACCGAAAACCTCCAGTTGAATGCACGATCGATGACCGACGCGAAATCATGACGGGGGTGGCAGCATGACCTCGATGAGATGCGGACCGGGCTCCGCCAGCGCTGCGGCAAACTGCTCCGCCAACTCCTCCGCCGTGCTCGCCCGTGACGCCGGCACACCCAGGCCCTCGGAGATCTTGACGTAATCCATGTTCGGCGACGACAGATCCAGCATCGACTGTGCGACGACGCCGGCGCCTTCTGCGCCGACGCGTTGCAACTCGCCACGCAGAATGGCGTAAGCGCGATTGTTGAGCAGAATCGTCGTGACGTTCAACTGCTCTCGCGCCTGCGTCCACAACGCCGTGATCGTGTACATCGCGCTTCCGTCGGCTTCGAGATTGATCACCGGTCGCTCCGGCGCTGCCACCGCGGCGCCCGTCGCAACCGGAATTCCCTGGCCGATGGCCCCTCCGGTGAGCGTGAGCACGTCGTGGCGCGGCGCTCCGGCGAGGGCGATCGGAATCGCCCAACCGGAAGTGGCAGCCTCGTCGGAGATGATGGCATCGCCTGGCAGCAGGGCACCGATAACGTCTGCCCAATTTCGAACGTCCAGTGGCCCGCTCGGCAGTGCTGGCCGATTCGCTTCCTGCAGAACAGGTTCGACTCCCGGTGCCACGAGTTCTGCCACTGCTTCCAGAGCACCGGCAACATCGTCGCCGACGCTCGCCAGCGTTGTCACCGCAGCGCCCTCCGGTGCCAGATCGCTCGGTTTTCCGGGATACGCAAAGAACGAGACCGGCGAAACCGCGCCGGCCAGAACCAGCTGAGTTGTTCCGCGAAGTTGTTCGGTGGCGTGCTCGGCGAAGTACCCCAAGCGCTCGAATGACGGTAGCCCGGCGCCCCGTTGAAGCCTCGCTGGGAAGGTCTCGACCAGAATCTGCGCACCCGTCGCGACGGCGATCCGGGAAGCGGCGCGCAGTCCGGCTTCGGAACACGCTGCGCCGCCCAGCAGTAGCGTCGCGCGGCCCTCGGCATTGAGCGCGCCTACCACCGAGTCGATCTGTGATGCAGAAGCTTCCGCTCGCGCCGGTATGTCCCGAGGCTCCGCAAGCACTCCACCTTCGCCCCACGAGACGTCAGCGGGTAGGACCAGTGTCGCGATCCTTCCGGGCGAATCCATTGACGCGGCAACGGCGTCAGCCGCATCGCTACCGACGGTCGCAGTGGATTCGGAACGTCGACTCCACCCCTCCAGCCATTCGGTCAGCGCGTCGATGTTCGATTCGAGAGGAGCGTCGAAACCGTGATGATATGTCGCGTGGTCCCCGACGATGTTCACGATCGGTGTGTGGGCGCGGCGCGCGTTGTGAAGGTTCGCCAGTCCGTTCGCCATACCGGGGCCGAGATGGAGCAGCGTCGCGGCAGGCTTTCCGGCGATCCGTGCGTAGCCGTCCGCGGCACCGGTCACAGCGCCCTCGAACAGGCCGAGTACGGCGCGCATCCGGGGAACGGAATCGAGTGCGGCAACAAAATGCATCTCGGACGTTCCGGGATTGCCGAAGCACACCTCGACACCCGAGTCGACCAGACTCTGGATAAGCGACTGTGCACCATTCATATCGGTCACCTCTTCTTCATGAAAGCTGCGAATGCTTCTTGCGCTTCATCGGATCGTCGCCGTCTCGCGAAATGATCCGACTCCACGTCGATGGTTTCCAGCAGGGAATCGAGATGCGGTCGACGGAGCAGCATCTTCGTGAGCGCTACCGATTCAGCCGGGGAGTCTGCAATGCGAACTGCACGGTCCAGCGCCACGTCGAGTGCGGTGCCGGCCTCCACGACGCGATTGACCAGACCGGCTTCGGCGGCCTCGTCGGCGTCGAACATATCTCCGAGCATCAACAGCTCGGTCGCGCGTTTGAGGCCCGCGATCTGTGGCAACAAATAGCTCGATCCACCCTCGGGCGAGAGCCCGAGCGGAACGAACGGCAAGCGGAACCGCGTACCTCGTCCGGCAAACGCCAGGTCGCAGTGCAACAACATCGTGGTGCCGATCCCGACTGCAAACCCTTCGACCGCTGCGACAATCGGTTTACGTGCGGTGACAAGTGCGATCAACAGATCCTTGGCCTCACCGCCGTCCTCGCCGGCAGTGTCCTGAAAACTTCCGATGTCGTTACCACTGGTGAAGACACCACCGGCACCCGTCAGCACCGAAACCCGCACTGCATCGTCGCCGTCCGAATCCCGGATCGCGTTCGTGAGTTCGCGGTACGTCTTCGCGTCGAGCGCGTTGCGCCTCTCCTGGCGATCCATCGTGAGCAACCGAACTCCCGGTGTGTGCTCCTCGATCCGAACAGTCATCCGTACCTCCGTCGTAGCCGAGAGTCTCGATTCAAGCTACTAGGTCCGGAGTTCAGCGTTCGTAGCCCTTGCGCATATCGTCGACGATGCGTGGCCGGTCGAGGGTCGAGGGCTCCAACTCCCGCCTCGGGCGATCGCGCGGAAACACCGATGCCGACGCCAGCGTCGGCTCGTCGAGGAACCGTAATTCCGGCACATCAGCGGGCAGACGAAGGTCGGGTGGAGTGGATCCTGCTTGCGCGAGCACATATCCCCAGTCGCCGAAGCTCGGCACGAAGACGTGGTAGGGCGAGACACTCAGTCCGACAGCCGATACCGTCGACACCGTTCGCCAATACGCATCCGGTGTCGAGTACGGACTGCCGGACTGGACGACCATCAAACCGCCCGGATTCATCGCGGCAGCGGCAAGTCCGTAGAACTCCACGGAATACAACCTGCCCAGTGCGGGCGTGTCAGGATCCGGTAGGTCGACGATGACCGCGTCGAAACCCGGTTCCGGGCTTTCCCGTAACCACCGGAACGCGTCGTCGAGAACGACGTTCACCCGCAGATCCTCGAGGGCTCCCGCGTTCAGATCGCGAAGACGGGTGTTGGCCAATTCGATCACGGCCGGATCGAGTTCGACCTGGACGATCTGCTCGACGCTGTTCATCCGCAGCACTTCCCGTGCAGCGAGGCCGTCACCGCCGCCCAGAATCAGCACCCGCCGCGGATCGTTCACCAGTGCCGGGTACACCAGCGACTCGGTATAGCGATGCTCGTCGACACTGGAGAACTGCAGGTCTCCGTCGAGGAACAAGCGCACGTCGTTTCCCCGCTCGGTGACGACGATTTCCTGGTACACCGACCGCTCGGCGGCCACCACCGGATCGGTGTACAGACGCTGCCTCGACGTGGTCTCGATGTCCGAGGCCTCGATCAGCAGCCATCCGATCAAGCTCGCCGCCAACAGCATTGCGACGACGGCGATCGATCGTGCTCGCAGGCTGAGCTGCCACCGAAGAAGGATCAACGCGACAACTGCCGCGGCCACGAGGTTGATCATGCCGGTGAGCGCGGCGCCGCGAATCATGCCCGCCCACGGCAGCAGTACGAACGGCCACAGCAGGCCACCGATCAACGCGCCGAGGTAGTCGGCGGCATTGAGATTTGCCAGCACTTTTCCGGTGCTCTGTGCGTCGTTGTCGCTCCGACCGGATTGCAAGAGCGTCATCAGCAGAGGCACTTCGGCACCGACGAGGATGCCGATCAGCGCCGTTGCTGCCACCAGAACTGCTGCGCTGGAACCGAAGAAGGTGAAGGTCACGTACAGAGTGACGGCGCTGAATCCGCCGATCAGGCCGAGCAGTATCTCGACCGTCACAAACGAAACGGCAGCGTGCCCCAGCAGAGGTTTGGCGGCCAGCGCTCCGATACCCAGAGCCGCAACAAATCCCGCGACGATCAACGACGTCTGGGTGATGCCGCCGCCGGTCAGACTCACGCTCAGCGTCAACAGCGCCAGCTCGTAGATCAGGCCGCACGCAGCGCACGCGGCAACTGCCGCGAGGAGAAGCACACGTGCGCGCGGGCCGAGCATCGTCGAACGCTCGTCAACCCTCACATCGGGATCAGCGGCAACCATCAGGTGAGCGCTGCGGCGTTCACCAAACCGATGGACAGCAAGCTCACACCCACAGCCCACGCGGCGCCGCACATCTTCGGATCCTGCACCAGCGCAACCAGCTTGCCGGGAAGGAATGCGTTCATCAAACGCAGCGCGATCGCTTGCAACACGATCGCGAACAGTCCGTACACCGCGGAGTCGGCGAGCCCCTGAGCGAAACCGTCCGAACTGGTCAGGATTGCCGTCACCACGATGATCGCCAGCGCAAGATGGTTGGAAGCCAACAGAATCGCAGCATTCGGGTTCTTGTCGACGTACACCTGATGGCGGAGATTTCCGGGCGTCATGAGATCGAGGACAAGGAAACCCGTGGCCAGGACCGCTACGCCGACGGCGAAATAGGCGAGGGTGCCGAGAACGCCACCGACGAGCAATGCCGGATCCACCGTCCCGATCTCGACGGAAGTGGATGCAAAGATGTTCGTCACGCCGTTCTCCTTCTCATTGAGCATTACCGTCATTTGGCACTACCCGAGCCGCCGCTGCCGCTGCTTCCACCCGCTGGGGATCCCGGGTTGAAACCCGGCCCCAGGTACGCGTATCCGCCGCTGCGATACGTGCCGTCGATGTCCTCTACTTTGATGGTGCTGCCACCGCCCGAAGCTGAACTGACAGTGACGATGTCGTCGTCGTAGCGCAGATATTCGTTGCCGCCGTCAGCACTTCGCGCCGCCGGTTCGTCAGCGTCGACGATTCGCGACACCGTCGTACCTACTGGATCGTTCGACGAGTACAAAACGACGTCACCGTTCTGGGACGACTTGGAATAGTTGTCCGCGATGAAGTCCTTGGCTCCGCCACCGCACGCGGACAACGCAATTGCGGCCGCCACCATCACGGGCGGCAACCATGCCCGTCCCCTCACGGTTGCCACCTGCTACGTGTCTTCACGATCACTCCTGTCCCCTCCCCTGGGTACAAATGCCAACTCTGCCAACTCCACCCCTGTCGGTCTCGAACGCCACACAACGCGGTCAATGCCGTCTCGTCACCGGGAAACGATCCGCAGATCCAGCCGTCCTGACCGGCGGATTCTCTCAACGACGCAGCTTCCGAATCGAATTCGACTCGGTCCAGGACCGTTGAGGAAGACTCGAACCGGTAGTTTTCCGTGGACTCCACTGCGGGCAACGGTTCACCGCCGGCCGCAAGAGCATCACACGAAACCTGTTCGGTCAGCTCCTTTCCCGACACCCAGGCCGTCACCACGTGCGACGCCCCGAGCACCCCCAGCGTCAACGTCGCACCGGCAGTTTCGATCACCAACTCGGCTAGGGTCGGCGGCGCGGGAGCTCCCAGTACCAACCCCAGTGCAGCGGCGTCCACGTCGGTCGGTTCCACGTCGAGTAGATACAGACTCATTCCGGTGGGCCCGAGTGGATAACGGTGAGTTCGCTGCGCGTGACCGCTCGTCCCGTGGAAACCTCCCACGACTGTCCACGCGCCCACTTCTCGAATGCGATCAGGCCGGTCTTGTCGGCGGTTGCGTAGTCCGCGTATTCCATCGAACCGGCAGGGGCCGTACCCGTCGTACCCTCAGCAGTGAACTTCGCCGTTCCACTTTCGATCTTGCGGTGAACCTTGTCGTCGAGAATGACGTCGCCGTTCGGGACCAGGTTGGTTCCTTCTCGACGCATCCAGAGAGTCATCTCCAGTTCACCCTCGTCGTCCTCGACCGTCAGCCAGCGGCGACCGGTCGACCCGTCGAGAAGGTGCTCACGCCAGATGTACCCCTCTTCGTCAAGCGTGATGGTCCCTCGAACAACGTGGTCGATACCCGCGTACGTGATGATGTCGCCGACCCCGATCTTGTGGGGGTCGTACACCTCGGGATAGTCGGCGAGCGGGTCGACGCGGGCATTCGGCTTGCCCTGGCGTCCACGCAGGACCACAAACGCGACGGCAGCGATCACCACGAGTATCAGGACAACTATCAGCACGTTGGTCAACGGTTTCTCCGAAATCGTCTCGGCAGGGTTGCCGCGGGCCATACCCTACCGATCCGTTCTCAGCCTTTTCGGATGAGACTGCCGGCAATCCAGCCTGTCGCCGGCCCGGCAGGTCTCCAGCACCGCGGGCAGATCGAAAGACTGCCCCGGCGCACCTTTGCGTTTACGCTCAGCCCGAGGAACTCCGCGCGAAAGAAAGCCGGTCGACTGACGATGAGCAAGAACACGGAGCCGTCTGCCCGCACCGTCATGCACACACCACGATTCTGGTTGACACCATTGATAGTGGTCACCCTCTTGATGTCCGCGCTGGCAGCGCTGTACATGGGCGGGATCCTCGACCCCAAGAAACATCTGGACCAGTTCCCGATCGCCCTGGTCAACCAAGACGAAGGTGACACCCTCCCGGGCGGTGATCCCACCGATCGCAAGAATTTCGGAAACGACATAGTCGCCGGCCTCGAAAGCGGAATCGACCACCAGAAGATCGACCTGCAGCAGATCGGCATCGCCGAAGCACAATCACGGCTGAACTCCGGCACGCTGTACGGGGCGATCGTGATTCCCAGTGATTTCACGAAAAGGACGATCATCCTGGCGGAGGCGAGCGTCGTCGCCGGTGATGTAGAACAACCGATCATCACGATCTACACCAATCCTCGAGCCGGTTCCGTCTCCGCATCTCTGGTCCAATCGATCGGTACTACAGCGCTCGCGTCGGTCAACAAGAACATGGGCGAGCAGCTCACCACCCTTGTCACCGCGCAGTTGGAGGCGGGAGGCACCGGAACCCAGATCTCCGGAGCGAGCCGCCTGCTGCTCGACAATCCGGTGAATGTACTCACCGTGGCTCACGATCCGCTTCCCGACGGCACCGGATTCGGTTTGGTTGCATTCTATTTCGCGCTGCTGCTGGTACTTGCCGGGTTCACCGGAGCAACCGTCGTCAATTCGTTGGTGGACGGCATGCTCGGTTATGCGCCCACGGAATTCGGTCCACTCTTCGTTCAGAACGATGTGGTGGGTATCAACAGGTTTCGGACGCTGCTAGTGAAATGGGCGTTCATGATCGTGCTGTCCGGGATAGTCTCCGCGTTGTTCCAATGGATCAGTCGTGCCCTCGGTATGCCGGTCACTCACGGGCTTGCGTTGTGGGAGTACGGGGCGTTGGTCATCACAGCGGTCGGCATCACGGCAATGTCGGTGATGGCCGCGTTCGGCTCGTTGGGCATGTTGATCAACCTGTTCGTCTTCGTCATTCTCGCGCTGCCCTCGTCCGGCGGCACCATCCCCCTCGAAGCCAGCCCCAGGTTGTATGCCTGGCTGGCCCAGTTCGAGCCGATGCACCAGATTTACATGGGCACACGGTCGATCCTGTTCTTCGGTGCGCGCGGTGAGGCCGGCCTGCTGCATGCCATCTGGATGACGTTGGTGGGTCTCCTGATCGGCGTCGTACTCGGCATCGTGACCACCCGGTTCTACGACCGCAAGGGCTACGAACGCACCCATCGCCCCAAGGTGGCGTGACATGGTACCCAGCAGGTATTTGATCGAAACCTGTTGAGCCGATTCATTTCGATTGCGCGTTTCGGGAATCTTCGAGCCCCCTCCGCACGTTGTACAACTATGGCTAATTACAAAACAGTCAATCCCGCGACAGGTGAAACCGTCAGGGAATTCGATACTTTGGATGACGCCGGAGTTGAAGCCGCACTTGCGAACACGCATCGCGGCTACTTGACCTGGCGCAACAGTGCGCCTCAGCAGCGTGCGGCAGTCCTGAGCAAGACCGCCGAACTGTACACAGAGCGCGCAGACGAACTGGCTCGAATGATCTCGTTGGAGATGGGTAAGCCGGTCCGCGAAGCCAAGGGCGAAGTACAGCTCTCGGCCGCGATCTATCAGTGGTACGCAGATCACGGTCCCGCGCTACTCGAGGAAGAACGACTCGACGTTCCCGGGGCCGAGGAGTCGGTTGTGTACCGGCGACCGATCGGCGCTCTCATCGGCGTCATGCCGTGGAACTTCCCGTACTACCAAGTCGCCCGCTTCGCAGCACCGAATCTGATGCTCGGCAACACGATCATTCTCAAGCACGCATCGAACTGTCCGCAGTCGGCGTTGCTCATGGAAGAGATTCTGCGACAAGCCGGATTGCCGGACGACGCCTATGTCAACGTCTTCGCGACCAACGAGCAGATCGCGGACATGATCGCCGATCCGCGCGTTCAGGGTGTGTCACTGACTGGCAGCGAACGCGCAGGCACCAGCGTCGCGGAAACTGCCGGACGCAATCTCAAGAAGGTAGTTCTCGAACTCGGCGGATCCGACGTGTTCATCGTCCTCGATTCCGACGACTTGGATGCCACAGTCAAGTCAGCAACCAAGGCGCGGCTGTCCAATGCCGGCCAGGCGTGCAATGCGGCCAAGCGTTTCATCGTCACCGAAGATTTCTACGACGACTTCACCCGCAAGTTGGCGACTTCCTTCGAATCGGTCACTGCCGGTGACCCGTTGGACGAATCCACAGTCTTGGGTCCGCTCTCTTCGCAGAGCGCGGCAGACACTTTGATCGAGCAGATCGACGACGCGGTGTCCAAGGGCGCCACGCTGCTGACCGGGGGAAAGAAGATCGACGGCCCGGGCGCCTACGTTCAACCGACGTTGCTCGCAGACGTGACACCGGACATGCGGGCGTACAGCGAAGAACTGTTCGGACCTGCCGGCGTCGTCTACAAGGTCAAGTCGGCCAACGAGGCTGTGGAACTTGCCAATTCGTCGGTCTACGGACTGAGCGGATCCGTCTGGAGCAGCGATCTTGATTCCGCGCGGTCGGTAGCTGCCGATCTCGACGTGGGGATGGCGTTTGTCAACGAGCACGGTACGACGTTGCCCGGCCTGCCATTCGGTGGAGTCAAGCGCTCCGGAGTTGGCCGCGAGCTCGGCCCGTGGGGAATGGACGAGTTCGTCAACAAGAAGCTGATCCGTGTCTCGAAGAAGTAACTCGACGCAGAAGTAGTTCGATGCAGAAGTAACTCGATACGACGGAAGGCCCTGACCTCGATGGAGGTCGGGGCCTTTCCTCATAACCCACGGACCAGCGTGAGGGTCCGCTGCCTGCTCACTTGCTTGCCGGAGTGGCGGTCTGACGAATGAGACTCCAACCGAACCGAGACGCAACGAGAGCCACGAGCCAGCCCAACAAGGCACCCGCGAACGGAGTGGCGACGGCAGTGTAGATCGCCTCGTAGGAAACACCGACCGACACGGCGGAGCCTCCGACAAATGCGAAATCGGTCCGGTAGGCGAGGGTCGCCCACTCGACCAGAACAGAGACAGCAACAATCAGGAACCCCAATACGAAACCGAAGCCGGCCAGAAGAACATGAAGTGCACGCATCGGATCAGTGTGCCTGTAACGCCCACCCAGATGAAACCGACCTGCTGGTATGACACTTTCTCGAATTGCTCGCACTACCGCGATCGCCGCCGCCCTCTGCGCGAGCGCCGCTATCTGTTCCGCGACGTCAGCGTCCGCGGAGGTCGTCGACGTCACGATCATTCCCGGCCTCAGCAGCGGCCCGACAACGCCGTACGGAGCCGGCTGCACGTATCTGGTGGTAGCCAGGACAGCGGGGTTGGTCGAGCCGAACGTTTCGATAGTCGACATGAACCGGGCGTCGACCATGTTCCCGCAGGAATTGATCTGGGACACCGTCAATCCCTACTTCACCTTGCCGGTTGTGCACGGCCACGCCGTCACACTGTGGACTCCGACGGCGCCCGGTGAGCACTCTCTGATGGCCTACCAGACATCCGCGGGCGGGCCGGTCGCAACGGTCAACGTCAATCCGGCCACCCCGATCGGGCCGGGGTGCATCGTCGCGCCCTGAACCACCGTCCGTCAGCTCTCCAAGAAGTCGACGAGCACCCGGTTCAGTTCATCGGCGGGAACCATCGGAATGCTGTGGTGTGAAGCATCTTCCAACACCTCGACGCGCGCTGCGGGAACACGCTCACGTACTACCTTGGCCACTGTTGCCGCATCATGCACGCGCCCGTCCCGCGCGAGGACCACCAACAACTCGACATCCAGAGCGCTCGTGTCCTGCTCCGAAGGACGTTGAGGCACTACCAGATTGGGTCGTGGTAGATCCGAAGTGCCCAATTCCGCAAGTGAGAGCCAGTCGGAGTCGATGCTCAGCTCGCCTGTCTCCCACTCCAACAGTCGCCGTCGACGTGCTCGCGACGGCTTGAGCAACAACGGAAGCGCACGCAGAAGGTAGCCCGCCTTCATGCCGGAGAAACTCGAATTGGGATCGAGCAGAACAAGTTTCCCGACACGATTCGGTCGATACACCGCAAAGGCCAACGCAATCATCGCGCCGTAGGAATGTCCGATCACATCGACGGTGTCGCCGCCGGTGCAATCGACTATCGAGTCCATCCACTCGATCAGATCGTCGACGGACTTCATCCGATCACCACTCGGAATGCTGAGTCCGGCATCACCCAGGGTGTCGACGGCAAAAACACGCCGGGATTTCGACAGCGCCCCAACGTTGTCGAACCACACCGTCGAGGTGGCGCCTCCCCCGGACAGAAGGATCAACGGCTCCCCGTCTTCGGGTCCACAGACATTCACATGCGTGCTGCCGAACCGCCCCGCGAGATCCACACCCAGCGGTTTCTGCGGCCATTTGGTCAGTACAGCGTCGTATGCGCGATTGAAGTTCATCCCCACCCCCATTTCTCTCGATTATCGAGATAGTAGACAATCGAGAGACCACACACCAGGGCTGGGAGATATCCATGAGCGTCGGCGATACAGAAGGCGAAGCGATGGCGATCGTGCACTCGCTTCGCGCGCTGACCGTCGACTTGAACGTGGCGGTTTCCGGATTTGCGACCAAATACACGATGCACTCCACCGACGTGCGCGCGCTGATCTGCCTTCTCGACGCCGAGCGCTCGAACACACCGGCGACGCCAGGCTGGCTCGGCGCGCAACTGGGCATCAACTCGGCGTCGGTGACCGCGCTCGTCGACCGGATGGTCAAAGCGGGCCACGTAGCTCGGGAACGCGATTCGGCGGACCGCCGGCGAGTGATCTTGCAGGTCACACCAGCGGCGGTCACACTCGGCGAGAGCTTCTTCGGCCCACTCATTTCACGGGCAGTGAGCACCATCGGCAATTACACGGCCACCGAGCGAGCCACCATCGCGAGTTTCATCATGGCGATGCGAGCGGATGTGGAGCGGGCTCGCATCGATAGGGAGCCCTCCCGGTGACTTGCATACTTCCTGCCGGAGAACGTGCCTTTCTCGTCGACCTCGATTCCGAAGCCGACGTGCTCACGTTCACCGAAGCTCTGACGCGAAGCACCCCGGTCGGGGTCGAAGACTTCCTCCCCGCAGCGCGCACCGTTCTGGTCACCTGTAGCCCGACGGCAGATCTCACATACGTCCGGCAGTGCTTGAACGATCTGGAGCAGTCCAAGTCCGCTGCGATCGCGGACGCGCATTCCGAGACCGACCTGCTCACCATCTCCGTCAGGTACGACGGGCCCGACCTCGACGACGTCGCACAGTCACTCGGAATGACCCGATCCGAGGTGGTTGCGGCTCATACCGGGGCGATGTGGCGTTGCGCCTTCATCGGATTCGCACCCGGCTTCGCCTACCTGACTTCAGGCGACTCTCGGCTCGATGTACCGCGTCGAACTCAATCACGAACCGCTGTGCCTGCCGGTTCCGTCGCCCTGGCCGCTGGATACAGCGCGGTCTACCCGCGGGCATCACCGGGTGGCTGGCAGATCATCGGAAGCACCGACGCCGTGATGTGGGACCTGAACGCCACACCACCGGCCACCGTTCAGCCCGGCAGACGCGTGCGCTTCGTGGACGAGGAACAACGATGAACGGCCTGGAGATACTCGACACCGGGCCGCTGAGCCTGATTCAGGACCTTGGACGGATCGGTCATCTTCGCTCGGGTGTCGGGGTTTCCGGTGCGGCAGACAGGCGATCTCTCAGGCTTGGCAATCGGCTCGTCGGCAACGACGAGAGCGCGGCCGGCGTCGAAATCCTCCTGGGTGGGCTGAGTCTTCGAGCCCAGCAGCCGACAACGATCGCGTTCACCGGAGCGCAGGCACAGGCCTACCGCGACGGCACCCCGGTCGGGCATTCGAGCGTGATCTCTGTGCGGGCTGGTCAGACCGTCCGCCTGGACTACGCACCGAGTGGACTGCGGACGTATCTGACCGTCCGAGGCGGCATTGTGGTTCCCGAGATCCTGGGATCGCGCAGCACCGACACGATGTCCGGAATCGGTCCGGCTCCTCTCGAGCCTGGCGTTGTTCTCCCGATCGGGCCTTCGCCGACCGCGTTCTCACTCGTCGACCTCGCACCGGTGCCGCCGATGACAAACGAGACTCTCGCCATTCGAGTCCTATTCGGTCCGCGTGCAGATCGATTCACCAACCCCGAAACACTCGTCCAGGGCCGATGGGCGGTTTCGACCGACTCTGACCGAATCGGGGCACGCCTCGATCGCGTCGGCGCCGACGAACTGCTTCGACGCACCGATGACACCGAACTGCCCACCGAAGGCGTGGCACTCGGATCGATCCAGGTCCCACCCAGCGGCCAACCTGTCGTGTTCCTCGCCGACCACCCCATCACCGGCGGTTATCCGGTGGTCGGAGTAGTCGCGGACGCAGATATCGACCGGCTCGGCCAAGCCCGCCCGGGTCAGCACATCCGGTTCGTCGGCGCCTGAGCAGCGCCGAGCGTTCTCGTGTCGGACCTTGCCGTCACACTGATGCTGTGCGAGTTGTCCTGGTCCCCGGTAGTACGACGTCCACGGGAGCTGTGACGGCAACTGTCCTACGGACCGATCCCGGTGGAACGCCACTTGGCGATCCGGTCGAGTATCCCGATCTGATCGCAGCGGTACGCACCATCGAGGAAGCCGAGCACCCGCGGTGGGTGTGGCCGAGTACGGCGACCGTGTACCCACCGCTACTGCGGGCAGGCGTACGGGTTCAGCGGTGCCACGACATCTCCCTGACCCGCGCGATCCTCGGAATGCGCGTCGGCAAACCGTCACCACCTGCCGACGAGTTCGACGACGACCGCCTCGGTCTCTTCGACACCGCCCCCGTTCTCGATCCCTTCGCCGTCGCCACCGAATTCGCCGAGCAGCGCGCAACCATCGGCACGGATGCGCGCCTGGATTTGTTGATCGCCGCAGAATCGGCCGGGGCGCTCAGCGCCGCGGAGATGACGCACACGGGTCTGCCGTTCTCGACCCGGAAGCACCGCGCACTCCTCGAAGAACGGCTGGGGCCGCGCCCGACCGGATACGACCTCCCCGCTCGTATGCAGCAACTTGCCGCCCAGATCAGTGAGGTCTTCGGGCGCACGGTCAATCCTTCGTCGTCGGTGGAAATCACCGAGGCGTTCGGGCGCCAGGGCATCGAACTGCCGTCGACGCGCAAGTGGTTTCTGCAGGAGATCGATCATCCGGCGGTGCCTTTGCTCCTGCGCCATCGCGAACTCGCCAAGCTGTACAGCACCAACGGTTGGCAGTGGATGGACAGTTGGGTGCGAGGCGATCGATTCCGTCCCATCTACGTTCCCGGTGGTGTCGTCTCCGGTAGGTGGGCGAGCCGGGGCGGCGGGGCTCTGCAGATCCCTAAAACCATGCGCTCGAGCGTCGTCGCCGATCCCGGTCACGTGTTCGTCGTCGCCGACGCCGGTCAGCTCGAACCCCGAATTCTGGCCGCCATGTCCGGCGACCGCCGCATGATGGCCGCCGCCGGCGACGACGATCTGTACGCGCTTGTCGGTGCCGAAGCCTTCGGCGGTGACCGAGCAAAAGCCAAGGTCGCAATCCTCGGCGTCCTGTACGGGGCGACGGCGGGTGAAGCCAAAGCACTACTCATCTTGCTGCGGAAGCGATTCCCGGTCGCCGTCGAGTACGTCGAGCAAGCTGCGAAGGCAGGCGAGCGCGGCGAGGTGGTTCGGTCACTGCTCGGCCGGGCCTGTCCCCCACCGTCTCCCGACTTCTACTCCCACGGCGACGCTCATGCCCGCGGTCGTTTCACGCGGAACTTCGTCGTGCAGGCCACCGCGTCCGAGTGGGCGCTGTGTCTCCTGGCCGACCTCAGGCGACGCCTCGCCGAAGATCCGGACGGCGAATTGGTCTTCTTCCAGCACGACGAAGTGGTCGTGCATACCCGCAACCCCGAAACTGGTACCGCGCACGTGCTGGCCGCAGCTGCTTCGGCAACTCGATTGCTGTTCGGCGACACAGTGGTCCGTTTCCCCATGGACGTCGCAGCCCGCGAGACATACGGCAAAGGCACTTCGTAGCGTCGTCAATTCCACTCCAAGTGGTTCCACCGCGCCCGTATTGCGTGTTCTACTGGAAAACGTTGCTTTGTTGGTGCTGGTCGACTGCGTTCGAGGAGAACCATGACCAAGCTGGATACAACTGACGCAGAACGGAACGAGCACGGTGCGGTCAAACGCCTTCGCGTGCCGATCTTCACCGTTATCGCCCTTGCGATCTTCGCCTTCGTCGCAGGCGGATTCGGAGGTTCTTTCCAAGGCAAACTCGCCGAGGTTCAAAAGAACGACAACGCCTCATACCTCCCGAGTTCTGCCGAATCGACGATCGTCAGCAACCAATCCGCGAACTTCCTTGCCGTCGAGACAATCCCTGGTTTTGTTCTGTTCCATCGAGATTCGGCCCTCACCGAGGCAGACAAGTCTGCAATCAACTCGGCGTACGACGCCATTTCCGGCATCTCCGGAGTAGACGCCGACGGTATGCAGCCCACCCAGTACTCCGCCGACGGCACAACTGCGTCGATCTTCGTGCCACTCGTCGCCAAAGACGGTGACACCGCCGTGGCAGGTGATGTTCTGGCGACCACTGAACAGAACGTCATCGACGCCGCGAAGCAGGCTGCCGGTGATGTCGAGGTACTGCCCGCCGGACCAGGTGGGCTACTCGTTGCATTCATCGACGCCTTCGCCGGTCTGGACGGAGCGCTGCTGGGTGCGGCACTTCTGGTCGTGATCCTCATCCTGCTTGTCGTGTACCGGTCGCCTGTCCTGTGGTTCTTTCCGCTGTTCTCCGCACTTCTCGCAATCGGCTTGTCCTCGATGGTGATCTACTTCCTCGCGAAGGCCGAAGTACTCACGTTGACCGGCCAATCCCAAGGCATCCTCTTTGTCCTGGTGATCGGTGCCGGTACCGACTACGCCCTACTCTTGATTTCTCGCTATCGCGAAGAACTGCACACGTATCCCAACCGCTTCGACGCGATGATCAAGGCCTGGCGCGAGTCTGCGCCGGCCATCACCGCTTCGGCTGTCACCGTAATTCTCGGTCTGCTGTGTCTGACATTCTCTCAACTCAACTCCAACAAGAGCCTCGGACCCGTCGCCGCCATCGGCATCGCCTGCACCTACCTGGTGATGATGACGTTCATGCCGGTCGCTCTGGCCGCCACCGGACGGTGGGTCTTCTGGCCGCGCAAGCCCAAGGTCGATCACGCCGCAGACCTTACGACGCACGGGATGTGGGGCAAGATCGCCGAGGCCGTCGGCAGCAAGGACCGTCCACTGTGGATCGGTGCCACTGTCTTGTTGATCATCCTGTTCGCAGCCGGGATCGGCAGTCTCAAAACCGACGGCCTGACGTCCACCGAAAGCTTCACCAACCGCCCCGACGCCGTTGTCGGACAAGAACTCTACGACTCGAAGTTCGATCCCGGAGCGGGCGCACCGGCCGTGATCACCGCAAACGCCGACCAGGCTGATGCCGTCATCAAGGCTGCCAGCGGTGTCGAAGGTATCTCGCAGGATCCCGGCGCCGTCTGCACGCAGGTGGACGTCGCGAAGGTCAGCGATCTGATCAAGACCAACCCCGCTGCCGTCGCACAAGCCGCTGCTGCGGGTTGCGCCCCTGCAGCTTTCACCGTTGCACCGATCGACGGCCGAACCATGATCAACGCAACCCTCGCCGACTCCTACGATTCACCGCAGGCACTCGACACTGTCAAGCGACTGCGGACGGCGGTGCACGGCGTGCCCGGCGCCGACGCACTTGTCGGCGGCAGCACGGCCACCACCCTCGACGTCCAGGCCGCCTCGGTCCGCGACAGAAACCTGATCATCCCGATCGTGCTGGTGGTGATCTTCCTGGTCCTGGCCGCTTTGCTTCGCGCTCTGCTGATCCCGGTGATTCTCATTGTCACCGTGGTGCTTTCCTTCGCGGCGACACTCGGCGTGAGCGGATTCTTCTTCACCCACGTATTCGGGTTCGCCGGGGCGGATCAATCGTTCCCGCTGTTCGCCTTCGTGTTCCTGGTCGCTTTGGGTATCGATTACAACATCTTCCTGATGACCCGAGTGCGGGAGGAGACGGGAGAATTCGGCACCCGCTCAGGTGTTCTGCGCGGCCTTGCCGTGACGGGCGGTGTGATCACGTCAGCCGGAATCGTCTTGGCCGCAACATTTGCCGTACTGGGCATCCTGCCACTGGTCTTCCTCGCCGAGATCGGATTTGCCGTGGCCTTCGGCGTGCTGCTCGATACGATCATCGTGCGCAGCGTCCTGGTTCCGGCGCTCTCGCACGACATCGGGAAACGCATCTGGTGGCCGTCCGAACTGGCCCACGCAAAAGACTGATCGACTACAGAAACGCTTCTTTTGTCCACAGGTGAAAGAGTGCGTAGGCACGCCAGGGCCGCCAGCGCTCCGACAACGCTGCTGCCTCTTTGCCTGACGAAACCCCCAGCGCACGTTTCAACACCAGATCATCGGGTACAAATGCGTCGCGATCACCAAGAATTCGAACGGTGAGATAGTCAGCGGTCCACGGTCCGATTCCCGGTAGCGCCAACAACTCTTGTCGAAATTGGACGGGATCCGCATCCCAGGTGAGTTCGAGGCCGTCCGCTGCGGCAGTTGCCAACGTATGCACCGTTTTTGCGCGCGCCGTGGTCAATCCGACGGCTTTCTGAATGTTCTCCGGTGATTGCGCTGCAACCGCGCCCGGATCAGGGAAGGCAAGAAACTCCCCGTCCACCGACTCCCCGAATGCGCCGACAAAGCGTCCACCGAACGTCCTCGCCGCGCCGAGCGAAACTTGTTGTCCCAGAACAGTGAGCACCGCCGTCTCGAACCCGTCCACGGAGCCGAGTACCCGCAATCCCGGACGGGCCGCCACGAGTGGGGCCAACAACTCGTCGCCTCCGAACGCTGCCTCGACAGCGGTGTGATCGGCGTCGAGGTCGAGCCAACGACGCACGGTCGCCTCGAGTACCTCGGAATCCGATTCCGGTGCAGCAGCATCCACCACCACGTAGTCATCACTCCACGACACCGACACGACTGCCGGGCCGGAAGGCAACGGTATGACCCTGGTGTGAACACCGTCATCGTGACGCTCCAAGCCGGCGACGCAGTGAGCCCGCAATGCGCCAGTGAGCGGTTCGACCGCATACGGTTTCTGAAAGTACAGCTTCACCTCGCTCACCGGCTCGATTCCAGATCCAGCAGAATCGCTTTCAATTCGGGGCCACCCGCGTACTGCCCGAGGCTGCCGTCGCTGCGCACCACCCGGTGACACGGGACCACCAACGGCAGCGGGTTCTTTGCGCAAGCGGTCCCCACGGCACGCACGGCCCGTGGACTACCCGACGCTGCTGCGACCACCGAATAGCTTGCGGTGTGGCCGTATTCGATTTCGGGGAGATGTCGCAACACTTCGCGTCGGAACCCCTTCGCGAGTTGGAAATCCAAGTTCAGATCGAATTCCCTACGCGCACCGGCAAAGTACTCGTCCAGTTCCCGAGCGACGGTGTCGAGCCTTCGCGGGTAATGCAGAACTCGGGGGCTGACCGTGTCGGCCAATCGTTCCAGAACCCGATCGTGCCCTTCGACGGCAAAAGCAACCCGCACCAAACCCACATCGGTCGCCGCCAGCAGTAGCTTTCCAACAGGTGAATCGACGGTTCGGTACGCCACGTCGATCAATTCGGCTTCGGAGGCCTCCGTGGCCAGGCGCGCGCGAAGTCGGGTCAGAGCGTCGGCGTCAACGGCTGGAAGTGCCTCGAACACTTCGGCGTCGGTATTCATGAGTGACTCCCTTCCGCAGCGGCGGCAGACAAGTAGGTTCTTCTTAAAGTGGCGATACCGTCGGCACCCGCACGTCTGGCGGCTGCCGGAGTATTACCGAGGATGTCCGCGATCTCTGCGTACGGCAGCCCACCCAGAAAGTGATAGGCGACCGCCGCACGTTGTTTGAGTGGTAGTTGTTCGAGTGCTTCCCACAGTTCGTGATCCCACGTGCCAGGTACGCCGATTCGGGTCGGCAATTCCGGAACGTCGTCTGTCGGAACGGCCACGCGGGCACGCACTCGGGTGATGTCGATAGCCTTGCGGTGCGCGATGGTCACCAGCCAGGCTTCGATGTTCGCGTCCGGGTTCAGATCCGGATAGGCCCGCATCGCTGCGATGAACGTCTCGGACCACGCGTCCTCGGCGTCGACGGGACCGACGACCGCACGGCAGACCCGAAGGACCACAGCACCGTATTCGGTCACGACGTCTTCGAACGGTTTCAGTGTCACGATCGGTAGACGTTCCCGATCACCGAATTGTGAGTCGAGCGCATCAGAAGAGGACATCCGATTCGCCGCCGTGCTCTCGATCGAGGAGGAAGCGCTTGCGTTCGAGGCCGCCGGCAAAACCGGTCAGGCTTCCGTCGCTTCCGACCACGCGATGGCAGGGAACGATGATGCTGATCGGATTCTTACCGTTTGCCGCAGCGGCCGCGCGGATCGCAAGTGGGTTACCCAAAGTTTGCGCGAGCTCCATGTAGGTCCAGGTTTCGCCGTACGGGATCGTTCGCAAGACGTCCCACACTCGCTTCTGGAACTCTGTACCCACGGGCGCCAGCGGCACGGAGAACTCCGTGCGATCACCCTCGAAGTACTCCGTGAGCTGCGATTCGACTTCACCGAAGACCGCCGGGGAACGATCACCGAATGTGGACTCGTCCGGCTTGTGACGATGCTCCGCCATGTACAGCCCGCAGAGGTTCTCACCTGCCGCTACCAGCGTCAACGCCCCGATCGGCGAGTCGATCACGGTATGCGTCCGGATTGCCGTCATGTCTCGATCCTTCCAGGTTGCGCGGTGCAGCAGGCAGCGGGTGAATTGATTGTCCGCGCTGGCACCGACACCTCGAAGACGCCGCGCGCCTCGTGAATGTGAGATTTACCTGTACTTTGACGTCACATCAGGCAGTATCGAGGGATGGCTCTAGTTTTGCCCGGAAGCTCCACCGTCGTCCGCTCCGTCGGCGACGTGGTGCACTGGTCCCTGTCCACGGTCGCTTTTGCGGTCACCCTGCCCACTCGACTCGAGGCGCTCCTCTTCTCCGTCGAGAGGTTGGTGGCTCGCATCAACCAGATCGCTGACAACGCCGACCGCGTCGTCATCGGAGCCGCCGCCGTGACCGTTCGAGCGGAGACGTTGGTCGAAGCAGTCGAGCAGACCTCGGACATCGCGGGACAACTCCTCGAGATCTACGAGCCCATCGCCCTGCAGCTCGCGCCGCTGGCCGCAAGGTTCGCCGACGACCTTTCCGAGGCGGAGGTCAGCGCCGCGATCAAACTGATCGACCAACTGCCGGAGCTCACCGACCGGGTGACCGCGGTGCTGCCCATCCTCGGAACCCTGGACTCCGTCTCGCCCGAGATCCACGAACTCCTGGGAGTGGTCAAGGACCTGCGGCAGGCGATTGTCGGAGTGCCCGGCTTTCACTTCTTCCGCAAGCGCGGCGAAGCCAAGCTCGATTGATACCGTCGCGGCGAAGCCAAGCTCGATTGATTTTTCAGGCCGAGTAGCCGTTGGTTCCGGCCCGCGTCATGACGACCTTCGGAACTACTGCTCGAGACGAAAGTTTGAGCAGACCGTCCACCAACTCCACGATGTCCTCGACCTTGATCATTTTGTCGGGTGTGATCCGATCGTGCGTCCACGCCGACATGTCCGTGTCGACGTAACCGGGAGCGATGGCCGTCGCACTGACGCCGTTTCCGGATTCCTCGGCGTTGAGAGCCTCCACCATCGAAATCAGTGCAGCTTTGGTGGCTCCGTACACCGCCAGACCGCTCTCGGCATACACGCCGGCCATCGAGGCGAGGGCGATCACCTTTGCTCCGCCGGCGAGGTCGGCGTCTGCCGCATTGCGCAGGAGCGGCAGCGATGCTTGTAGGAGCGCGAACGGTGTCCGGAGATTGACGGCGACGGTCTTGTCGAAACGTCGCATGGGGTAGTCGGCTACTCGCCCACTGGTTCCCACTCCGGCGTTGAGGATGAGTGCCCGCATGGAGCCGAATCGCTCGCCGTGTGTGGCAACGAGTGCTGCGGCGAAGTTCTCGTCCGCCATGTCGCCGGCCGAGACTACGACGTCTGGCGACCCGGCGCGCGTAAGTTCTTCGGCGACCACGGCGAGTCGTTCGGCGTCGCGTGCGGTGATGGTCAGCCCGTACCCTTGCGAAGCCAAGCGTGTTGCGATGCCGAGTCCGATTCCCTTGGAGGCACCGGTGACCAGTGCTGATCGGCTCATTCGAATTTCCCTTGCAGTGCGTTGAGGCCGGCCGAGATCAGCTCCGGCACAGAAGATCCAGCCTTGTCGAATCCCCCGCCGACGGTGGCGCCTGCCCGGAATCGGTGATCGATGCCTTGCGCCACGACGGCGAGTTTGAAGAACCCGAGCGCCATGTAGAAATTCCAGTGTGCCAGTTCTCGACCTGACACGGTCGAATACCGTTGCGCCAGATCGACAACAGACGGTAGCGACGGACTGGTCCACGCGGCAGGCTCACCCAGAACCAGATCCAGCGCGGGGTGCCGGTAGACGCACATCATCGCGATGTCGGCCAGCGGATCTCCCAGCGTCGACAGTTCCCAGTCCACCACTGCGGCAACCTTGGTGACGTCGTTCGCTGTGAGAATCGTGTTGTCGATTCGGTAGTCGCCGTGCACGATCGACGAAGCGGATTCGGCCGGAATCAATTCCGCGAGGCTCGCCGCCAACCTGTCCACGTCTGCCGAGTCCTCGGTCTTGACGCGTGACCATTGACCGGCCCACAACTTCACCTGACGGGCCACGTAGCCGTCGGGTCGGCCGAGTTCGCCGAGACCCACGGCGTTGTAGTCGACGTCGTGCAGGGCGGCCAGAACGCGCACCAACTCGTCGGTGCACTGCGTGACCTGTTCCGCCGGAACCGCTTCCAGTTCGGTTTTGGTCCGGATCACTTGGCCGGTGACGAATTCGACCACCGTGAACGACGCACCCATCACCGAGGCGTCCTCGCACAGCACGACGGTCGGAGCGACGGGTACAGCAGTGTTCTGTAACGCCGAGGTGATTCGGAACTCGCGCGCGACGTCATGCGCCGACGGAGTGAGGCCGGCAGTGGGCGGACGACGCAGAATCCACTTCGAGTTGTCGTCGAAGATTCCGTAGGTGAGGTTGGATTTGCCGCCCGAGATCAGTTCGGCTCGCAACTCACCGCTGACAGTGACGCCTGCGGCTTGCAGGTATTTGTGCAGCGCCGCCAGATCGAGTCCTGGAAAGTCCGTCACTTCGATTCCTCCCGCGCAGCCCGCTTCGCAGCTCCGACAACACGTTTCGCAATGGCCCAGCGATGAACCTCGGACGGGCCGTCGTAGACGCGGAAGGGACGCACTTCGCGGGACAAGCGTGCCAGCGGCAGATCGCCGGACACGCCCATTCCGCCACACATCTGAATGGAGCGGTCGACGATCCGGAAGATCGCCTCGGCAGCGTAGGTCTTGGCGATGGACGTCGCGTTGCTTGCATGCCCGCCCTGATCGAGTTCGAAGCAGGCCTGCACAAGAAGTGCGCGGCTGGCTGCGATGTCGATCTCGTTGTCGGCGACCATCTTCTGGATCATGCCGAGATCACCGAGTTTCGAGCCGAAGCCTTCGCGTTCGGCAACCCTGGCCACGGCAACGTCGTGGCCGCGGCGCGCCGCACCGAGCCAGCGCATCACGTGCGTCATCCGGGCGGGGCCTAGGCGAACCTGCGCGTAGGCGAAACCCTGATCGACCTCGCCGAGAACGGCCTCGTCGGGAACGAAGAGATCCTCGAACGTGACCTCGCAGTGCCCGCCGATCATGGCCTTGTCGAGGGTGTCGATATGACGACCCACGTGAAGGCCTGCAGTGTCCGTCGGCGCCAGGAACATGGTCGCTCCGCCGCGCTGCCCCGGCTCGCCGGAGGTGCGCGCCATGATGATGAAGAATCCGGCACCGTCGGCGCCGGTGATGAACCACTTCTTACCGTTGATCTTCCAGCCGCCGGGAACCTTCTCCGCGCGGGTGTTCAAGGCCGAGGGATCGGATCCGGCTCCGGGCGCGGGTTCGGTCATGGCGAATGCCGACCGCATGTCCCCGCTTGCGAGCGGCGCGAGGAACTGCTGCTTCTGCGCTTCGTTCGCGACGTGGGCAAGCATGTGAACATTGCCCTCGTCCGGCGCAGCGATGTTGAGCGCCGTCGGCCCGAAGAGCGAGTAGCCGGCTTCTTCGAAGACCGGCGCGCGATCACTCATGCTGAGCCCGTGACCGCCGTACTCGATCGGCGCATGGGGAGCGAAGACACCGGCTTCTTTTGCCGCAGCCTGCATCTCGATGCGAATGGCATCGCCACCCGCGACCGCGATGTCACCGGCATGTTCGTCTTCGATGGGGAGCACTACGTTGCGGGTGAAGTCGCGCGTCTTCTCGATCAGCGCCACCACCTCGGGCGCGTACGTCAGATCGATTGCCACCAGCCACCTCCGAAAGAACATCCCGACCGAGCGATCGCTCGGTACGAGCACTCTCGCACACGCCGACGCGTCGGGTCAACAATCTTCGAGCATTGCCTCACCCTGATCCAGCCGGCCGGCAACCACCATGTCGCGGTACAGATCGTCCTTGTCCATGAGCTCGTCATGGTTGCCGATGTTCCGGATCCGACCGTCCTCCATCACGACGATCCAGTCAGCGTCGCGCACGGTCGAGAGCCGGTGAGCGATGGTCACCACGGCCCCGGTGCGTGCACGTTCGTTGATCGCGTCGACTATGGCGGCTTCGGTGAGCGTGTCGACCTGGGCAGTGGCTTCGTCGAGCAGAAGCAAAGCACTCGGCCGCAGAACTGCGCGCGCCATCGCGATCCGCTGACGTTGGCCACCGGACAGCGAGGTGGCCGTCAGAGCGGTGTCGAGTCCGTTGGGCAGGGCCTCGATCGCGTCGTCGAGCCGGAGCAAGCGCAAAACAGCCTGAACTTCTTCGTCCGTTGCGTCGGGATGACTGAAGACGACGTTCTCCCGAATCGTTCCGGGTACCACCGGTGTCTCCTGCTCCACGTACGCGAGACTCTCGCGCACAGCGCGGTGATCGAGCGCGTCGTAACCGACTCCGTGCAGGAGAACCTCACCCGATCTCGGTTCGACGAATCGCAACACCGTCGAGAGCAAGGTCGTCTTACCCGCACCCGACGGACCGACGATGGCCATGTGCCCGCGCTCCGGAATGACGAGCGAGACATCACGCAACGCCGGCTGGTTCGAGCCGTGGTAGCTCACAGTGACATCGCGCAACTCGATGAGCGGCGCGGCAGCATTCGTGTTCTCGACGACGTTCACGACCTCGTCGTACTTCTCGGTGGGCAACGACTGCATCTCGCGGATTCGGATAGCCGCCGCGATTCCCGACTGAACGGAGGTCACGTTCTGCGCAAGCTCCGACACCGGCCCCATCAGGGTGAAGGCGTAAAGCAGAAACGCGATGAGCGTCGAGACGGCCATTTCGCCGTCGGCGACTCGCCAGGCACCAAAGCCCAAGATGGCGATGATCGAGCCTTGAATGGCGGTCCACGCGACAGTCCAGGCAGTTGCCGACACTCGCACCGCGGTGATCGCATGCTTTTTCGCATCGGACGCATTGTTCGTCACCAGAGCGCCGACGCGATCCTCGGCGAGGGAAACCTTGACCGTCCGGATCGCACGCAAGCCACCCTCGAGAACGCCGCCGAGCTGACCGAGCGATTCCTGGGTCCGCGCTTCGGCCGCGGAAATCCGAGGCATCAGAACGGCAAAGAGTATGGAGGCGAACACGATTGCCACCATGGTCACGCCCAACAACGGCAGATCCAGAACGCCCATCAGAACAATCGTTCCGATGGTCAACGCGGCTGCGTTCAGAATATTCACTGCGGCCGACGACGCCGCCTCCCTCAGCAGCAAGGTGTCCGACGTGACTCGGGTGACCAATTCACCGACCGATCGCGATTGCAGCGAAGGCACGGTCGCGGCGAGGAATCGCCTGACCAGTGAAGACCTGGCGTCGAAGACAACCTTCTCGGCGGCGGTTCCGAGAACGATCCACTGAGCACAGCCGAGCACCGCACCGACGACCAGAAGGACGACGAGCGTGAGGATCGGCCCCTTCAGTGACGCACCGGTATCGAGGGTGTCGAGAACCCACTTGGTGACCATCGGCGTTGCCAGCGTTGCGGCGGATCCGCACAGCGCCAAGACCAATCCGAGGAGGAGCGACGGCAGGTGCGGGCGAGCGAACTCCGAGAGGACGCGGAGATTGCTCCATTTCGGCGCGGGCTGAGGAGCATCGGATTCAAGCATGAATTTATGGAACACGAATGTTCCATAAAGGGCAAGAGGAATTCCGATACGGAAACACTGGATACCGAAACCGGACACGGCTACGCTTCGAATTCGTGACAACGATCCACAGCGCACCAGAACA
Organism: Rhodococcus sp. NPDC057135; assembly: GCF_042670865.1. Lineage (NCBI taxonomy): Bacteria > Bacillati > Actinomycetota > Actinomycetes > Mycobacteriales > Nocardiaceae > Rhodococcus > Rhodococcus sp. NPDC057135. The sequence continues at coordinate 480,398 of NZ_JBHUUU010000004.1, forward strand.
AAGCGCGACCCGCGAGCGCACACGAAAGGCCATCCTCGATGCCGCCGTTTCGGTGTTCGCATCCAAGCCTGCCGCGACGCTCAGCGAGATCGCTGCAGCCGCGAAGGTCGGCCGGACCACCTTGCACCGTTACTTTCCCGAACGGTCAGACCTGGTCGACGCCGTCGCGGCCGAGGCCACCCGCGCCGTCGGAGAGGCCGCAGCAGCGGCGCGTCTCGGTGAGGGCTCCGGAGCAGAGGCACTGGTGCGCCTGTGCCACGAATACTTCGAACTGGCCGATCTTTTGACGGTCCTGTTCTTCACTCCCGGCGTGTATCAAGAAGATTCGTTTGCCGAGTCCGCGTCGAACGACGACGGAGTCAGCGACGCCATCGAGCGCGGACACTCCGACGGTTCCATCGACCCCGACATGGGTTCGGACTGGGTGCAGAACCTGTTGTGGTCACTGCTCTACACGTCGATGGACTACGTGAACCGCGGTTCCGGGACGCGACTACAGGCCTTGGACCTGACGGTTCGCAGCCTCCGCCGCGGAATCGCGCCCGATCCCGCGGTCTAGGTTGTCGGCTGCTTGAACAGCGGCACGCCGTTTGGTCACGCCTAGTTTGCGGTAGATCGAGCGAATGTGAGTCTTCACCGTGGGATAGGCGATGCCGAGGTGCGCGGCGATCTCGTCTGCAGTCATCGTGGTGCGCAGAAATGTGAGGATCTCTTTCTCACGTTCCGTCAGGACTCCGGCGAGTTGGGCAGAGAGCTGGCCCCGTTTTTCCAGAATCGTGCGCAGGAGCTCCTGGTGTCTCGACCCCTGTGTTGCGTGCGCGTTCAACAGATCGACGATTACCGGATCGCCGCTCAGAAATGGGGCGAGAATCCGCTCGGGGATTGCTTCCGCCAGCGCACGATCCAACTGCTCGTGCGCCTGCGGTCCACGCCCGGCGACGGAGCTCAGGGCTGCAGACGTGACCAGGGTGCTCACCAGCGCATATCGCGGCAGCGCGGCCGAGGTTGCCAAGCGAAGCGCTTGAGCCGACGGTTCCGGATCCCCCATGACTCGGTAGAGCTCCGCGAGAAGCGCGTGAGCGACCGCAGCACCTGTTCTGGTCAGCGTGGGCCTTCCGATGCGGCGAGCTTGCTCGTCCTGCCCTTGAGCGTGGGCGAGCCAAGCCGTGGTGACGCGCCGCAGCGTATCCCAGGGAATGCCGTGCTTGTCCGCAGTGCTCACGCCTCTCAGCAGACGAGCGGCGTTGTGGTACCGATCTTCCCGGTTCAGAGCGATCAGGCTCATCACCAAGTACAGACGGGCGAGCGCCTCGAAATTGGTTCCGGGGCTGCCCTCTACGATGATCGAGTCGAACTGAGCGATCGCCTCCTCGAAGTCGCCACGCCAGTAAGCGATGCACCCCCGATTCGACTGTGGGAGACCGCCTTCGAAGCGTTCCCAGTCGGACGCCACTTCTCGGGAAGGGAGCCCGTCGAGTATCTGTTCGGCTTCGGTGAATGCTCCCGCGTGGGTCAGCGCAAAGGCCAAGTTGGACTGTGCAAGACGCAATGTCTCCGTGCGCGCCTGCAACTGCGCCTCGTCACTGGCGGAGCGAAGTAGCGCGATGGCACGAGGAAGGTCACGACGAAGCCTGACCTCGGTCCATCCGAGGAGGAAAAGCGCGGACGGGTAGTCGTCCTCGGGCTCGCACTGGGCGAGCGCGTGACGCGCGCGATCGGCGATGACGGCCTTGGTCGAGGTGTCCGGAGCGAGCAGCAGGTCGGTGAAGCAGACGACAAAATCGTCGGACGCGACCCGCAGACCCTGTCCGCGGAGAAACTCCGCGCCGTAGGGATCGCCGCTGAGATCGCGGCAGCACGCCCGTATCAACAGGATGTGCGGATCGTGGGGATCGGGATGAGCAAGGCAGAGCTGCTCGAGTTCCCTGGTGTGAGATTCGAGAATCAAACGAAGCCAGTTTTTCCGCAGGACGCGTCGAGCCTGCTCCGCCTCACCAGAGGCGAGTGCGTCACGCACGGCTTCGATCATGTGTCGAAGATACTCGAGACGTTCGATGTCCGTGGAAATCCGGTCTCATCCGCTTCGGATGAGACCGCGATCGAAGGCTGCGGAAAGCAGTGAGAATTGCCGCAATCAACCGAAATGCGCTAGTCGGCGGAATCCCGGTGCGCAGGCCTGACACGAAACGGATAAGACACATGAGCTTCTGGGAAAGCCTCGGCTGGATGCTGTGGGCAACCGTCTTCATCGGATATCTCTTCGCGCTGTTCGCGATCATCGCCGACCTATTCCGCGACCACAAGCTCAGCGGTTGGTTCAAGGCCGTCTGGGTGTTCTTCCTACTCTTCCTGCCCATCCTCACCGCGCTCGTCTATCTCGTCGCCCGCGGCGAAGGCATGACGGAACGCAGCAACAAGGCCGCACGCGACGCCGAGAAGGCCGCCGAATCGTATATCCGCGAGGTCGCGGGGAAGAGCCCCAGCGAGGAGATCGCCGCAGCCGCAGCACTGCTCGAAGCCGGAGCGATCAGCGAGGACGAGTTCGCCGCACTGAAGCTGAAGGTCCTCTCGTGAGTGCCGCGCGTTTCGGCCCTGTCGACTTCTATCTTCTCGGTCTGCCTGGGCAGGACCTCGACCCGGCCGCGCTCTCCGCGCTCACCGACCTTACGGATACCGGCCTGGTGCGGCTGCTCGATCTGATCGTCATCTCCAAGTCCGAGGACGGTGAACTCACCCTCATCGAGGTCGAGGAGTTGCCGAACGGCTTCGAGATCAACGTCGAGATGCTCGGCGCGTCAGGTCTGCTCGGGCATGAGGACATCACCGAACTCGGGGCAGCCATTCCCGCCGGCGCTGCAGCGCTGCTGGTCGCGCTCGAGCTGGTCTATCAGCGTGAGCTCGCCGCACGCACCGCGGCGTCCGGCGCGGTGTTACTGGGCTACGAGCGGATACCCGCCCCGGTCGTCAATGCCCTCATGGACACGATCAGCCCGAAACTGGAGGTCTGATATGCCGTACATCCCGAGAAGAGGTCGCCCCGGACTGCTGGGCCTCGCCGCACGCACCGCGGTCGTGACCGGTACTGCGACCGCCGTCAGCGACGGTATGGCCACCCGCCGGCAAAGGAGAGCCCAAGCCGAATACGAGCAGGCGCAGTACGAATTTGCCCAGCAGCAGGCCGTGCTCCCGATGCCCACACCCGCACCCGCCTCCCCGGTCGATTTCGTCGCTGAATTGCAGAAACTCGGCGACCTCAAATCACAAGGTCTGCTGAGCGAGGCCGAGTTCCAAGCCGCGAAAGCGCGACTGCTCGGCTGATTCAACCCGACAGGGGCGAGGGATTCCCGCTCTCGCTTCCATACCCGACACCGAATGGAACCCGCTATGTCCGCGACCGCAGTCAACGTCCTGAACTTCAATCGGGCAGAATCCGATCTCATGTTCGCTCGCCTGGCCGCGGGCGTCGGCCTGGGCACGTGGAACCACACTCGTGGGCTCGGGTCGCTCGACGACCAGCCGATCATCCGCCAGAATCGCGACACCCTGTACAGCAGCGCGATCGTCGATGTGCGCGAGGACGTCACGATCACGGTGCCCGATACCGGCAAGCGCTACATCTCCGTGTGGGTGATCAGTCAAGATCATTACGGTCCCGTCATCCTGCGCGATCCGGGAGAGCACCTGCTCACGCGCGAATTGGTCGGAACCGATTACGCCGCACTGATCGTCCGTATCCTCGTCGATCCGAACAGCCCCGAAGACGTCACCGAGGTGAACCAGTTGCAGGACGCCCTCACCATCGACGGCGGCGGAACAGGTGAGTTCCCGTTGCCCGACTACGACGAGCAGGCGCAGACCGAGACCCGCGACGCACTCCTCGCACTCTCTCGCGGAATCACCACGTACGAACGGTCATTCGGCACCGCGTCAGAAGTCGATCCGATCATGCACCTGCTCGGTACCGCCTCCGGCTGGGGCGGCCTCCCCGAGTACGAGGCCACCTACGTCAACTTCGACGAACGTCTCCCCGTCGGGGAATACCGCCTGCGCCTGAACGACGTTCCCGTGGATGCATTCTGGTCGGTCTCGCTGTACAACGCGGCGGGGTACTTCGAAGAAAACGCTTTGGGCGTCAACAGCATCAACAGCCTCACAGCCACCCCCGACTCCGACGGCAGCACCACCATTCGCTTCGGTGTCCATCTCGACGGCGCCGCGAACGCACTGCCCATCATGCCCGGCTGGAACTACGTGCTGCGCCTGTACCGCCCCCGCCCCTCCGTGCTCGACGGCACCTGGACGGCTCCTCGTCCCGAAGCGCTCTAGCGAAGCGTTTACCCACGCACACACCACTCTCGGGTGACTCGACCTGATCACGGAGGTACAACCCATGCGTCTGTTATTTCAGCTCATTTCGCAATGCGTACTCGGTGCGATCGCGCTGATCGTCGTACATTTTGCTCTTCCCGGGGTCAGCCTGAGCGTGAACGGCTTCTTGGCCGCTATCGGTGTATTCACCCTCGCACACATGATTCTCGGCCCATTCGTGCTCAGCGTGGCACTGCACTACGCGGCTCCGCTCGCGGGTGGTGTCGGCTTGGTCGCCACGCTGCTCGCGCTCTGGGTTGCCACCCTGGTCCCCGACGGCATTGCGATCAGCGGCGTCGGGTCCTGGATCCTCGCACCGATCATCGTGTGGGTGATCACCGCGTTGGGTGGCTGGATCTTCATGGCTCTTGTCATCGACAAGTGGATCAAGAGACGCAATGCCGAAAAGCTTGTGCGCAGTGTGCAAAAGGCATGAATGATCAGTGAAACGGAACCCACAAGGAGTCAGCCATGCCAACTCACCCGCTCGATCGTCGCGTTCTCCTGAAGACCGCCCCGAACTTCCGGGACCTCGGCGGCATTCCCGTTACTGACGGCACCGTCCGCGCGGGCGCGCTCTACCGTTCGGCGACGCTCGCGAAACTCGACGGGGACGATGTTGCCGCGGTCGCCGACTTGGACGTCCGGACCGTCTACGACCTGAGGACCGCCGCCGAGCGCGACGGCGCACTCGACAATCTCCCCGACTCGACACGCACGGTCTGGCTCGACGTCCTCGCCGACAATGCCCAAAATGCAGCGGCCACCGGACTACTCATGACCGACCCGCTCGCGTACGCCGAGACCATCAGCGGCGGCCGTGGGATCGCGCAGATGGAGGAAGCGAACCGCAACTTCGTCAGCCTGCCGTCCGCTCTCGACGCCTATCGCACGTTCTACCTCGACCTCATCGACGAAAAACGCACCGGAGCAGCACTTTTCCACTGCACCACCGGCAAGGATCGCACCGGATGGGCCGCTACCTCCTTCCTGCTCCTCCTCGGCGCCGACGAAGCCGACGTACGCGCCGATTATCTGGAGACGAATACCGATCTGGCTCCCATGACGGAACCGATCCTCGACTTCGCCGCTAGCAAAGGCGTTGACGCAGAACTACTCCGGCCCCTCCTCGGAGTCCGTGACAGCTACTTCGACGCCGCTCTCGACGAAATGCGAACGCACTTCGGCACCGTCGAGGACTACGCAATCAACGGACTGAAGCTCACCGCAGAGCAACTCACCGCGCTGCGCGAGCGGTTCACATCCAGGTCGGGAGTCATCAGCGCGAAGTGATCGGAGCCCTTACCGGACAGGCATTTTCGCCCTCTCCCCGCTTTTTCTGGTGATTGTCCACCCGGGTGACCACGACGACGGCGAGGATCCCCACCGCCAAGCCGAGCGCGGTGAACGGAGTGAAGGATTCTCCGAACATCAACGCGCCCCAGACCGCGGTGACGGGGGCGATCAAGAACATCAAGGTGTTGACGGACGTGATGCCGATGCGACGGAGCAGTAACCAGTACAGCCCGTAACCACCGAACGTGGACAGCGCGACTAACCAGAGCAATGCGATCCAGAATGTGTTGACGCTTGGTGGTACGGCGACACCTGAGGCCACCGCCAGTGTCGTGAAAACTATTGCGCTGGTGGAGCAGTGGATGGCCAGAGCCTGCAGAGGTGGCGTGGACGTGTGAGCGCGTTGTTGGACGAAGGTGGATGCAACCAGGCTGAGCATCCCCAGGAACGGGATCGCGTATGCCCACCACGGAGCAGATGTGCCGGCCCCGGCATCGGCTGCTGTGACCATCGCGACGCCGCCCAGTCCAATCGCCAATCCGACCCACTGCATCCGCGGGACTGCAACACCGAGGACCGGACCGAGCAGAGCCGCCGCGACCAGCGGCTGAATACCGTCGATCAGTGCGGTGGTTCCGGTGTTCACACCGAGATCGACTGCCCAGTACACCGACAACAGGTAGCCGCTCTGGGAGAGCATCCCGATCACCACCTGCCTGCCGAGAGCCCGCGGAGTCGGCACCATGTTCCGGCGCCGGGCGGACAGCCAGACAATCGGGACGAGCACCGCCACGAGCGGAAGGAACCGCCACATCAGCAACGTGGGGATCTCGGCACTGCCGGCCCCGAGTTTGGCTCCGATGAAACCCGAACTCCAGCACGCGACGAACAGGACCGACAAGGTAGCCGTCACGACAGATCTCGGGATCACGATCCGAGGTATACCGATCTGTTTACTCACACGCTCGACTATACAGATCGGTATACTTTTGTCCATGGCAGAGGAATCCGCACCCGAGTTGACTCCGAAAGCGCGTCGCATCCTGGAGTCGGCGTCGAAGTTGTTCTACGAAAAGGGAATTCACGCCGTAGGCGTGGATACCGTCGCACTGGACGCCGGGGTCACGAAGAAAACTCTGTACGAGCGGTTCGGCTCGAAGGACGGTCTCGTCGTGGAGTACCTGAAGGACCGAGATCGGCGGTGGCGAGCCTTTCGGGACAAGAAGCTCGAATCCGCCGGCGAGAGCCGCGCCGAACAGTTGAGCGCGGTATTCGATGCTTCCGCCTCCTGGTCCGGGGCGAGCGGAGGCAAGGGGTGCAGCATGATCAACGCCCACGCCGAGTTCAGTGATCGTTCACATCAGGTGTTCACTGTTATCGCCGAACAGAAGCGGGAGATGTTGGACCTTTTTCGGCGCATTCTGGCGACGGACGGGCAAACCGACGAACGTCTCGTCGAGGCGATCATGCTGCTTCACGAAGGCGCCCTCGTCGCAGACGGGATCGGTATCGGCACCGACCCCTTCGGCGCCGGCCGGGATGCGGCGCTCGAATTGCTGAAGAACTCCGTGTGATCGCCCCTACGCCCCCACCATGCGCCTCGCTATCTCCAGATACCTCTCCACCAACTCGTCCGGGGACAATTCACCGTCCGGGCGGTACCAGACCGCCACGGCGACGCACATCGTGACGACGGCTCGGCTGGCGTCCTCGGGATGGTCGGCCTCGAACACTCCCGAAGCGACGCCGTCGAGGACGATCCGGTCCACCTGCTTCTGCTGTTCGTCGCGCTGAGCGATGTAACTCGCCCGGCTGTCGGGCTCCATGCTGCGGATCTCGGAGGAAGCGACGAACGACTGCTCGCGTCGAAACATGTGGAACCGCAACAGAGATTCGATCACCGCGTCGAAGCGGTCCGAGGGATCGTCCCCGGCATCGAGTTCGGCGGCTCGGCTCCGCTCCAACAACTCCGTCATCACGACGGTCGCCAAACCGATCAACAGAGCCTGCTTGGACGGGTAGTGGTGGTAGAGCCCCGGCACCGACAAGCCGGACCGCGACGCGACGTCGCGGATCGAAGTCCCGTGATAGCCCTGCTCGACGAACGCCTCCAACGCCGCAGCGAGCGGTTTCGGCAGTCCCAGGTCTTCGTAATCGCGCCAGGAACCGCGTACCGGAAGCTCGTTCGTCATACCGATACCGTAGATCGCTCTTGCGCCGCCGCCGAACACGTCGGTGCCATTGGTTACAGTCGATGTTCACCGAAAGACAGGGACCAGTCATGATCCATGTTCGCCACACCGCGGTTGCTGCCGTGCCGGTTGATGTCGCCTTCGACTACATCGACAACTACCGCAACGTCCCGACGTGGATGTTCGGTGTTTCCGAGTTCACCCCGTTCGGAGAGTTCGATCAAGGGCTCGGCGCCACGTTCGACGCTGCAATGCAGATCGGGCCAAGCACGTTGCGTTCCAAGCTCGAGGTCACCGAGTGGGAGAAAAATCGCATCATCAAGCTGTCTTCGCTCGGCGGTGTATCCAACTCGTCCACGTGGGAGTTCGCCGCGATCGACGATTCCAAGACCCAACTCTCCGTCGACTTCGCCTACAAACTCCCCGGCGGCATTGCCGGCAAAGCACTCGGCCGCTTGATCGGGCCGTTCGTCGAAAACGCTGTCAAGAACAGCGAGGCAACACTGCGCCACAGCCTCGAGGAGCAGTTCGCGGCCCGCGGCGAAGGCTGAAACTACCCGCGGTCGCCTTCGAGGCCCAGGGCGTTGGCCCACACCTGAGTAGCCGTCTTGACGACGTCCTCGAACGGGACAGGGTTGCCGTCGGCGCCAGGTTCCACCGAGACGAACGAACTGTAGGCAAGACGGCTCACCATCGCCGACAACGCTCGCGATGCCAGCAGCGGATCCAGTGAACGGTCTGCCTTGCCTGCAGCCTGCAAGCGTTCGATGGCGCGCGCATTACGCGAAATGAAGGTCTCGGCTCGGTCTTGACGCAATTTCGCGAAGGCCGGATCGATGTGCGATACCTGCTCGAGCAGACCCATGAGTTTGGCGTTGCGGCGAAACGCTGTCAGATACGCACGGTTACTCGATTCGAGGACCGCATACGGATTGTCGACGTCACGAACCCGTCCCATGCCGGGGTGCAGCATGTCTTCCTGCGCAACTTCGAGAACTGCGGCGAAAATCTGCTCTTTGTTGTCGAAGTAGGTGTAAAACGTGCCGGTGGAGCAGTTCGCTTCCTTGGTGATGTCCGTCAGCCGGGCGTCGAGATACCCCGCGCGTTCGAACACAGTCCGAGCCGCGGCAACAAGAGAAGCCCTGGTACGGACGCCGCGAGCGGTCACCGGCAGGTCACGCAGAAGCTCCGTCGCAGCCATCGATGGTGGCGGACGGTCTTCCCAGTTCTCCTGAGGTTCGGCGCGAGAGGTCACCAGCTACTTATACGGCAAAGCGGGCGACATCTCGGCATCGGCGTCAGGTGATGGTGATTCCTCCGTCGACGGCGATGGTCTGGCCTGTGACGTATCCGCCTGCCTCGGATGCGAGCCACACCATCGTGGCCGCGAGCTCTTCCGGATCGCCCATCCGGCCGAGGATCAGGCGCGGAGCCATCGCGTCCAAGTAGCCGTCGTTGTATTGGTCGGTCATTTCCGACTTGAAGAAGCCGGGCGCGATCGCGTTGACACGAATGCCCTTGCGCGTACCCCACTGCTGTGCGAGGTCGCGGGTCAATCCGACGACGCCTGCCTTGCTCGCCGCGTAGGCGGCCTGCGGAAGTCCGGCCGTCGTCAGTCCGAGAATGCTCGAGATGTTGACGATGGAGCTGCCCGGAAGCATGACGCGGCCGCAGGCCTGCGCTGCCCAATACGACCCGTTGAGGTTGATGTCGATGACGGCGCGGAACTGATCCGGGGTCTCGCGGGTCGCCGGAACGGCAGTTCCGATGCCGGCGTTGTTGACCAGGACGTCCACGCGGCCGAACTTCTCCATCGCGGCGTCGACCATGTTCTGAGCCTGTGCCGGATCGACGATGTCGGTGGCCACACACAACGCTTCGCGGCCGGCGTCACGCACGAGCTTGGCCGTGTCTTCGAGCTTGTCGACGCGGCGAGCTGCGAGGACGACGTCCGCGCCGGCCTCTGCCGCGGCTTTCGCAAACGCCACCCCGAGGCCCGACGACGCACCGGTCACGATGACCACTCGATCGGTCAGAGAGAACTTGTCGAGAACAGACATGCGCGGTGATGCTCCTGTGTCGTCGGGTTCGGGAAGTGACATGTGGACTTCAGTTGCGAAATTACAGGCCGAGATCGCGGCCGATGAGTTCCTTCATGATCTCGTTGGATCCGGCCCAGATCTTGGTGACGCGGGCATCCATCCACGCGCGAGCGGCGCGGTACTCGGTCATGAAGCCGTAGCCGCCGTGCAGCTGGACGCAGTGATCGAGGACCTCGTTCTGCACCTGCGCGGTCCACCACTTCGCCTTGGCCGCGTCGATGGCGGTCAGCTCGCCGGCCGCGTGTGCTGCGACGCAGTTGTCTACGTAGGCCTGGGTGACCTCGATGCGGGTCACGAGATCCGCGAGAAGGAATTTGTTCCACTGCAGCGAGCCGATCGGCTGACCGAAAGCCTTGCGGTCCTTGGCATATTGCAGTGTCTCTTCGAGGATCGGAGCGGCGTGCGCGATGTTGGATACTGCAGCGCCGACGCGCTCCTGCGGCAGCATTTCCATCATGTGGATGAAGCCGCGGTCGATCTCACCGATGATGTTGGTGGACGGCACGCGAACGTTCTCGAAGAACAGTTCGGCGGTATCGGACTCGTGCTGGCCGACCTTGTCGAGCTTGCGTCCGCGCTCGAAACCTTCCATGCCGGTTTCGACGGCAAAGAGGGTGATGCCCTTGGACTTCTTTTCGGGACTGGTCCGCGCAGCCACGATCACGAGGTCGGCGTTGTAGCCGTTGGTGATGAAGGTCTTGGAGCCGTTGATGATCCAGTCGTCGCCGTCCTTGACCGCAGTGGTCTTGAGCGAGGCGAGGTCGGATCCACCGGAAGGCTCGGTCATGCCGATGGCTGTCAGCATCTCGCCTGTGCAGAACTTGGGCAGCCAACGCTGCTTCTGGTCTTCGGTGGTGAGTTGAACGAGGTAGGGAGCAACGACGTCGGCGTGGATGCCGAAGCTCGAAGCAACAGCTGCACTGGCACGCGAGAGTTCTTCGGCCAGAACCGCGTTGAAGCGGTAGTCGCCGGCTTCGCTTCCGCCGTACGCCTCCGGAACCTCGAGCCCGAGGAAGCCGTTACGTCCCGCTTCGAGCCAGATTTCACGATCGATGAAGCGCTGGTCGATCAGCTTCTCTGCGACCGGAAGGATGTTCCGGTTGACGAATTCGCGGGCAGATTCGCGAAATGCCTCGTGATCGGGTCCGTACAGAGTGCGACGCATGACGAGTTGCTTCCTTTCGGCGTGGCAAAGCCACACGTAACGATGTTCCTAAGCATTCGCTTAGAATCTAAGCATCTGCTTATAGTGAATCGAGAGCGGGATATTGTCAACATCGAAATCCGTCACACCTGGAGGAAACCGTGAGCGATTCACCTGACGTGGTGATCAGCCCCTCCAAAGCCGCGGCCCGTATCCGCGCGGCAGCCGTGGACGCTTTTGCCTCTGCCGGTTACGGCGGCACCACCACCCGTGACATCGCCGCACGACTCGACATGAGTCCCGCCGCCATGTACCCGCACTACCGCTCGAAAGAAGAGCTGCTTTTCGCGATCAGCTTCGAAGGCCACACCGAAGCGTTGAAAGTGGTCGAGGGCGCCGACCGACCGGGCGAAGAACCGTCCGTTCGCCTGCGGGAATTGATCAGCACGTTCGCCAGCTGGCAGGCCGGGCACCATTCACTCGCTCGCGTCGTCCAGTACGAACTCACGGCACTCACACCAGAGCACTATCGAACCGTCGTCGCGCTTCGTCGCAGCACGACGCGGGTGGTCCGGGAGGTTGTCGACGCCGGCGTCCAGTCGGGTGATTTCACGATCCCCGACGCCGAAGGCGTCACCCTCGCCTTGATGTCCCTGTGCGTCGACGTGTGCCGCTGGTTCCCGGCCGGCAACTACACGGATCCGGAAGACATCGGAAAACTGTACGGAGACCTGGCATTGAGGATGGTGGGCGCCGCCTGAATCAGGTGACGCCGACCGCAGAAAGGAATCAGCCAGTGGCCAACCGCACCTATCTCTACACGACCCCTGTTGCCCCGCAAGAAAATCCGGCTGCCGCTCGCGCCCGGGGCCTCCAGGGAATCTCGGAGTGGTCGTACGCGATACCGCTGGTCCCCAGGATCCTTGTGTCCGTGAATCCCTTCGCTCGCCAGTCGATCATCTGGGACGACGTTCCCGACCTGATCGCGGTCACCGCGCCCTGTGGCCCCGGCATTGCCCGGCTCGAAGACTTCCTCGGCCGCATCGACCACCCCGAACTCGGCGCGATGGCCGGTGAAGCGCTGAGCTTCCTGCGCAGCCACACCGAACCCGACCACTACTTCGTTCTCGAATGCGGCGAGATCTTCGACATGGACGACGAACCGTTCGCAGAACAAGGCCAGGCACTGATGGCCGGTCTGGCGACCATCGACGCCGAGATGGAGACCGCTTTGACCACGCTTGCACCCACCAAGCCAAAGTTCTGGGAGAGGCTGTTCACGCCGACTCAGGAGAGCATCGAGGAACCGCTCCGCGAACTCGGTCTCGGTTACTGGTCCGGGACCCTGTACTTCGATCTCGACGTCCCTCGATAAGAGCACCGGCGCAGCCAACGGTTTCAGACCGGGTGGTCCGCAAACAGGTACCCTCGGATTTCGTGTCCGCCAACGCCACCGATCTGCCAATCACTGCGCCCACCGTCCTCGGCGGTTGGGGTCGCACAGCCCGAACGACCTCGCACGTCGTTTCGACCCCTGATGTGGAGGCGATCGCGAAGGCCGTCGCCCGCGTCGCAGACGACAATGCAGACAAGCCGTTGCACCTCCGACGCGGAATCATCGCACGTGGTCTGGGTCGGTCTTACGGAGACAACGCACAGAACACCGGCGGCTTGGTAGTCGACATGACTGCCTTCCGTCGAATTCACAAGATCGATGCCGAGACCCGACTCGTGGAGATGGACGCCGGGGTTTCCCTCGATCAGCTGATGCGAGCGGCACTACCGTTCGGCCTCTGGGTCCCGGTGCTCCCCGGAACACGCCAGGTAACCATCGGCGGAGCGATAGCCTGCGATATCCACGGCAAGAACCACCACACCGAAGGCAGCTTCGGAAATCATGTCCGCTCGATGGATCTGCTCACTGCCGACGGCAGTATCCGAACCTTGGAGCCGCAAGGCCCGACATCCGAGCTCTTCTGGGCTACCGTCGGCGGAATCGGCCTGACCGGGATCATCCTGCGCGTCACCCTCGAGATGACGCCGACCGAAACGGCGTATTTCGTCAACGACGGCGCTCTGACCGCGAGTCTGGATGAAACCGTCGCTTTTCACAGCGACGGCAGCGAAGCCGACTACACATATTCGAGCGCCTGGTTCGACGCGGTCAGTGCGCCTCCGAAGCTCGGCCGGGCCTCGATCACGCGTGGTTCGTTGGCGACCGTCGACCAGCTTCCGCTGAAGTTGCAGAAGAATCCGTTGAAGTTCGATGCGCCACAACTGTTCACGACGCCGGACATGTTCCCCAACGGCTTGATGAACAAGCTTTCTGCCTCTGCGATCGGTGAGTTCTACTACCGCACTGGCGGCAACTACGTCGGGAAGGTCCAAAATCTGACGCAGTTCTACCATCCGCTCGACCTCATCGGTGAGTGGAACCGTGCCTACGGGTCCAAGGGATTCCTGCAATACCAGTTCGTGGTGCCCGTCGACGCGGTGGACGAATTCAAGAGCATCATCCGCGATATCCAGCGTTCGGGACACTACTCAGCGCTCAACGTCTTCAAACTTTTCGGCGAGGGAAACGCAGCGCCACTGAGCTTTCCGATGTCCGGGTGGAACGTTGCCTTCGATTTCCCCATCAAACCCGGGCTGGGTGAGTTCGTCGCTTCCCTCGACAAACGGGTACTCGAATTCGGCGGTCGCCTCTATACCGCGAAGGACTCTCGGACTACCGCAGCAAGCTTCCACTCGATGTATCCGCGAATCCACGAGTGGATCCAGATACGCAGAAACATCGATCCCACAGGTGTTTTTGTGTCCGACATGGCGCGAAGGCTCGAATTGGTCTGAGGCGGCGCTCAGTCAGAGATCTCGTCGAGCCGACGCTCCAAGTAGGCCCGCTCCGGATCGGTACCAACCAGTTTCAGAGCCTGCCGGTACGCAGCTGCTGCCGCGTCGGTGCGCCCCAACCAGGCGAGCAGTTCGGCGCGCGCGAGGTGATACGGATGGTAGTCGGCAAGTTTGGGCTCGGCTGCCAGTTCCTCCAACGCTGCAAGCCCGACCTCCTCGCCGTCGCGCATCGCCAACGCGACTGCCCGATTGAGGGCAACGACCGGCGACGGAGTCAGTGTGAGCAGCACTCCGTAGAGCGCGCAGATCTGTGGCCAGTCGGTGCTCTTCACATCAGCAGCCTCGTCGTGCAATGCGGCGATAGCGGCCTGCACCCCGTAGGGCCCCGGCGCTCCCCCGGTCAACGCGACGACGACGAGATCGCTGCCTTCCTCGATCATCGGCTGGTCCCAGCACCCGCGATCCTGGTCCTCGAGGAGCACGATCCCGCCACCGGCGTCGGTACGGGCATCCCGACGCGCGTGGACGAGAAGCATCAATGCGAGCAACCCGGCGATCTCGCGCTCATCGGGAAGCAATGCGCGCAAGATCCTCGCCAGCCTGATCGCCTCTACCGCCAGGTCGACGCGTTGCAGATCCGGACCCGAACTCGCTGCATACCCCTCGGTGAACACCGAATAGATCACCTGCAGAACACCGGGCAAGCGCTCCGGGAGTTCTTCGGCGCTGGGAGTCCGGAAGGGAATCCGAGCCTGACGGATTTTCTTCTTGGCGCGCACGATCCGCTGCGCCATCGTCGCCGAAGGAACGAGGAAGGCCCGAGCAACCTCGGGCGTCGTCAACCCGCCGAGGCAACGCAAGGTGAGCGCGATTCGGTCGTCCTCGGCAAGCGCTGGGTGCGAGCAGGTGAAGAACAGCTGCAACCGCTCGTCGGGAAGTTCACCGTCGACCGTGGGCGGCGCAGGGTCGGCACGATCGGCGTCCACCTGCATCACCGCCAAGCGCGCCGCATAGGCCTGATCACGACGAAGCCTGTCGACGGCTTTGCGACGCGCCGTGGTCAGCAGCCAGGCGCCGGGTTTGGCCGGCACACCGTCCACGGGCCAGTGCACCAACGCAGACTCGACGGCTTCGGAGGTGACTTCTTCTGCCAGATCCAGATCACCGAAACGGCGGACGAGCGAGGCCAAGAGCCGTCCACGTTCCTCCCGGAACACTGACTCGATGGAGTTCTCGGCCTGCTCGTCCACGGCGAATCAGTCCCCGAACCCGGCCAGCGGACGCACCTCGACGCTGCCGCCGTCGCGCGCGCCGGGGCACCGCGCGGCCCAGGAAAGCGCCGCATCCAGATCAGGAACGTCGATGACGTCGTAGCCGCCGAGGATCTCGCGGGTTTCTGCGAAGGGCCCGTCGGTGACGGTCTTTTCCCCGGACTGCGAGACTCGAACCGTCGTCGTGGTGGTCAGGTCGGCGAGGGCATCGCCGGACACCCAGATGCCGGCGTCCTTCATTTCCTTGTCGTATTGCTGCCAGTCCTCGAACGTGCACTGGGGTTCGGTGTCTCCGCCGGGTGCGGTGTAGATGAGCAACATGTACTTCATGACTGACTCCTTGGTCTGTTGTTTTTCTTCCGGCTCTCTTGCCTTACAACATGACGACGAACGGTTCTCCCCGGAATCGACAGGCGACTCGAAAAAACTTTCGGCGGGTTCGTCGGAGTCGCTGCCGTTAGGCTGAGTGTATGACCGAACGCGACCGGGACGCCGCTGGGAAGCCCCTCAATTCGCGGCCCCGCGACGGGCTCGGCCGTCCACTGCCACGCGACGCAGCGGGCGGTGTCCCGCGCATTCCGGATGATGTGCGCCTGCCGCCGGACGAGTCGATCACCGAGGCTCAGCGCCTCCTCGACCACGGCATGCCCTTTCATGCACACGAGATTCTCGAAGGAACGTGGAAAAGTGCGCCGCCCGAGGAGCGTGACCTGTGGCAGGGGCTGGCTCAACTGGCCGTCGGGCTCACTCATCTCCTGCGGGGCAACACCACCGGCGCCGTCTCGCTCCTCGGTCAGGGTCACGACCGCATCAGGCACTACGAGGTCGAGAGTCCACACGGCCTCGACATCCCCGGTCTGCTGACGTGGTCCGAACACCTGCTCGCCGAAATCGATCGCCCCGGCGATTTCCCCGCCCCTCCGATTCCGAGGTTGAGAATCCCCTGATGCCCATCTTCCCCATGTTTCCGCTCGGCTCCGCTTTGCTACCGGGTGAGGTGTTGCCGCTGAACATCTTCGAACCTCGGTACCGCGCACTGGTCGAGAACGTTCTCGAAGCTGCCGACGGCCCACTGTTCGGAGTAGTGCTCATCGCCCGTGGCCACGAGGTCGGTGGCGGCGAATCACGCCACGACGTCGGCACTCTGGCTCGGATCGAATCCCATGTCGCAATGGGTGCCGGACGGTATCAGCTGTACTGCCGGACCGAAGGCCGCATCCGGGTCAATCGCTGGCTGCCGGACGATCCCTTCCCTCTTGCCGAGGTCGAACTGTGGCCGGACGAGAACAACGGAACACCCGTCACCGCCTACGAATACGACTCACTCCTCGAGCGCATCGAGTTCATGTACGGAATGTTGGGAAAGCTCGCACTACGGGCCGGCGAACAGACCCCACGAATGCCCGTCCCACCTGATCCCTTGGATCCGTTGGGTTCTCGGCTGTATGCCCTGGCGCGCAGCATTCCGATAGGCGACGCCGATCGCCTGGCGATACTGACCGCGCCAGGCGCCGACGAGCGTATCCGCACACTCTCGGAGGCAGTCGAGAACACCATCGAGGTGGCGCAGTTCAATCTGCTTTGAGGTGAGCTAGGCCATCGTCTGGCCCATGTCGATGACGATCTTCGTCCCGGTGACCGCGCGGGAGAGATCTGTCGCGAGGTAGACCACGGCATTGGAGATGTCCTCGACCGTCGTGCGCGGGACCGAGGTGAGCGGCCACTTGTAGGAATTCATGTACTCCGGGTGCGCCGTGAGCACCTTGCCGACGTTGGGATCGTTGCCCATCTCGGTCTCCACTGCCCCCGGATGAATGCTGTTGACTCGAATATCGAAGCCGCCCAATTCCGTTGCCGCAGTGCGTGCCAAACCGACGAGCCCGTGCTTGGCAGCCGAGTAGTGCGCGCAACCGGGCGCTTCGGCGACGCCGGCAGCACTACTGACGAGCACGATGGAACCACCGTTGCCCGCCTCGATCATTGCGGGAACCGCAGCCGCCATCGTGCGCCACACACCATTGAGATTGATGTCCACCAGCGTCGACCACTGCTCTTCCGGCATCTCCCAGAAACGATTCCACGTTGCGATGCCCGCGTTGGCGATCACGACGTCGAGGCGACCGAACTTTTCGACGCCCGACGCCACTGCCGCGCGGAGCGCCTCGAGGTCACGGACGTCCGCTACAGCAGTGATGATCTCGCGACCCTCGGCTCGAACCATGCGCGCCGTTTCTTCGAGGTCGGCTTCAGTTGCGGCCGCGTAACCCACGTCCTCGGACACCGACGCGCATACGTCGACGGCAATGACGTCGGCACCTTCCTGCGCGAGCCGGATCGCATGATTGCGTCCCTGACCCCGCGCTGCACCGGTGATGAAAACGACCTTGCCTGCCAAGAGTTGTGTCATGGCCGGGACGTTAGACGCTGATGTGGCCGGCTGCCTGTGAGTTCCCGCTCGACGGGAATCAGGCGTCCACGATCACGACATGAAGATTCCTCGGACCATGGACGCCTTCGACGCGCTCGAGTTCGATGTCGGAGGTCGCCGACGGGCCGCTGATCATGGTGGTGGGGCGCTGCGGTGTCAGCTTCGCAATCGCCTCCGGCACTCCCACTTCCACACTGCTGCGATAGACGACGCAGATGTGTGTGTCCGGTACCAGCGTCAACGCACGACGCCCTTGCGATGGACCGGCGTCGAGGAAGATGGTGCCGGTTTCGGCGCAGGAGACCTTCGAACCGGTGACTACAGCGTCGAGCTTCTCGAGTTCGGGAGCCGGCACGTCCGAGCTGTCCACCACCAGCGTTCCGTCGAACCCCGCTACCCATGATCGGTCGAGTCCGGCAGGGATGCCCAGCGTACGCAGCTCGTGTGCGCTCAGTATTCCGCTGACAACCTCGGCGATTTCTGTTGCAGCACATCGGTAGACGTGAGCCTTGTAGTCCTCGAGTCGATCGACGAACAGTTCGGTGCGCTTCTCGTCGGACATGGTTCTACCAGTTCGATAGTTCCGCGGTATCTCGCTCTCACGGGCCGGCGCCAAGGTGATCGCATCACGAATGCGACCGAGTACCACCTCACGTGAATTCACCTGTCCGCCTTCCTGTCACGACGAGCCTCGTCCAATGCCTCGCGTCCTTCGTCTGAGTCCCACCAGGATCGGAAGGTCTGCTTGGGTGGTGCGGGGATGTCTCTGGCAGCGGTCCAACCGTTCAGTGGCGGTGGCAGCGTCGAGATCTTCCCTTTCTTGCCGGCCACGACGCGTCCGAGCCCGGCAGCTTTTTGAGCCAATGTCCACCGGCCCTCGGTCGACATCGCAACAGACGCGGCTTTCATCGCCAAAGACTCTGTCGTGACACCGGATTGCTCGACCTTCTGGTGCCGCAATTCGACCAGCAGCGAGGGTATGTCGATCTTGACCGGGCAGGCATCGAAGCACGCACCGCACAGACTCGAGGCAAATGGAAGCGTCGAATTGGGATCGTCTTTGCCATGCATGCCCGCGAGCTGCGGAGTCAGAACCGCGCCGATCGGTCCCGGATAGGTAGATCCGTAGGCGTGACCACCGGTGCGCTCGTAGACGGGACACACATTCAGGCACGCCGAGCACCGTATGCAGCTCAAGGCTTCCCGTCCGATCTTGTCGGCAAGCGCGGCGGTCCGGCCGTTGTCGAGGAGGACCAGGTGAAATTCCTGTGGACCGTCATCGGGCGTCACGCCGGTCCACAGGGAGGTGTACGGGTTCATCCGCTCCCCCGTCGACGACCGCGGCAGCAGTTGAAGGAAGACCTCCAGATCCTGATACGTCGGCAGAATTTTCTCTATGCCCATGACGGTGATCAGTGTTTTCGGGAGCGTCAGGCACATTCGCCCGTTGCCCTCCGACTCCACGACGGTCAGTGTTCCCGTGTCCGCGATGCCGAAGTTGGCACCGGAGACGGCGACGGGCGTCGTCATGAACTTGTGGCGCAGAAACTTTCGTGCCGCGGCGGCAAGCTCGGCCGGGTTCTCCCCGAGGTTCGGATCGACATCTGGCATCTCACGAAGGAATATCTCTCGAATCTCGGACCTGTTGCGATGGATCGCGGGAACCAGGATGTGCGACGGTTTGTCGTGGCCGAGCTGGACGATCAATTCCGCGAGATCGGTCTCGTAGGCGGTGATTCCCTGGGTTTCGAGATGCTCGTTGAGACCGATCTCCTGCGTGGCCATCGACTTCACCTTGATGACCTCTTCGGAGCCGGTGGCTTTGACAAGCTCGGTCACAATGGCGTTGGCCTCGTTGGCATCCGCTGCCCAATGCACCTGCCCACCGCGTGCGATGACTGCAGCTTCGAACTGTTCGAGCAGTTCCGGCAATCGGGCCATGACGTCGGCTTTGATCGCGGATCCGGCATCACGCAGTTCTTCCCAATCGGGAAGCTCTCCAGTCACGTTGATGCGCTTGGCACGAATGGTGTGTGTCGCCTTGCCGATATTGCGTCGGAGTTGCGCGTTGGCCAGTTCGTGATGCGCTGCGACGGGGAACTTTTCGGTTCCGCGCAGGAACCCTGCACCTTCGGGGGATCTAGGCGGGAAGCTGGGCAGACCCAGAGTCACGGCGCTCATGCTGTCACCCGGCTTTCCACCGACGCCAGAATCTCGGCGAGATGAATGGTCTTGGCGCCCATCTGCAGTCGTGACATACCGCCGCCGATGTGCATGAGGCAGGACGAGTCTCCGGCGCTGCAGAATTCGGCGCCGGTGTCCGCAACGTGGCGAATCTTGTCCGCCAGCATGGCCGTCGAGGTCTCCGCATTCTTGATGGCGAAGGTGCCGCCGAATCCACAGCAGGAATCTGCTTCGGGGAGTTCGACCAGATCGATGTCGCGGACGTTGCGCAGCAACTGAAGTGGCTTGTCCCCCACCCTCAACATGCGCAGTGAGTGACAGGTCGGGTGATATGTGACTCGGTGCGGGAAGTACGCGCCCACATCGGTGACGTCGAGAACGTCGACGAGAAATTCGGATAGTTCATACGTCTTGGCCTTCACCGTCTGCACCTGCCTACACAGTGATGCGGTGCCGTAGCGCTCGGCGACGATCTCGTGTTGATGACGGACCGAACCGACGCACGACCCCGATGGTGCGACAACCGCGTCGATCGACGTGTCACCGAACGTCTCGGCGTAGTTCGCGACCAACGGGAGCGCTCCCGGCTGATAGCCGGTATTGACGTGCATCTGCCCGCAGCAGGTCTGCCCGGACGGAAACACGACGTCGTGCCCGAGACGGGTGAGCAGGAGGGCGGTGGCCTTGACGGCGTCGGGAAACATCGTGTCCCCGATGCAGGTGGCAAACAGCGCTACTCGCATGTGGATCCCCGCAATCTGTCGGTGTGGTCTGACCACAGTAATGCATCCCTCTTCAGGCCGCCCCATAAACGACGTCCACCCGGTTATGCTCTTGCCTCATGCCGACCGAGCCGAGCCCGCGAGCGTGGGAACAAGTACTGAGCCATCTCGAACGTCGGCTCGTCTCAGGCGAGGTGTCTCCCGGACAGCGCCTGCCCGGGGAGAGAATCCTGGCAGCGGAACTGGGCGTCGGACGGTCATCGGTCCGGGAAGCGTTGCGAGTGATGGAAGCACTCGGACTCCTCAAGGCGCAGACTGGGTCCGGCCCGACGTCCGGCGCGATGATCGTCGCCAAACCGACCGGCGGCATGACCATGCTGATGCGGATGCAGGTTGCCGCACAAGGCTTTCCGGTCTCGGATGTAGTGAAGACAAGACTCGTGCTCGAATCCGAGGTCATGAAGTCCTTGGCATCGCGGACTCCGACGCCCGACCTCAGCGCGGCCGTCGAACTGCTCGACTCGATGGACGACGCAGATCTCTCGGCCGAGGAATTCCTGCTACTCGACGCCCAGTTTCACGTGGCGCTCGCCGACGCGGCGGGCAATCAGGTGATCGCGGCCATGATGACCGGCCTGCGCGAGTCCATCGAGGCCTACGTTCTCGCGGGCGTGCAGATCGACACTTGGCCGAGCACCTGCACGCGGCTTCGTCACGAACACCGGGGATTGGTGGAGGCGGTCAACGCGGGTGACGGCGAACTCGCACGTCAGCGCATAGTCGGCCACATCCGCGGTTACTACTCGGAAAGCGCCCACTCCGACCGGTGACAGGGGGTGGTAATTGCACCTCCAGAAGTCGTGTACTGTTGGTTTCACACCGACGCGGGGTGGAGCAGCTCGGTAGCTCGCTGGGCTCATAACCCAGAGGTCGCAGGTTCAAATCCTGTCCCCGCTACAAAGAAAAGGCCCGTAGGTTGCGAAAGCGACCTACGGGCCTTTTGCTGTGCGCCTTTATTAACCGCCGGGGGTTAATAAAGGCGCACAGCAGTGGTTCACACCGCCACTTTGTGAAAATCGATCTCCGCGGCCAGCATGCCGGAGAACCAACGATCCAGGTCCTCGTCGCTCACGGACTCGGGCATGGCGTCCACCTCGCACGCCAGCACCGCCACCTGAGACACGAACGGCGGAGCGACATGCATGTCCACCCAGTCCTGCAACGCTGGTTCGCGCTCGACCTTGACGGCCGCAGCCTCCCGGCACCACGACAGATACAGGGTTTCCGCGGCGTACATGCCCACCAGGGCCGCCGCCCGGCCCTCGTCGCGGGCGAGGGCCAAGGCGTGCGTGGACAGCACAGCCGACTCCTCGACCAGAGCCGCTGCGTCACCCTCGTAGGGGAATCGGGAACGCAACTGCGCAAAATACTCGCGCTGTTCGCCCACCAGGTTCGACATCGACGTCACGTGGTCGAGCGCGTCGTCGAGCGTCGGGGATTCGGCGACCACCAACCCCAATACTTTGACGGCCGTCAGTACAAATGCCTCTTCGATCACGAGGTACCGGCGGAATCCCTCATCACTCAACGTCCCGCCGATGGTCTCGGTGATGAATGGAACCGCCCGCGCGGCAGCGAGGTTACTCTGCTGCCGCGCGAGCAGGTCTGAGGACCGACTCATTCGCCGGCGACCCAACTGATCAAGCCGTCGAACAGGTCGGTGTATCCGGGCCACTGCTCACAGAACTCCGGCGGAGCCCAGTGCGGCGAGCAGTCCGAGGTGAAGACGATCGACCGTCCGGCGCCGTATTCACCTGCAGCGACAAGCGGATCGCCGTTGATGGTGGCGGGAACCGCAGCACCGTCTTTCGCGACGACGCGGTTGTATCCCAGTAGCGCCGGCCACGAATCCCCGGCGCCACCGAGAGCCGGGTGAGCAGCATCGACGACAGTGGGAACGATCCCGGCCGGTGTCTCGACGCGATCGTCCTCGGCCAGCATCGTCACCGGCAGCACCTCGGCAATCGCAGTCTGACGGAAAGCTGCTCGTGCCTGGAACCCCGAGAACGAGAGGTAGCCACCGATCATCATCAGTGAGCCACCGGCGTTCACCCAGTCACGAAGCGCAACAAGGCGATCCTCGCCGGCCCGGAACTGGTCGAACACACCGGGAGCCAACTGCAGTGAGTTCGCTCCGATGTCGGAGAGAACGACGACGTCGTACTGCGACAGGGCTTCTGCGGTACCGGGGAACTGCGTCGGCACCAGGTGTGCGGGCATGTGTGTCACGTCGTGGCCACGTGAGGTGAGCGCATCCCTCAGCGGACCGACACCCTCGACGTAGGAATGGACACTGAACTCGTCGACGCCCTTGACGTGCGTCGACGTCGTCATCCAGCTCTCGCCGGCGATCAGTACTCGTTTACCCATGACTGCTTCTGTTTCCTTTCGCGGCCTGCTCGAAGAGCGACCTCGGGTTGTCTCGCATCAGTGCGGACACTTGCTGGGGATCTACGCCTGCGCGCACCAACCGTGCGGCGAAGGCGAGTGGTACGTAGGAGAATCCGTTACCGCCGTGCTTTCTGAGCATTGATTTGAGGAAGAGATCGTGACTGAGCAACAGTTGTGAGGCGTGGCCGGAAGTCACCAATCCGGCTACCGCAGTGGCTGTTTCCGCCGGATGCGGAGAAAGGCCCTCCCCGGGGAAGTCGAAAGGCATTCCGATCATGTCGAACTCGAGGAAAACTCCGCGGTCGGCGAGCGATCGTTGGTAGTCGGTGTCGTGTCCCGACGGGTCCATGTGGCACAGGACCACTGCTTGCGGATCAACGCCCATCTCGTTGACCACGATGTCGACAACGTGATGTCCGACGCGCTGCCATCCCGGAAGGTGGACGAACAGGGGCACGTCCACCTCACGCTGAGCGATGCACGCCGCCCGCAACGCTTTCGCCTCGTTCTGAGTGAAGAGCGGGGAGACACCGATCTCCCCGATCACTCCCGGCGCCAACTCCTTTGCTGGATCGAACTCCTCGACGAGCGAACCTGCCAGATCGTCGACACCGAGTTCGTGGACCTCCACCGGATGAGTCGTCTCGAGGTACCACCCCGAACCCATGATCACTCGCACGTCGGACTTTCGCGAGAACTCAGCCAACTTCTCCGGCGCCCGACCCAGCCCCGGCGGCGTCAGATCGACGATCGTCCGACCACCGAGGCGAGCGAAGTCCGCAAGGTCTTCCACCACTGCCGCTGCGTCGTCGACCCGACAATTGTCGAGGCTGTAGTACGGATTGTCGTGAAGGAGCCAAGCATCCTCGGCACGTACCGGACCGGCCAACCGCTGCGCCACAACCGGATCCGGGGCCTCGGTGTATGCACCGGTGACGTCGTTGTGCAGATGTTCGTGTGGGAGAACCAGCCCGAGTTCCGAGCTGTCCACAGTTCCCGTGACGGTACGAACCTTGCTCATGAGCGTGCAGGCCCCGAGGGTGCGGACTGCAGGTGTCGCCACAGCGCGCTCAGTGTGTGTCCGCGCATGTTGATCCAGATGGCCAGTAGCAGAACGACACCGGTGATGATCGGCGTCAGGAACGGGCTCACGCCGAGCAGGGTCAATCCGTTGGCGATGATGCCGGTCAGGACGGCGCCGATGACGGTACCGATCACTGTGCCGCGACCGCCGAAGAGGTTGGTGCCACCGAGAACCACCGCGGTGATCACGGTGAGCTCGAATCCCGTTGCGGAGTTGGCCGAACCCGAGCCCAGTCGAGCCGCAATCAGCAGTCCCGCGATGCCTGCAGCCAGGCCGGTGAAGACGAGCGTCATCATGAGCACACGACGCGTGTTGACGCCGGACCGTCGTACGGATTCGACGTTGGAGCCGATACCGGTGACGTAGCGCCCGAAGCGCATGCGGTTGAGCGCAATTGCTCCGATGACCACGACGACGAGAGCAATCCAGGCGCTGGCGGAGAACCCGAGGAATTCCGCAGTTCCGAGCTTCGCGAAGTAGGTGTCTGCCGGGACCGGAACGGAGAACCCTTCGGTCCTATACAGCGCGATGCCGCGGATGACGGACATCGTCGCCAGAGTCACGATGAACGGCGGAATACCCTGATAGGCGGCCAGCCAACCGTTGACCAGACCCCAGGCCGCACCCATCACCGGGGCGGCGACGAAGACCAAGGACGAATCGACGCCCGCCTGGATCAGTTCGGCACTCATCGCCGCGACGAACGCGACGATCGCACCGACGGACAGGTCGATCTGTCCGGCCGTGATCACGAAAGTCATTGCTACCGCGATGATCAGAACCGGAGCGATCTGGGTTGCCAGGTTCGACAGGTTCGTGAATGTCAGGAACGACGACGTGGTCGCCGAGAAGACAGCTGCGACAGCAATTGTCACCGCGAGCATCGCAAGCGTCGGCTTGTTGACGCTGTCCCACAACGACGGCTTGGCGGCAAGCTTTCGCTCGACCGGTGCCTGGGTCTTCTCGAGAGTGGTCATGCCGTGACTCCCTGGGCTGCTGCCGGTGTCCGTTGCGGCACCGGAGTTCGAGTGATGAGTCCGACGAGAGACTCGATGTTGAGGTCGCCGATCGGAACGTCGTCGACGCTCTGCCCCTCGTACATGACCGTGATTCGGTCACACACGCGGAACAGATCCTGCAGGCGGTGCGTCACGAGAATGACGCCCACCCCGGCCGCTGCCACGTCCGTGATCAGCTTGAGCACCGACTCGACCTCGGCGACGGCGAGCGCAGCGGTGGGTTCGTCGAGGATCAATACGTCGGGCCGGAAAGAGACCGCACGGGCGATCGCGACGGTTTGCCGCTGTCCACCGGACAGCTGCCCGATCTCCTGGTAGGTCGACTTCACCTTGACATGAAGGTCGGCAAGAATGTGAGCCGCCTTCTCGTGCATGGCATGCCGGTCGAGGAAGGGACCTTTTCGCGGTTCTCGGCCGAGGAACAGGTTGCTGGCGACGTCGAGCGTGTCGCACAGAGCCAGGTCCTGGTAGACGATTCCGATCTTCTTCTGCTGCGCGTCGAGCGGCGTCGAAAAGCGTACTGGTTCACCGTTGACGCGCATTTCACCGCCGTCGTGCTGAACCGCGCCGGCGAGAATCTTCATCAGAGTGGACTTACCGGCGCCGTTGTCGCCGACCACTCCGAGTACTTCACCCTTCGCCAGCCGAAGGTCCACTCCTTGAAGGGACTTCACCGGTCCGTACGACTTGGTGATGCCCGAGAGTTCGATCAGTGGAGGTGCCATGATTACTTCTCCAAGTAGTACATGTAGTCGGCGACGTTCTCCGGAGTCACGATCTGGGTGGGAACGGGGATGTTTGCCGGAGCGCCGCGGCCACAAGCCAGGTCGATTGCCGAATTCATTGCCTCGTGGCCGAATTCGAAGGTGTTCTGCTGGACCACGCCTTTAAGCCAACCGGCTTTGAGTCCGCCTACCGCCTGATCCGAAAGATCCCAACCGACTGCTTCGATGCGATCCTGCGCCTTCTGACTGTTGACCGCCGCGACGAGTCCGATCAAGGCCGGCTCACCGGTTGCGTAGACGTACTTCATGTCGCCGCCGCCGGTCAGCAGGTTCTCCGCTGCGGTCTGTGCGTTCTCCTGAATGTTACGTCCGTCCACGACGGTGCCGACGGTCATTCCTCGGCCGGTCACGGTCTCGGTGAAGCCCTTCTGCCGCTCCAGTTGGACTGTGCTGTTGAGCGCGCCGACGATACCGACCGTTCCGGTGTTGTTCGCGACATCGGCCAAGGTGTTTCCGATCTTGGCACCGCCCTCTGCGTTGGCCGTACCGACCTGAGTCGACAGTGCCGGATCGTCGATGGTCGCGTCGACCGCGACGACCGGGATGCCCGCGTTCTTGGCCTTGACCACCGACGGCTTGATTCCGTCCGTGTCGATCGCGTCGACGATGATCGCGTCGACACCGGCGGCGATCAGATTGTCGAAAGCATTGGCCTGTGCGACGGAATCGTCGTTGCCACTGATGATCTGCAGGTCGACGCCTGCCTTGTCCGCGACGTTCTTCGCGGCATTGTTGATCTGGTTGAAGTACAGCGCCTGAAGGTTGATGGTCACGAGACCGACCTTGAGCTTGCCGTTCGTCCCGTCACAGCTCTCGGCGACCCGGGTCGGCTGCGGGACGGACGAGCCACCCGATGCGTCTTTCGAGTCACTCGACGACGCCGAGTCACAAGCGGTGAGCGTGAGCGCGACTGCAGCTCCCAGCGCCAGAGGCAAAGCACGTTTCATCATCGAGTCTCCAAAAGGGTGTGAGGGGTCAATGTTGCTGTGAAGCTGTCCAATTCATCTCGGGTGGGGCATCCGCGGGGTCCTGCGGTGGCGCAAGCCAAGGCAGCCGAGGCTCCCGCGAGTCGTGCGGCGTCCACCGGTGAGCGCCCGGCATCGATGAAAGCTATGTACGTTCCGCCGAAGCAATCACCGGCCCCGACTGCATCGACGACGTCGACCACCACTGCCGGTTCGCTCGTCACCTCGCCGTCCGGTGTAGCCAGTGTCCAACCTCGCGAACCGTCGGTCACCAACAGGTGGGTGTTGTGCTCGGCGGCCAGTGTCTGCCACTGATCGAAATCGATCCCGAACTCGCCTTCCCACAGGGAGCGCCCTACGACCACGTGATCAGCGAGTGCGAACGCCCGCATCGCTGCGGTCTTGTTTTCACAACCGTCCAGATCGATTACCAGACTTACGCTTCCCGGCAGTACGTCGGGGAGATAGACCGCACGGTATCCGTCGAGGAACAGTCGCCCACCACCGGCAGCGGCCAATCGTGTGATGACAACTGCGATGCGTTCGGCATCGTTCGGGTCGTCCTGACTGATGATGGAGCGATCGCCATCCTGCGCGATGAGAACAACTGCCGTCGACAGGAACGCATCTCGCGGCGCCCAGCTGGTGTCTACACCGTCAGCCTCGAGAGTGTCGAGAAACTCGGTGGACCGCGCATCCGGGCCCACGGCACCGGCAAAGATCACCTGCGCGCCCATTCGGGCTGCGGATACCGCAGCATTTGCATTCATTCCACCGTCGATCTGACTGATGGCCGTTGCCTGCACGCGCTCTCCGAGCACCGGTACATGTGGAACATGTACCGTCACATCGTTGTTGGCGTATCCGCAAAAGACAATCATGGTTACTTTCCTGCGGCCCGGGACAGTTCACGAACCTTCTCGCCTGCGACCCGCCCCCACCAGCGTCCATTGTCCTTCACCGAAGATGCAACTATGGCGCCGTCGCATTCCTTCATCAGTGCAGCGACGTTGGCGGCTGTGATACCGGATCCGATGATCACCGGAAGAACGGTGTTGTCGCGGATCACGGACACTTCGTCGACCGAAGCGGCGTCACCGGTGCGCGAACCCGTCGCGATCAGGACGTCCGCGTCGAAGAACTCGGCGTCTTCGGTCTGCTCCGCGACAGTCCGGTCCGCAACAATGGCGTGCGCACCGTGCTTGACGTGCACGTCAGCGAAGATCCGGACCGGGTCGGCGCCGATGCGATGGCGAAAGCGCGTCGTCTTGGCGGCCTGGCCCTCGATGAATCCCTCATTGGCAATGTAGGCATTGGCCCACTGATTGACGCGCACAAAACTCGCGCCTGCCGCCCATGCTGCGGCCACTCCGCACTCGCCGGCGTTGGACAGGATGCTGACGCCGACGGCCTTGCCGAACTCGCCGACCACCGCTGCCGTGATGACGCCCATGCTGGCGGCGGTCTCGTATCCGTGTTCACCGGGCTTGAGGAACGGTATGTCCCAGTGATTTTCGACGATCACACCGTCGAAACCGTTGTCGACGTACGCGTGTGCTTCCTCCACAGCGAAGCGAGCAATTTCCGAAACTGGCTGCCCGGTGTAGTGCGGGCTGCCCGGCAGAGCAGGGAGGTGGATGGCCCCGATCAGAGAAGGCGTGCCGGTGAACATCTCTGCCAACGCCGAGGGCTTGGGCGGAAAGACTCCGAGCGGTGATGCGGTCACTTCAGCTACCCCATTCCATGCGCAAGATTTGCGCTGTATGTCCATGCACAAGATCTGCACACGATGTAATCGATTGCCTTGATGAATTAGCAGGTTATGCGATCAACACCGGGTTGTGTCAAGGATTTCACAATTCGAATTTGTAAACGATTGCCTTAATCGCGTTACATGCGGGACACTGGACCGTGCGGTTCGATAACCTCGGACCCGAATCGAGCAGAAAACGGGGGGATGCATGCGCAAGGCGACCATTCGCGATGTCGCGGAACTGGCCGGGGTGTCGACTGCCACCGTGTCGCGGGCACTGTCCGGATCCCGCCCTGTCTCGGACGAGCTTGCAGCGACGATCAAACGAGCCGCGGATTCTCTCGGATACTCGGGAAACATCATCGCCAGCTCGCTGCGTCGTAATCGGACTGACACCGTCGGCATGGTGGTTCCGAGTATCGCGAACCCTTTCTTCACTTCGTTGGTGGTCAATGTCGAACACGTCCTCGCGCAGCGCGGACTACAACTGTTCCTGTGCGATTCTCGTTCCGACCCCGACGTGGAAGCGCAGCGACTGAAGTCGCTCGTCTCGCGGCAGGTGGACGGAATCATCATCAGCCCGTGCCACGGCGAATTGAGTGCCGAAGCAGTCCGAGCCAGCGCGGCAACGCTTCCGGTCGTTCAACTGGACCGGTTTGCCATGGATACCCAAACGGATTGGGTCGGTGTCGACGACGACGCCGCACAATCACTCGTGATGGAGCATCTGTCCGAGCGCGGCGCGCGATCGGCCGCCTTCATCAGTTCCGAGCTGACCAATTCGTCGACCGAACTTCGCCGGGCCGGATTCTTCCGCCATGCGGATCGGATGGGCATCGAAACTCGTGACGAGTGGACACAACTCGGCGAATATTCGATCGAATGGGGGCGCACGGCGTCCAACACCATCCTGACCGGCAAGACTCGCCCCGACGCCTTGGTCTGCGCCGACGACCTGATCGCGCTCGGCGTGCTGCAGACCTGCCACGCATTGGGCATCGACGTCCCCGGTGACGTTCTGGTCACCGGTTTCGACAACATCCCCTTCTCCGAACTGTGCAATCCGCCGTTGACCACCGTCGGACAGCCGCAGGAAAGAATCGCGGAAGAAGCTGTGCGACTTCTGGATCAGGCGATGAACAACTCTTCCGAGTCGACAGCCCACATCGCGCTTGCTCCTGAACTGATTGTCCGTCAGTCCACCGTCGGCCAAGCAGCGGCCACCGCACCGTAAGCAGCAATTGCATCGTCCAGTTCCGAGACCGTGACGCTTTCGTTGGCCGCATGCATCAGCGAGGGAGTGCCCGGCCCCCAGATAACGACGGGAGCTCCTGGGGCGGCCGCTGCCAGCACCGAAGCGTCGGTGAAGTACGAAACCGGTTCGGTTGCAACAGGGATCGGCAAGGTGGCCAACCACGGATCCGACGCGTCGGTACGCACACCGCCCAGGTGAATCGACGTCTCTACCGAGTCGACCTCCGGTTGGGCGCGCCACCATGCGAGCAGGTCTGCGCCGTCTCCCACCGTGCGGTGATCGATCACCGCACGTGCACTGTCCGGCACGATGTTCGGAGCCGAACCCCCGCCGACCAAGCCGAGGTTCCAGGTTTCGGCACCCAGGAACGCGTCCGACGACAGCGGAAGCTCACGTCGAGCTCGGTCGACGACGTCGAGCAGTTTGAGGACGGCGTTTGTTCCTCGCTGCGGCGTACTTCCGTGCGCGGCTTTTCCTTTGACGGATACCTCGAGCCACAGTGCACCGCGGTGCCCCAGGTTGATTCGATTGCCCGTCGCCTCGGGAACGATGACTGCCCCGACCTGGAGATTGGCTACGGCGTCGGCCGAACGAACCGCACCGAGCGATCCGATTTCCTCGTCGCTCGTCAGCAGCAGTGCGACCGGAACTCCACGTTCGAAGGCGTCGACAACCGCGGCAGTAGCGGCAACAAGGCCGGCTTTCATGTCCGATGTTCCTCTGCCGAGGAACAATTCGCCGTCGACCTGCGCGGCATAGGGATCGAACTCCCAGTCGGAGACAGTGCCCACCGGCACCGTGTCGACGTGGCAGGCGAACAGCAGTCTTGCCGCCGAGGGTGTTGCTTCGTTGGTGATCAAGGCCCAGGGATGATTGCCGGTCAGATCCGACTCCACCTTTGCCTGCGGAGCACGCGAGAGCACCAACGAGACAATCGAATCCATGGCTCTGCGCTGGGGAGCTGCCTCTCCGGAGACCGTGTCGAGGGCTACCAGTTCCGAGAGAAGACCGAGAGAATCCATGCACCCATTGTTGCACTGTCGCGAATTCAGTGCGTTGCCAGCTGGGCGACGACGATGTAGTTGTCGGGCGTCGACTCCCCCTCGACGACATCACAATTGGCGAGAATCAGCCGTCCCGGAACGGATTCGCGCAACTCGTGTGCACCCAGCAGCGAACCTTTGTGCAGCGGCCCGACGGTTTCGACGTCGTACTCGAGCACTCCGTTCGGTGTTTCCAGCAGGACGCGATCACCTGGCTCCACTACGCGTAGCGCTCGGAACGGTGCTTCGCGAGTGGTGTAGTTGTGCCCGACGACAACAACGGTCTGTGTGGTCGAGGTTCCCGGCAGTCCGCTCTCGCCCCACCACACCGGCAGCTCGTCGACCGGATTCAGCTGCTGTCCACTCTCGCCGCCGCGCATCAGTTTCTCTGCGTGCAACGGACTGCTCAGGTACGTAGCCCCGGACGCAGACCTCAATTCAATCCGTTCCGGTTCGGCCGGGTCGACGTTCACCGAAGCCGGTGCAGCCGCGATGTGCGACTGCACCGGCGAGCGGTCAGGTAGCGATCCCGAGTTCTCGCCCGAACATCCGGATACGAGGAGTGCGAGGATCGCTACCGCCGAGAGGCCGGCGCTACGCAGACGTGCTGCCCGGACCGTCATGACGCTTGCGACGAACAACCACCGTCGTAGCTGCTGCGGCTGCGGCGCCCACGACTCCGACGCCGATCAGCACAGCAGGCAGATTGGAACTGCTGCTACCGCTGGTGCTACTTGCAGTGTCACCGAGAGCAAGATCGACCGGGGGCAGGCTTCCGGCAAGTGCCGGATCACCGTCGGCGTCGGTGACGTAGTAGTCGACGACGTCGAAGGCGCCCTTGTTGTTGTAGTAGCCGACCAGCTTCACGCCGGTCTTGTTCACTACAGCGGTGGTCTCGTCTACCTTCGTGACTCCGGAACCGTCGTCAGTGTGCTCACCGATGATCACTTCACCGCCGACGCCTGTTCCGTTGTCGATCTCCTTCTCGCCCTTTGCCTTGAGCTCGTCGACGATCTTCTGCGCTGCATCCGCTTCGGCCTTTGCGGCTGCAGCTGCGGCCTGAGCTTCCTTGGCCTTTGCAGCTGCGACGTCGGCTGCGGCCTTCGCGTCTTCGGCCGCCAGGTAGAGATCCTGTGCCTTCTTGCTCGCGGCTTCGGCAGCTTCAGCCTTCTTGGCAGCTTCGGCAGCCTTTTCGGCGGCGATTGCTCGCTTGTCGGTGGCCGCCTCCCCTGCAGCATCGGCCTCAGCCTGGGCCGTCTCTGCGGCCTTCTGTGCAGCGTCGGCGTCCTTCTGCGCAGAAGCTGCGGTAACAGCAGCTTCGTCTGCGGCCTTACGGGCGGCGGTGGCAGCTTCTACCTCGGTTGCAGCCGCGGACTCGGCTGCCTTGGCGGTGGTTTCGGCGGCGGTGGCCACCTTCTGAGTTTCCTTGACGGTGATCGCGAGCTGCTTGGCATTCCAAGCGGCGGCCAGCGCCTGAGCCTTTGCGGAGATCGCCTTCGCGATGTCCCAGTTCTTGAGAGCTTCCTGTGCTTCCTTGTTCTTGTCCGCTACCAGTTTGGCGTTTGCATCTGCGGCAGCCTTCGCCTCATCTGCTTTGGCCTGCAGAGCGTTGGCCTCGGCGCGCGCCTTTGCTGCCTCTTCGGTCTTGGTCCCCGAACCGGCGGCCTTCGCAGCTTCCTCGAGTTCGGCAGCCTTGGCTGCGGCAGCGTCTGCTTCTGCCTGCGCTGTTTTTGCTACCTCTTTGGCGTCGGCCGCAGCGGACTCCGCAACCTTGGCCGCCTCTTCGGCTTGCTTGGCAGACTGTTCTGCTGCTCCGGCCTCAGCCTTGGCCTGGGTCGACTCGACCGCCGCCTTGGTTGCCTCGACGCTCGCCTGAGTCATTGCCTCGGTCGCCTTCACCGAAGTGTCTGTCGCTGCGGACGAGTCGACCCCTGCTGTTGCGGCTGCTTCGGCGGCCTTCGCTGCAGCGTCGGCTGCGGCTTTGGCTTTTGCTTCGGCTTCCGCCAGTGCTGCGGCGTCCGTCCCCGCGGTTCCGGCAGTACCTGCTTCTGCAGCGCCGGCTTCGGCCTTCTCGGGCGCGGTCTCGGTGCTTGTCGCCGCGTCGGCGTCGGCGTCAGTGGTGGGAACTACTTCTTCCTCGCTGCAGGTCACCAGCGGATCTGCGCTCGGCGTACACACGGTTTCCGGTTCTGCCGATGCAATTCCCGTGCCGCCCACCGCCAATCCGAGAGCGAGTACGGCACCGGCGGCCGCAGAGCGGACCCTCCGAGAATGGGCGATGGACTTCTCCGACATAGCGCTCAACCTTTCGGCCTTCTTTATGAAGACGGCAATTCCGGCGTGGACAGCCTTTACTTCGTCGGCTGAGTTCCAGACGTTACGACCGGTCGGTCCGAAAAGTTGCGAGCTAGTGTTCGGCGAGCGGAAATCAGGACCTTGGAACCCGCCCCATCAGGTAGAACTCCGGATTGGGCAGCATGCCGGAAAAACTCGCCATTCGGTTACTGAGGCCGAAAAAGGCAGTGATCGCCGCAATGTCCCACGCATCCTCGTCACCGAAGCCGTGTTCACGGAGAGCGTCGAAATCGGCGTCGGCGATTTCATGAGAGGCGGAGTTCACCTTGGTGGCGAAGTCGAGCATCGCGCGCTGACGATCGGAGATCTCCGCGGTGCGATAGTTGACCGCAACCTGATCGGCAACGAGCGGCTTCTTCTCGTAAATTCGCAGAATCGCGCCGTGCGCGACAACGCAGTACGTACATTTGTTGGCCGCGGAGATCGTGGTGACGATCATTTCTCGATCACCCTTGGTGAGCGCGGAATCTTCCCTGAGCATGATCGCGTCGTGGTACGCGAAGAACGCCCGGAATTCGGCTGGGCGACGAGCGAACATCAGGAAGACGTTGGGCACGAACCCCGACTTCTCCTGGATCTCGAGAATCTTGGTGGCGATGTCCTCGGGCACCTCGGTCAATTCAGCCTGCGGAAAACGGGTGCTCACTGTGCCTCCTGGTCAACCAACGATGTTCGATTCAAGATAATGATGATTAACTGAGTTGTCCAGATGCATTTCCTGCCCTACTTTTTCGGGCACGGATAGTCGGGTACGACCGAGGCGATCTGCGTAGCGTGAAACCCGTGAACAGGAAGACACGATGATCGACGGACTGAACCGCGCGCTCGAATACATCGAAGGCAATCTGAGCGGCGAGATCGACACAGCCGAGATGGCAAGGCTGGCAACCACCTCGGAGTATCACTTCCGAAGGATGTTCTCGGCCCTCGCTGGCATTCCTGTGTCGGAGTACATCCGTCGTCGTCGACTCACCCTGGCCGGTGCGGAGTTGTCGGTCAGCAGGTCAGGAGTGTTGGAGACAGCCGTGAAGTACGGGTACTCGTCCGCGGAAGCCTTCACACGAGCGTTCACCACATTTCACGGCGTGAGTCCCGGCGCAGTCAAACGCGCTCCCGCCGTTCTCAAATCACAACCGAAGCTTGTCATTCACGTGACGTTGGAAGGAGCCACACCGATGGACTACATGCTTGTGGACAAACCTGCCTTGACGGTAGTCGGATTCAAAACCCGGGTACCGCTGGTTCACGAAGGCCCCAATTCTGCCATCGAAGATTTCACCCGCACCGTGGACAAGGTCGCGCTGCGAGGGCTGCGCGAGCTGTCCGATCAAGAACCGGAGGGAATCGTCAGTGTTGTCGACAATTTGGCGCATCCCAGAACCGAAGGCACAGAACTGGATTACTACCTGGGAGTGGTCACCGGCAAACCTTCACCCACGGGTTTCGCTGCGCTTTCGGTCGACGCACACACGTGGGCCGTGTTCACCGCCGACGGATCGGCAATCGAGTCTGTGCAGTATCTGTGGCGAGACATCTACACGGAATGGTTCCCGGCCAACCCTTTTCACTCCGTGCCTGGTCCCGAGATAATGCGTACCGAGTACAACGACGATTTCACCGTCGCACGATTCGAACTTTGGATTCCGGTGGAGAGCGAACTGAACGAAGTCGGGGCGTAATGCAGCCGCCGGGTCGGTTGAAAGTCACGACCCGGCGGCTGAGTACTTCAATGAAACGAATTGTCAGATAATCAGTTTCGCGCCGGTGGCAGCAACCACGTCGTCGACGCCGATGCCCGGCGCCGTCTCCACCAGGCGGAGACCGTCGTCAGTCACGTCGATCACGGCCATGTCAGTGATGATTCGCTGGACGCAGCCCTTACCGGTCAACGGAAGTGAGCACTCCTCGACGATCTTGTGCTCGCCCTTCTTCGACACGTGCTCCATCATCACGATGACGCGCTTTGCGCCGTGGACCAGATCCATCGCGCCGCCCATGCCTTTGACCATGTGGCCGGGGATCATCCAGTTCGCGAGATCGCCGGTGGCACTGACCTGCATGGCACCGAGAACGGCAACGTCGACCTGACCGCCACGGATCATGCCGAACGAAGCGGAGGAATCGAAGAACGACGCACCGGGAAGAACGGTGATGGTCTCCTTGCCCGCATTGATCAGCTCGGGATCGAGTTCGTCCTCGGTGGGGTACGGCCCCACGCCCAGAACGCCGTTCTCCGAGTGCAATACGACGGTGATGTCGGTCGGGAGGTAGTTCGGAACCAGCGTCGGCATGCCGATGCCGAGGTTCACGTACTGCCCGTCCTCGAGTTCGCGCGCGACGCGGGCCGCCATCTCTTCACGGGTGAGCTTGGTGGGTAGTACAGAAGTCATGCTCGTACCGTCCGATTCTCGATGCCGACCGTCACCGGGCCGACGTGGACAACGCGCTGAACGTGAATGCCGGGCGTGTGGATCTCGGCGGGGTCGAGTTCGCCGGGCTCGACGAGGTGCTCGACCTGCGCGATGGTGATGCGACCCGACGTTGCTGCAGCCGGATTGAAGTTCTGTGTACTCGCGCGATAGACGAGGTTGCCGTGCCGGTCACCCTTCCAGGCGTGAACCAGTGCGTAGTCGGCGACGATGCCGCGCTCCATCACATAGGTGACGCCGTCGAAGTCGCGAGTTTCCTTGGGCGGACTGGCAACTGCGATGCCGCCGTCGCCGTCGTAGCACAGTGGCAGGCCACCGTCGGCGACCTGGGTGCCGACGCCGGCCGGGGTGAAGAACGCGGGGATGCCGGCTCCCCCGGCGCGCATGCGCTCGGCGAGCGTGCCCTGCGGCGTGAGTTCGACTTCCAGCTCACCGGAAAGGTACTGACGCGCGAACTCCTTGTTGGAGCCGACGTACGAGCTGACAGTACGACGGATACGCCCCTTCTCCAGAAGCACTCCGAGCCCGAACCCGTCGGTGCCGCAGTTGTTGCTCACCGTTTCGAGTGATGTCGCGCCCTGCTCGAGGAGCGCATCGATGAGGATTTCCGGCACTCCGACGAGTCCGAAACCTCCGACAGCGATCGTGACGCCGTCCGGCACGTCGGCGACGGCCTCGGCAGCAGTGGGAATGACTTTGTCCATCATGTCGATCACAGTAGCGCGGCGCGTACGTATTGTGAACCCCCGTGCGCATCACGAACATTTTTCACCCCCGGCATTGCCTGGGTCACATTCACGAACTATTCTGTTCGCAGAGCGCAACACATGTACACATTGCGAACACCTTCACGTAACCGAACGACGAGGTTCCCTATGCTGCATCTACCGCCGAGGTACCAGCGGCCGACTGGCGTCAACGCCCCGGCCGATTTCGCGGACTACAAGACCACTTCCCTTCGCCACCCGAAGCAACCGCTGAAGCTGCTCCCCCAGCGCCTCACGGAGCTCACCGGGCCGGTATTCGGCGAAGATCGCGTCGGAGCCGGCGAAAACGACCTGACCATCGCCAACGGCGGCGAAGCACAGGGACAGCGCATCGTCGTTCACGGGCGCGTACTCGACGGCGACGGAAAGCCGGTCCCCCACACACTGCTCGAGGTGTGGCAGGCCAACGCCGGTGGACGCTACCGCCACACCGGCGACAACTGGCCCGCGCCACTGGACCCGTTCTTCAACGGGCTCGGTCGCTGCGTGACCGACGCGAACGGCCACTACAGCTTCACCACGATCAAGCCCGGCGCCTACCCGTGGATGAACCACGACAACGCCTGGCGACCGGCCCACATCCATTTCTCGCTGTTCGGCACGGCATTCACGCAGCGCCTCGTGACGCAGATGTACTTCCCCGATGATCCGATGTTCTTCCAGGACCCGATCTACAACGCGGTACCCGAAGCAGCACGTCACCGCATGGTCAGCGTCTTCGACTACGACGCCACAGTCCCCAACTGGGCTCTCGGGTTCCGCTTCGACATCGTCCTGCGCGGCCGTAATGCCTCCGTATTCGAGAACGAGGAAGACCACGATGACTGACAGGCAACCACCTACGTACCCCGTCGTCCCCGGCGACTTCACCACCGCCCCCTTCGGGGTCACGCCCTCTCAGACCGTCGGACCGTACTGGCACATCGGTCTCCCCTGGACGGACGGCCCCGACGCCGCCCCGGCCGACGCTTCCGGACGAATCACGCTGGCCATCACGGTGATCGACGGCGCCCGCACACCGGTCGCCGATGCGATGATCGAAACATGGCAGGCCGATACGCTCGGACGCTTCAACCATCCGGACGACCCCCGCGGCGCAGTGGACCTCACTCCGACGGGTTTTCGCGGATTCGCCCGCAGCGCAGCGGATCCCACAGGCACCGCACTGGTTCACACCGTCAAACCCGGAGCGCAGCCGACTGAAACGGATGTGGACGAAGCCCCGCACGTCAACGTGTCGGTCTTCGCTCGCGGCATGCTCGACCGCCTGGTCACCCGCTTGTACTTCCCCGAGGACACCGACGCACACGCAACAGATCCGGTGCTGTCTTCACTGAGCGAAACCGAACGCGCGAAGTTGGTTGCAACCAAGGTCGACGGTGGGTACTCCTGGACGGTCTATGTTCAGGACGAGGACGCGAACGGCGTCGAGACGCCCTTCTTCGAACTGTAAGAGGAGTACACATGCCCACTCGCGGCGCACTGTTCGATCCGGTGTTCGGGGCCACCCGAGTAGCGGAACACCTGTCCGACCAGGCGTGGGTCACCGCGTTGCTCGACGTGGAAGCCGCGCTGAGTTGCGCGATGGCCACCGTCGGATTGGCGGACGGGGAACATTGCGCCGCGGTGGCTGCTGCTGCGGCCGAACTCTCCCAACCGGGTGGTCTGGACATCGTGGCGCTCGGCCGGGCGTCGGCAGCCGGTGGAAACCCTGTCATCCCGCTGGTGAAGATGCTTCGCGAAAGGGTGGGACAGGAAGGTGTGCCTGCCTCCGTGGTGCATCCGGGAGCCACCAGCCAGGACATCATGGACTGTGCACTCATGCTGTTGACGCGACGCGCGGGCGCGGTGGTTCTTGCCGACCTGACACGCGCCGCCGATTCCGCCGCACACCTCGCCCGCCTCCATCGCTCCACTCCGATGGTCGCGAGAACTCTGGGCCAGCAGGCACTTCCGACCACTTTCGGCCTCCTGGCCTCGAGTTGGTTCACGGCACTCGACGCCGCCGCGATCCGCCTCGAGATCGTGCTGTCCACGTTGCCGGTTCAGTTCGGCGGCGCCGCAGGCACACTCGCTGCGTTGTATCCCGACGGGCTCAGGATCGCCGATGCACTGGCCGACGAACTCGGCCTGGCCAGGCAGGTCACTCCCTGGCACACCGACCGCGTGACCATCGCAGAACTCGCGACCACGCTCGGTATCGTCGCCGGCGCTGTTTCCAAGCCCGCCACTGACATCACCGTCATGGCGTCCACCGAACTCTCCGAGGTCGCCGAAAGCGCTCCGGGCGGCTCATCGGCCATGCCGCACAAGCAGAATCCCGTCGCGGCCATCACCGCCCGCGCCGCAGCGCGACGTGCTCCCGCACTGGTCGCCACAGCCCTGTCGAACATGGATCACGAATTCGCCCGCGCTGCAGGCCCCTGGCACGCCGAGTGGGAAACCGTCACCGAACTCCTGCGTCTGGCAG
This sequence comes from Rhodococcus sp. NPDC057135, assembly GCF_042670865.1. Taxonomy (NCBI): domain Bacteria; kingdom Bacillati; phylum Actinomycetota; class Actinomycetes; order Mycobacteriales; family Nocardiaceae; genus Rhodococcus; species Rhodococcus sp. NPDC057135. The sequence continues at coordinate 519,331 of NZ_JBHUUU010000004.1, forward strand.
GCGGAGCAGCGCACCAGCTTTCCGTCAGCCTCACCGGCCTGCAAGTGCACACCGAGTCGATGGCACGCAATCTCGACATCACCGGTGGCCTGATTCTCGCCGAGCGGGTCACCAAGGCACTGTCCGCGCACACCGATCGAGCACGCGACATCGTCACAGCGGCAGCCACTTCCGGAATCAGGTTGGATCGTGATCCCGCCATCGCCGAGCACCTGAGCGAAGCGGAGATCGCCGAACTACTCGACCCCGCACACTATCTGGGCCACGCCACCGATCTGGTCGACCGTGCCCTCGCCGAACGCCCTACAGGAGGATCTCGATGAGCGTCGCGCTCAACTTTCAACAGACCGGCAATCCTGATGCTCCCGCAGTAGTTCTCCTGGGTTCACTCGGATCCGATCTGTCCATGTGGCAGCCGCAGATTCACGCGCTGTCGAATCGCTACCGCGTCATCGCCGTCGACCATCGCGGCCATGGCAAGTCACCGGTACCTGCCGGCCCCTACTCCATTGCCGATCTTGCCGGCGATGTCATCGCTCTCCTCGATACGCTCGAACTCGAGTCCGTACATCTCGTAGGGCTCTCCCTCGGCGGCGCCGTCAGCCAGTGGATCGCCGCACACCACCCCACTCGCGTCGAGACGTTGACCTTGATGTGCACGTCCTCGCAGTTCGCCCCGGCTCGGCCATGGATCGATCGTGCTCAGGCTGTCCGAGCGGACGGTATCGCGTCCATCGCGGCCGCCGTCGTCGGACGCTGGTTCACGCCGGGATTGGCCGAGAACGATCCGGAGCTTGTCGCCCGTCACGTCGCGATGGTCGAAGCTACACCCGACGAAGGCTATGCCGCCTGCTGCGAGGCACTTTCGGTGTGGGACGGCCGCGCCGACCTGGCCCGCATCGTCGCTCCGACGCTCCTCGTCGCGGGCGAGCAGGATCCGGCGACGCCTCCGGCGACGTTGAGCGCGATCGCCGACGGTATCGCCGATGCGGTACTGCACGTGGTCGATCCGGGCGCACACCTCACCAACGTCGAACAGGCCGGGCGCGTCACCAAACTACTTGCCACGCATATTGCCTCGCACACATCTGCGCTCGCCCAACGTAGCGCCGCGGTGTCGGCCGGCATGACCGTACGACGCCAGGTGCTCGGCGACGCCCACGTCGACCGTTCCATTGCCGGTGCCACCGAGTTCACGGCCCCTTTCCAGGACTTCATCACTCGCACGGCGTGGGGTGACATCTGGTCACGCCCCGGCCTCGATCACCACACCCGCAGGCTCCTCACCCTCGCGATCCTCACTGCCGTCGGCAACGAACACGAACTCGACATGCACATTCGCGCTGCGCTGCGCGCCGGGATCGATCCCGACGAACTCGTGGAAGTATTTCTCCATACCGCGGTCTACGCGGGTGTGCCGAACAGCAACTTGGCTTTTGCGCTGGGAAAGCAAGCACTCGCGGACCTCTCGGCCGAACCTGAGGAGAACGAGACAACATGAGTGAGAACAGCAGCGAGCAGGCGCCGGGACCGTCCCCGGACTACGTGCAGTCGCTGGCCCGTGGGCTTTCCGTCATCAAGGCTTTCGACGGTGAGCACCCGCGTCGCACCCTCAGCGAGGTTGCCAGGCACACCGATCTCACGCGTGCGACCGCTCGCCGCTTCCTGCTCACACTCGTCGAACTCGAATACGTACGTACTGACGGTTCGGTGTTCTGGTTGACGCCTCGCGTCCTCGAACTCGGCTACAGCTACCTGTCCAGTCTGTCTCTCCCCGAGATCGCCGGGCCGCATCTGGAAGCCTTGTCCGCCAAGGTCCGTGAATCCACGTCCGTGTCGATCCTCGACGGTGACGACGTCGTCTACGTGGCCCGAGTTCCGGTCAGCCGCATCATGACGGTGTCCATCACCATCGGCACGCGCTTTCCCGCCTATGCGACGTCCATGGGCAGGGTCCTGCTCGCGGGCCTACCCGACGACGCATTGGACGCATACCTCGCCCGAGTGTCCTTCGCCCGCCTGACCGGCAAGACCATCTCCACGTCCGACGGACTGCGCGCCGAACTCGAGAAGATTCGCGCCGACGGATTCGCGATAGTCGATCAAGAACTCGAAGAAGGTCTGCGCTCGCTCGCCGCACCCATCCGGGACGCAACCGGTGACGTGGTCGCGGCCGTCAACATCTCCACCCAGGCTGCCCGCTACAGCGCCGAAGCTGTTCGCGATGAACTGGTTCCGGCCGCAGTCGCCACCGCAGACGCCATCTCCGTCGATCTCGGACGTACTCAGTCGTCCAACAATCACTCGGCAGCTACTCGCTGACCGGGCAGACCCAAGGAAGAACCAATGCCTGACGTTGTCATCTGTGAACCGCTCCGCACCCCTGTCGGCCGCTTCGGCGGTGTATTCCGCGACGTTGCCCCGGAAGATCTCGCCTCGACGCTGATCACCGAACTCGTCACGCGTACCGGCATTTCCGGCGCGGAGATCGACGATGTCATCCTCGGCCAGGCTTCACCGAACGGTGAGGCTCCGGCGATCGGACGCATCGCGGCGCTGAACGCCGGTCTAGGTGTGGACGTTCCCGGCATGCAGGTCGATCGCCGGTGCGGGTCGGGGTTGCAGGCAATCATCCAGGCTGTCATGCAGGTTCAGTCCGGTGGCAGTGATCTGGTCCTCGCCGGCGGTGCCGAATCGATGAGCCAGGCCGAGTTCTACGCGACCGGAATGCGTTGGGGCGTCAAGGGTGAGGGTGTTGCACTCAACGATCGTCTGGCCCGCGCCCGCATCACAGCCGGTGGACGCGACTTCCCGGTCCCCGGCGGAATGATCGAAACGGCAGAGAACCTGCGCGCCGAGTTCTCCATCAGCCGCGAAGATCAGGACGCACTCGCGGTGCAGTCCCATCAGCGTGCCGTCGCAGCACAGAAGAACGGCGTCTTCGCCGAGGAAATCGTTCCGGTATCCGTTCCGCAGCGCAAGGGTGAGGCCCTCCTCGTCGACACCGACGAGCATCCGCGCGCCGACACCTCGATGGAATCGCTTGCGCGCCTTCGACCCATGCGCGGAAAGATCGACCCCGACTCCACTGTCACCGCAGGTAATGCCAGCGGGCAGAACGACGGCGCAGCACTGGCGATCGTCACCACCGTCGACAAGGCCCGTGCGCTCGGACTGCGACCGCTCGCACGCCTGGCGAGTTGGAGCGTTGCGGGCGTTCCCCCGCGCACCATGGGCATCGGCCCCGTGTCGGCGTCGGAGAAGGCACTCGGCCGCCTCGGACTGACCCTGGCCGACATGGATGTCATCGAACTCAACGAAGCCTTTGCGGCACAGGCACTTGCAGTCCTGCGGACCTGGAAGCTCGAACCCGACGACCCGCGCATCAACCCCAACGGCTCCGGCATCTCCCTCGGGCATCCGGTCGGTGCCACGGGTGGACGAATCCTGGCCACCCTGTTGCGCGAGATGGACCGTCGCGAAGCGCGTTACGGCCTCGAGACGATGTGCATCGGCGGCGGGCAGGGCTTGGCTGCGGTCTTCGAGCGCCTGTCCTGATCAAGCCCCGACGTGTGCAACGCCGGGGTCTCCGAGCTCGCCTCGTAGACCGTCGAGAAAGACACGCAACAGGTCGGTGAGTTCGGCCTGCTGCTGCTCGGAAAGAATCGACGTCAGTTCGGCTTCACGTCCGAGAACTCGGTCCACCAATTGCTCCACCAGCTCGTGGCCGGCGGCGGTGAGTGTCACGAGCACAATTCGTGACCCCTCCGCGGCGGGAGATCTCTCCACCAGACCCGCGTTCTCCGCGCGCGCGAGTCGCTGCGAGATCGCACCGGCCGTGACTCCGGTCTGCTCGGTGATCTGGCGAGTCGTCAACTGATACGGCTCGCCGGATCGCCGCAGGACACTGAGTAGATCCAGTGTCGCCGTATCCGCGCCGGCCGAGGCCAGTACCCGTCGGCGATCTTCCCCCAGCAGCTTGGCGCACATCCACAGCCTGGTCACGATGCCGATACCTTCTACGGGCGTGCCCGGCCTTTCGCGAAGCCAGGCCAACGCAACCGCGTCCACCGCGTCGTCCGGGTTGTAGTCGCCCACCACTGCACACCTCGTTTAGCTCTAAATGATACGTTCTTCGTATAGGTCTAAACGTAGCTCACGGAGGTAGACATGACACGCACAGTTCTGGTAACCGGCGGCGGAACAGGGATCGGGCGCGCAGTAGCGGCAGCGTTCGCCCGAGACGGAGACACAGTCTTTGTCACCGGCCGACGCACAGAAACACTCGAAAAGACCGCACAGGCGTTGGGGGCCGATGTTCACGCCGTGACGTGTGACAACTCCGACCCGAAAGACCTGAAACAACTGCAGGATTCGCTTCCCGGAACCATCGACGTCGTCGTTCACTGCGCCGGTGGCAACACGGACTTCGACCGCGAAGCACCGTCAGATCTGGAATCCCTGGCCGCGGCGTGGCGTGCCAATCTGGACTCCAATCTGATCTCGGCAGTGTTGACCACGGCCGCAGTTCGCGATCGAATTCCCAGCGGCGGTGCCGTCATCACCATCGGATCGATCGCCGCCGACAAGGGTGCGGGTGCGTACGGCGCCGCCAAAGCCGCAGTTGCGACGTGGAATATCGATCTGGCCGCCGAACTGGGCCCCGAAGGCATCACGGCGAACATCGTCTCCCCCGGTTACATCGCTGACACCGAGTTCTTCCGAGATTTTCTGACGGACGATCGTCGCGCGATGTTGATCGAATCCACCAGCACCAAGCGCGCCGGAACGCCGGACGACATCGCGTCGGCCGTCCACTTCCTTGCCTCACCGGGTGCCCGGCAGATCACCGGTCAGGTATTGGCAGTCAACGGGGGCGAGAGGACCAGTCGCTGATCAGGCCAGGTGACGCTCGAAGAACGAGTCGATGCGTTTCCAGGCATCCTGCGCTGCAACAGGATCGGGACCGATTCCGAGGATTCGCTCCAGCGGACGAAGGACCTTGGGTCCGGCCTCCGCGTCGTTGAGGAACGCGTGGCCGGCTGTGGGGTACTCCTTGACGTCGTTCTCGATACCGGCATTGCTGAGCGCCGTCTCCAGTTTCGTTGCGGCGCCGCGGAGCGAGAAGTCCTTGCCTCCGAAGCTCCCGACGACCGGGCACGAATCCACGACGGCCTCATCGAGTTTGCGTGGAAGCTGGCCGTAGTTGACCGAGGCGGCGTCGAAATCTCCGGCGCTGACCATCGCGAAGCCACCACCCATACAGAATCCGATGACACCGATCTTTCCGGTGCAATCCGGGGATTCCACCAGCCAACTGCGAGCGACTTCGATGTCGGTGAACGCCTTGCCGTGCCCTCGAAGCATCGACGTCATGGTGGGCACGAGGCACCGCTTCGCCCCACCCGCGCTGTACAGGTCGACGGCGAGCGTCAAGAACCCAGCTGCGGCCAGTCGCTTGGCTTGCCGCTGCATTACCTCTTCGAGCCCGAAGGCCTCGTGAATCATCACTACCCCCGGCCACGGGCCGGGGGTAGTGGGTGTTTCGAGTATCGCTCGCAGCGGTTGTGATCCGCCGACTACTGCGGCGCGGCCCGTCAGATCTATGTCCACCATGTCTCGATGCTAGGCCGAGGTAGCGTCCGCAGGCTCGGAAGCGAGGTCAGGCGAGCTGTTTCCCCTGGCCTGCCGCGAGTCCGGTCAAGACCTCGGCGAGCTGCGGCAAAGCGTAGGGTGCGCTCAGTGGACCGAAATTGTCGACGAAGGCATTCGAGAGCAGAAGTTCGACAGGCGCGTAGGCTCGCGCCTTCACCGCGGGGAGGTTCTGGAAGACTGCGAAGTTCTCCAACCTCGCAGTCGCCTCCGGATCAGAGGCGAGGCTGAGCAGAATGTCTGCGGGCGCGAGTACTTCGGCCTGCTCCATCGACAGCGCAGCCATCTGCTCGGCGTTGTATCCGCGATAGTTGAGTCCGAGTTCGCGCAGCAGAACCCCGGGCGCACTGGCATCACCTTGCACGTACAACTGGTCGCCGTACATCGAGCCGATCATGATCGCCTTGCCACCCAAACCGTTCAGCGAAGCGGCGGTATCGGCGATGAGAGCGTCGGTCCGGGCGATCGCTGCGGTAGCGGCCTCGTCGACAAAAGCGGCCTGCCCGACCGTGGCGACGCCGTCACGCCACGACGTGGTCCAGTCCAACGCCACGACAGGCGCGATCTGACTGAGCTTCTCAGCCGCCGGTTCGAGATAGGTCTTCATTCCGATGATGAGGTCCGGCGAGTAGCGCGCGATGATTTCCGGGTTGATTTCGCCTGTGGTGTCGAAGCTTTCGAGATCAGCTATCCCAGCGGTACTCTGCCACGGCAGAGCGCCGCGGTCCCACGCTCCAGTATTGCCGTAGGCGACTGGGTGAACGCCGAGCGAGAGCAGGAATTCGAGATCCGTGAAGTCGCTGGCAACAACGATCCTTTCCGGCTTTCCCGAGATCGTCGTGGTCCCGAGCGCGTTGATCACCTGGCGTTGCTCGCCGGCGTCAGCGGCATCTGACGACGTCGAACAACCCGCAAGCATGGCCGCCGCCGCCGCTGCGCCGACACCGAAGAATCCACGGCGATTGAGCTGATCCACAAGGTCAGCAGTCGTGGGTGATTCGCGAATCGTTCCGTACACGTGCGCACTCTCCTACTCGGCGTCTGCTGCGCGCGCCGAGGGCACAGCGAATGAGAGGTTAGCCCACCCTCAGCTCCCGTGGGGTCCCTACGTTGTCGACTTCGAGCGATCCGAGCGCGAGAACACAGCTGGGCAGCTTCTCGCTGGTCTAGCCCCGCAGGCTGGCATGCGAGCCACGAGTCCAGGCCGTCGACGGATTGATCAGACAAGTGCTGAAGATCGGTATCCCTCCTCCTTGTCGGCCCCTGACAAACTCGCTTCTGCACGTCGCCCACCGTTCGACTTGCGCGGCATGGGAGGATAGACATATCGAGATCGGGACTTCGATGTGAGGGCCCGGATCGAGTTTGTAGGGAGTATCGGTATGGCACAGGGCATCGTGAAGTGGTTCAACGGCGAAAAGGGCTTTGGTTTCATCGCTCCCGACGACGGAACACCGGACGTGTTCGTTCATTACTCTGAAATCTCGGGCAACGGCTACAAGTCGCTCGACGAGAACCAGCGTGTGGAGTTCGAGGTTGGCCAGGGCCAGAAGGGTCCTCAGGCCACCAATGTGCGCGCTGTCTAATCACTGACACAAGAAGAGGGCCGCACCCGCAAGGGCTGTCTC